>CAITEH010000052.1 GCA_903891415.1 Candidatus Firestoneibacteriota bacterium
AAATACCGTTCCAGGTCAACAAAGCTACGCTTATAGAGGCGATAGCCAATCTTGTGCGGGATAAAAAAATAGAAGGTATTTCCGATGTAAGGGATGAGTCCGATAAAGACGGCATGCGTATCGTTATCGAAATAAAACGCGAAGAAAATACGCAGATAATTCTCAACAACCTTATCAAGCATACGTCAATGAAGACCTCTTTCGGGGTCATTATGCTGGCGCTGGTAGATCAGCAGCCCAAGATCCTTAATCTAAAGGGTGTGCTGACCCAGTTTATCGCTTATAGAAAAATAGTTGTTGTTAGAAGGACCCGGTTTGAACTCGAGAAAGCGGAGCGCAGGCAGCATATTCTTGAAGGTTTAAGGATCGCGCTTAAGGAATTAAACGCAATTGTAAAGACTATCAGGGAAAGCAAGGATACGGAGACCGCCAGGAATGCCTTGATAAAGAATTTCCGGCTTTCTCTGGTACAGGCCCAGGCCATTCTTGATATGCGCTTGCAGCAGATAACCAATATAGAAAGGAATAAAATAGAGGAAGAGTATAAAGAACTTACCAAAACCATTAACCGGTTAAAAGATATTCTGTCGGATCCCGAAAAAGTTATGGCTCTCATAAAGGAAGAACTTATTGCGGTGAAGGCAAGATATAATAATCCGAGAAGAACAGAACTCATCGGCAAGTTCGAGGATATAAATGTTGAAGATCTTATAAAGGATGAGGACGTCGTTGTGACTCTTTCCCATGCCGGTTATATAAAGAGAATACCGGTGTCAAGCTATAAGGCGCAAAAACGCGGCGGCAAAGGCATTACGGGCATGGAGACCAAGGATGAAGATTTTGTTGAGGACTTGTTCGTTACCACCACCAAGGATTACCTTATGTTCTTCACGAACCGCGGTAAATGCTACTGGCTGAAGGTCTATGAGATCCCGGAGTCCGGCAGGTATGGTAAGGGCAAGGCGATCGTTAACCTTATAAAACTGGAAGGCCAGGAGAACGTGACCGCGGCCCTTTCTACGAAAGAATTCAAAAATGATGTTTTCCTGTACATGTCCACCAAACAGGGCATGATCAAGAAGACCCAGATGAGCGAGTTCTCCAACCCGAGATCGACCGGTGTTATTGCTCTGCGGCTCAGGGACGGCGATGAGCTGGTAGGGGTCAAAGTCGCCCTGAAGGATCAAGACATAGTCATTGCCACGCAGAACGGGTTTGCCATCAGGTTCAAAGAGGCAGATGTCAGGGAAATAGGCAGGTCGGGCATAGGTGTCAAGGGTATTAAACTCGGTAAAGCTGATGTTGTAGTCGGCATGGAAGTCCTGACCGAGAAAGCCGACCTCCTGACGGTTTCAGAGAACGGTTACGGCAAGCGGACCAAACTAAGCCAGTACCGCGTGCAGGGAAGAGGCGGAAAAGGGCTGACCAACTTAAAAGCCAATGTCAAAACCGGCAAGGTTGTCGGGATACGGGAAGTAAATGATGAGGACGAGGTAATGCTGATCACTGCCTCCGGACAGGTAATACGCACGAAGGTAAAAGCTGTCAGGACCACGGGGCGCTCAACTTCGGGTGTGCGCTTAATAAAATTAGAAACCGGGGACAAGGTCGCTAATGTAGCCAAGCTTGCCGCAAAAGATGATGAGGAACCTGATAATCAGGGAGAATTGAAATGAAGAAAATAATTTCATTGTTATTGATCTCGGCGGCTTTTTTTCTTGGCGGAGATAGAGGCGATGCCTTTGAGAAAGGCCACGCGGCAGAAACCAGCGAAGAGGCGATAAAATGGTATCAAAAAGCGCTTTCTCTTTGCCGGGAAGATGAAAAGATCCCCAGGGCCTGGGCTTATAATAATATAGGTTTTGTCCTGTTGAAAGACAGTGAATGGAATGAGGCGCTGGGCTGGTTTGAAAAAGCGGTCAAAGAAGACGATAGCAACCATGTGGCCTGGAATAACCTCGGCATGACCTATGAAAATATCGGGTTTTTTAAGAAAACAAGGCCGAATAAAAGAAGTAAAACAAAAGCGGTGGTCAAGGAAGTTACGGGTGAAACCGCCGGAGTGGATCCCGAGGTAGAGTATCTGAACAAAGCGCTGACCGCCTATAAAAAAAGCCTGGCGTTAAAACCGGATGAAGACAAGTACAAAATAAATAAGTTGAGGGTGGAATCGCTCCTGCAGGTGAGATAGTGAGCGCGGGAAATCTTTATATAATCGGCACCCCGATAGGCAATCTTGAAGACCTTACCTTTCGCGCGGTCAGGATCCTGAAAGAAGTTGATCTTGTTGCCGCAGAAGACACGAGGACCACGAAGCTCCTGCTTGCCCACTACGGTATCGAAAAACCGCTTACCAGTTACCATGAATATAACAGGCTTGCAAAAGGGAATGTTCTGCTCTCTTCCCTGCTGGAAGGTAAAAATATCGCCGTTGTTTCAGACGCGGGTACGCCCTGTATCTCCGATGCCGGCTGGCAGCTCGTGGACGAAGCCAAAAATAACGGGATCAAAGTGGAAGTCGTTCCCGGCCCCTCCGCGGTGATCTCCGCGCTCTCAGTCGCCGGTGTTCCTGCCGGAAAATTTATCTTTCTGGGTTTCTTAAAGAAAAAACCGTCGAAGAGAAGGAAGGAACTCGAGGCCTATAAGGACGGTGACAAGGTCATTGTTTTTTATGAGTCTCCGCACCGGATAATAAAAGCCCTGCTGGATGTCAGAATGGTTCTGGGGGATGTTTTTATTTCGGTTTCCCGCGAGCTTACGAAAAAATTTGAAGAAACGGTACGGGGGACGGCCACGGAAGTCATAGACTATTTTTCCGCAAAAAAAATTCTTGGTGAGTTTTGTGTAGTAGTCAAACCTTTCAATTCCGGCCCGGAAACGGAAGAAGAGAAGTAAGGGTATAAGGGAGATAAGTTACAGGTTCTAGGTGTTGGGTGCTAGGTCCTAGGTGCCAGGTGCTAGGTCCTAGGTGCCAGGTACTAGGTGCTAGGTGACAGGTACTAGGTCTTAGGTGCCAGGTGTTGGGTGCCGGGAGATAAATATTTAAAAGTTCTTCCCAGAACCTAAAACCCAGGACCCGGAACCTGTTTTCAAGGAGAGCACGGTTGAGATTACTGAGATTTATTGTTGCCATAATCCTTCTTCCCGTCAATATTATCCTGACCGCGGGTTTTTTCAGGAATTTTACGTATTTTAAAGAGATACAACACGGCGAGGTGGTACTGCTTGCCGGGTTTATCAGTTATCTTCTCCTGCATTTTATTCTTTACCGCCCGGTCTTCATGCATGTGATGGCGCATGAATTAACGCATGCTTTCTGGGCAACGCTTTTTGGCGGCAGGGTAAAGTCCTTGAATGTATCACACGAGGGCGGCAGTGTTACCATGGAAAAGTCGAACTTTCTGGTGGTCTTGGCCCCGTATTTTTTCCCGTTCTATACCGTGCTGGCGTTATTGATCTATATTATTGTTGATGTAAAATATGTTGATTATATTCTGTTTCTGATCGGCTTTACTTACAGCTTTCACCTGGCTTTGACGCTCTATTCCTTAAGGCAAAAACAGACGGATATCAGGGAGTGCGGGCTTCTCTTTTCTTTGATGTTCATCTACCTGGCCAACCTCCTGATCCTGGCGGGAATAATCTCTCTGGGTTCAAAACAGTTCAATATGGTTAATTTCTTTAATGAAGCGCTCGGCTTTGCGGGGAGTATTATTAAATGAAAAGAGCTCTGGTAATAACAGGGATAGCACTGGCGGTATTTGGCGGCATATTTATATTCTATTATTTAGAGAACAGCGAGGAGCCGGAGGCAGTGCCTGCCAGCGGCCCCGCACAGGAACGGGCGTATTATGATCGCGCGGAAAAAGCTCTTTTTTTGTGGGAAAAAGCCGGGAAAAAAAATGAAATTGAAAGAGCGCTGGCGGAGCTCAGGGAAAAAAATATAGGAAAGCTCAAAGCCGAAAACCCCTACGTGGCCAACATGCTCGAAGGGGCGGGAACCGCCAAACCCGGACTGCCGGCAGAAATAGAAACGGGTGCTGAAAAGAAGAAACTGATCAGAGCGGATCTTTTTACCTGTGCCGGCAGGCAGTTCTACGCGGCCCATTACAGGGGCGTTAAAGAAAAAGAGCTCCGGTATTACGAGGATACGGATAAAGGCCTTGTTGAAATAAAACTTGAGGGCATGCTTCCCGCGGCGCTTTACGGCTTTAAAACGATAATGTTCTCAAAAAATGATATCCCGGTCCTTGTCGCGATGATGTTCGCAAGCGATGATTCCTGGAGCACGCGTAATTTTTACATGATCGGCGCGGAAGGCAGGTTCGAAAAAATATATTCTTTTGAAGGGTCCTGGGTGGAGGAACGCTACGCGGATCTTGACGATGACGGGATCCTGGAAATAATATTGCAAAGGCGGCTCAACACGGCGCCGGAAGGCGCGGCCGAAATAATAAAAGAACTGAAAGCCAAGAACCTGAGCGGGTATAATGCGATCTTTTATGAGCATGAAATAATAAAATGGGACCCGAAGAATAAGAAAATGGTTAAGGCAGGCGCGATAATTAAGGCCGACTTTTCCCATAAGGAGTAATTATGCCTGAACTACCGGATCTTGAAGTGCTGGCCGAGAATCTCGATAAGCTTACGGGCGGTAAAAAGATAAAAAAAGTTGTTGTCCTGAAAGATAAGCCGGTACAGCCCTTGCCGCCTGCTGAGTTCATCTCCTTTGTTGAAGGAAAGATAATCAAGTCGGTAAAACGGACAGGCAAACAGCAGTTATTCACCTTTGATGACGGCAATACCCTGCTTGTGCACCTGATGCTGCACGGAGAACTACATTACCTGCAAGCAGCCGAGCCATTACCTGCCTATGCGGTAGCGGCTTTTTATTTTGCCGAAAATAAAGTCCTTGTCTTTAAGGATCATACCCAGTGGCTGAAACTCCGCCTTAATACCCAGGGAGAGTCCGTGATGGACCCGGTAACCAAAAAATTTACCCTGCAGTTTTTCAGAAAATTGATACAGGATAAGCCGAAAAACGCGGTTAAGGAGATACTTCTGAACCAGGAAAATATTACCGGTATCGGCAGTGCTTATGCCGATGAGATCTGCTATAATGCTAAAATAAGGCCGCAGGCCTGTGCCGGGGACCTTGAAGAAAAAGACATTAAGCTCCTTTTCCATGCTGTTGTGGACACGCTGAAGGACGCTGTTAGAAAGATAAAAAAAGGTATGGCCGGGAATATTACAGGGGAGTTTACGGAGCATTTTGCGGTTCACGGAAAAAAGAAAGGCAAGTGCCCTTTGGGCCACAAGCTGGAGACGGTAAAAGTGGGCGGCAGGGGCAGCGAATATTGCCCCATTTGTCAAAAATGACGAAGTACGAATGACAAATGACGATATAATGAAAGCGGGTCAAAGAGGCCCGCTAATTTTGGAATAAATAATGCTTAGGAAGAATATATTGTACTTCGTAATTCGTGCTTTGTACTTACATTGTCAGCAATGGGGAGCTATTAACTAAGATGAAAGTTAGCCGCAAACCAAGTATTATTATCACCATGGGGGATCCTGCCGGGATAGGCCCTGAAGTCGTATTAAAATCCCTCAAGGAAATTGTTGAATTTGCCGACCCAATTGTTATCTGCGACTATGAGTTCCTCCGGAAAACGGCTAAACGCCTGCGGCTAAAAGTCCCTGATGTTTTTTATATAGATATGGAAAATATCGGGAAGAAAAAAATAATTCCTGGGAAAATAAGCGCGGTTTGCGGAAGAGCGTCTTATGAATATATAGAACTGGCCGTCCGGCTTGCCCGGGAGAAATTGGCGGAGGCAATTGTGACGGCTCCCATCACCAAAGGATCTTTTCACGCGGCAGGCATAAAATACCCCGGACATACCGAGATGCTGGCCGGTCTTACAGGCACAAAAGATTACGCGATGATGCTCACCGGTGACCGTCTCAGGGTCGTGCTGGTCACTATCCATACTTCTCTTGCAAGCGTTCCCGGGCTTATTAAAAAAGAAAAGATCCTGAAAAAAATAACTCTTACCGCAAAATGGCTGAAAAAATACCTGAAAATAAAGCGGCCCGTAATAGCCGTTGCCGCCTTGAATCCCCACGCGGGAGAGGGCGGTATATTCGGCAAAGAAGAAGCAAAAGAAATAATTCCCGCGCTAAAAGCCGCGCAAAAACTCAAGGGAGTTAAGGTCCTCGGCCCGGTCGTTCCCGATATTCTTTTTTATAAAGCCATGAAAGGCGCCTATGACGCGGTGGTCTGCATGTATCATGACCAGGGCCTGATACCGCTTAAAATGGTCGGCTTTGAAACCGGCGTAAATATTACCCTGGGCCTCCCTATCATACGTACCTCTCCTGATCACGGAACCGCTTATGATATAGCAGGGAAAGGCCTTGCTGACCCGGGAAGTTTTATAGAAGCCGCAAGAATGGCTGCCCGGCTGGCCCAAAGTGAAGAGCACCTCAAATAATTTCCGAATTAATTCTCTCATCTGTGCGATTCCACCACAAAGCGCTGGTGGATTTCGCTTCACTCAACTCTCTACCCATCCCTGCCCGCCGGTCTTTTTGGAGGGTGTGTCATCAGGCCACAAAGGCCTCATTTTGGGCATTGTTTTTTAAGCCAATCTAATATATAATAATCCTATATGAAATGTCCCTTTTGTAATTTTAAAAATGATAAAGTACTTGATTCGCGTGAAAGTAAAGACGGTAATTCCGTAAGACGGCGCAGGGAATGCCTTAAATGCTCCAAGCGTTTTACAACTTATGAGCAGGTGGAAAATATAATGCCTGTGGTCGTGAAAAAAGACGGCAGGCGTGAGACCTTTGACAGGTTCAAGATACTTAATGGAATAAAAAAAGCGTGTGAAAAACGGCCGGTTTCCATGGCGGCTATGGAAACAGTTGTACAGGATATAGAAAAAGCCGTGCATAACCGCATGGATAAAGAGATAAATGCCAAAGATCTTGGCGACCTGGTCATGGTGCAATTAAAAAAACTGGACCATGTTGCGTATGTGCGCTTTGCTTCCGTTTACCGTCAATTCAAAGATATAGGAGAATTTGTAGACGAAATAAAGAAGCTGCTTGGATGAAGGGGGTTCTTGAACTATGACAGTCTCAATGAAAAAGAAACTGGCGCAGATGCTTGTAGATGAAGGTATCATTTCCGACAACCAGCTGCAGGAAGCTCTGAAAGAATCAAAAGTCCAGAATGTCCGTCTCGAACAGGCCATTGTCAAGCTGGGTTATATCACCGACGAAGTTCTTATGGCTTTTATGGGCACCCAGATGGGTATTCCTACCGTTAATCTCAGCGATCACGGGGAGATCGACCCCAATGTCGTTAAACTCCTTCCGGAAAATGTCTGCCAGCGGCAGATCCTTGTGGCGATCTCTAAAAAAGGGAATAACCTTACGGTCGCGATGTCGGACCCTTTAAATGTTTCCGCAATTGATGACATCAGGTTGATGACCGGTTTTGAAGTGACTCCTGTCTTATCAAGTGAAAGTGAAATTAAAGCGATGATCCAGAAGATCTTCAGCAATACCACGGCTGAGATGGAAGAAGTGATGAAGGACCTTGAGAATGTTGAAGATGTGGAACTTATGGCGGCCGAAGAGGAGATCGACGCGGCCAAGCTGGCGGCCGCTTCCGAGGACGCGCCCATTGTTAAACTTGTAAACGCGATGCTTACCCGCGCTATCGAGGAAAAAGCTTCCGATATTCACCTTGAAATTTATGAAAAGATAACCCGGCTGCGCTACCGCATAGACGGCGTGCTCCATGAAAAAACTGCGCCCCCGCGAAAAGTTTACGCGGCTCTGGTTTCCCGTTTAAAGATCATCTCCGAACTTGATATAGCGGAGAGAAGGCGTCCTCAGGACGGCCGCTGCAAAGTAAAAGTTTCCGGAAAAGAAGTTGACATGCGTGTTTCCGTGCTGCCTACCGGTTTCGGTGAAAAGGTGGTTATCCGCGTGCTTGATACTTCAAATTTACAGCTGGACCTTAACCAGCTGGGTTTTGAACCGGATATCCTGCAGCTTTATAAAAAAAATGTTGACGCGCCTTACGGCATGATCCTGGTAACCGGCCCTACCGGTTCCGGTAAATCTGTTACTCTCTTTTCCACGCTTGCGCTGCTTAATTATCCAGACGTTAATATCGTGACCATTGAAGATCCCATCGAATTCGTGACCCAGGGAGTAAATCAGGTCATGGCAAACCCGAAAGCAGGGCTTACCTTCGCGAGCGGTCTAAAATCATTTCTGCGGCAGGACCCGGACATTATTCTTGTCGGGGAGATCCGCGACTCCGAAACCGCGCTTATTGCCATTAACGCCGCCCTCACCGGCCATCTTGTCCTCTCAACTTTGCATACTAACGACGCTCCTCAGGCCATGACGCGTCTTGATAATATGGGGGTGGAGCCCTTCCTTATCACCTCTTCTGTTATCATGGTCATTGCCCAGCGGCTTCTCAGAAAGATCTGTCCCAAGTGCAAAGAGGCCTACGAGGTTTCAGCTGAAGTGCTTGAAGATCTTAATATCAAACCGGCCGCAGGGGAAAAAGTTGTCTTCTACAGAGGCCTTGGTTGTTCCAACTGCGCTAATACGGGCTATAAGGGCCGGGCCGCTATTTACGAAGTTATGGTCATGAATGATGAGATAAGAAAACTTGTTTTAAAACACGCTTCCGGCACGGATATTAAAAAAATGGCCATAGAAACCGGGCTTGTTACCCTGCGTGAGGCCGGAATAAGGAAAGTCAAAGCCGGGACGACCAGTATTGAGGAACTATTAAGGACCACGTCGGTAGATTAGGAGGTAACGGGGAATGTTTACGATAAATGATCTGCTCAGGGTTTTGTTTGAAAAGAATGCCTCGGACCTTCATCTGACTTCGGGAACTTCGCCGGCTTTACGCATTGACGGGGATATTATTACCACGGAACTTGAAAAGCTTACCCCGGAAACCTGTCAGGAACTTGTTTACGGCGTATTAACGGATGAACAAAAAGAAAAATTTGAAAGAGAGAATGAACTGGATCTGGCTTTCGGCGTGAAAGGCCTGGGCCGGGTCAGAATGAATGTCTTCCGGCAGCGGGGCGCGGTGGCTGCGGTAATGCGTAACATTCCTTCCAAAATTGCGACTTTCGAAGAACTCGGTTTGCCTGAAGTTGTAAGCACCACCATTGTAAAGCTCCCCAAAGGCCTTGTGCTGGTAACCGGCCCTACCGGTTCCGGTAAATCCACTACTATTGCCTCAATAATAGATTATATTAACAGTGATAGAAAAGGGCACATTATTACCGTTGAAGATCCCATAGAATATGTTTATCATCACAAGAACTGCATAGTTAACCAGCGGGAGATAGGTGTTGATACGCCGAACTTTACCTCGGCTCTACGGCATATACTCCGGCAGGACCCCGATGTCATAGTCATAGGTGAAATGCGCGACCTGGAAACTATACAGGCGGCGCTGACCATAGGTGAAACAGGGCATCTTGTTTTTGGCACGCTCCATACTACCGATGCCGTGCAGTCCATAAACCGTGTAATAGATGTTTTTCCGCCGCACCAGCAGCAGCAGGTAAGGACGCAGCTTTCCTTCACTTTACAGGCGGTTCTTTCCCAGACCCTGCTTCCCAAGGCCTATTCCGGCGGGAGGGTCGCGGCAATTGAAGTTATGATGCCTAATTCCGCCATCCGCAACCTGATCCGCGAAGATAAAGTCCACCAGGTCTATTCGACCATGCAGACTTCCGGGGAATCCGGCATGATCACGTTAAACCAGTCGCTTTTTAATTTATACCAGAAACAGCTGGTTACTTATAATGATATTATGTTTGCTTCTCTTGACCAGAAAGACCTGCAAAGAATGGTCAAAGGTGTTTAGGAGGAAAACTAATGGCTGTATTTAATTATAAAGCGAAAACCGCGGAAGGGGCCGTTATTTCCGGAGTAATGGAAGCCGAGAACGAAAGAGTACTGACGGCCAAACTTAAAGGCCAGAAACTGACCCTGGTGTCCTCGGTGCTGGAAAAAAAGAAAAGACTCGCGGGCAGGGGCGGTAAGGTCACAGTTAAAGATCTCTCGGTCTTCGCCCGGCAGTTCGCGACCATGATCTCGGCGGGCGTGCCTGTCTTGCAGTCACTTAACATTATCTATGAACAGGTCGAAAGCCGTAAATTAAAAGAATGCCTCGGAAAGATCAGGGAGGATATCGGGCAGGGGCAGACCCTCTCGGACGCCATGGGTAAACATCCTGAAATATTTTCAAATCTCTTCGTGAATATGGTGAAAGCCGGGGAAACCGGCGGTATTCTTGACGGCATACTGCAGCGTCTTTCCACTTATCTGGAAAAAGCGGACGCGCTCCGTAGAAAGGTTAAATCGGCGTTAACTTACCCCGTGATGGTGCTTGGCGTGGCTTTGGGCGTTACCGTCTTTCTTATGGTGGCGGTTTTACCGACTTTTAAGACTGTTTTTGAAAGTTTCGGCTCAAAACTTCCGGCTCCCACGCAGTTTGTTCTGTCTATTTCTGATTTTATGCAGTCCTTTTTTAAACCGCCGCAGGTCTTTATTGAAGCGGGAGTGGTAGCGGGTGTCTGGTTTCTGCTGAACCGTTATATGAAGACCAGAAAAGGACAGCTCCAGTGGGATGGTATTCTGCTAAAAATGCCTATGTTCGGTATTTTAATAAAAAAAGTAGCCGTTGCTAAATTTGCCCGTACTTTAGGCACCCTTATTAAATCCGGTGTGGCCATACTTGAAGCCCTTGAAATTACCGCGAAAACCTCCGGTAACCTGGTTGTAGAAGAGGCCATTATGAAAGCCCGCGCGGCTATCCGTGAAGGTGAAAATATTACCGGGCCGCTTAAGGACGCCGGTATATTCCCCGTGATGATAATTCAAATGGTCTCGGTGGGTGAAGAAACGGGTACTATTGATGATATGCTTATCAGATGTGCGGATTTCTATGACGATGAAGTTGATACTGCTGTCGGCGGTTTGACCTCAATGCTGGAACCTCTTATTATGGCCTTCCTCGGCGTGGTTATCGGCGGTATCGTTATCGCCATGTTCTTACCTATGTTCTCCATGAGTGAAGTTGTAGGTTAAGAAAAGGACTTTAAAATGTATGCCGGTTCCAAAATTATAGGCAAAGATCTTCGTTTGATCAACAGCAAGCTTATGTCTATTGCTTCCCGGGCAGACAAGTTAGTGCCTGGAATTAAAAGCCATTTGTTAAGCGGGGGTAAAAAACTACGCCCGTCGCTTTTAATGCTTGCTTACCGGGTCTTTCGTTCCGGAAATAAAGACCGCTATTTGAAACAGGCTCTTGATTTTGGAGCCGTAATAGAGACCCTGCACAATGCTTCCTTATTGCACGACGATGTAATAGAAGATTCCGGTATTAGAAGGGGCCGGCGGACCATAAATTCTCTTTATGGCAATAAAAAAGCAGTTCTTGCCGGGGATCTTTTGACCGCTTTTTCCATGTCTCTCCTTTACAACCTTAAGAGTTCAAAAACAATAGAAAAAACCCTGCGGCTCTTTGGCCGCGCTGCGCGGGAGCTTGTAAAAGGCGAAATAGAGGAAGTAACCGGCCTTTTTAAGTTAACTATCTCCGAAAAAGAATATTTTGACGTTATTACCGGTAAAACTGCGGGGCTTTTTATGGCAGCTTCTGAAGCGGGCGCGGTCCTGGCGCGCGCCGGTAAAAAGCAGACAAAAGCTTTAAAAGAATACGGCCGGCATCTCGGTCTGGCTTTTCAGATCATAGATGATATCCTTGACCTTACGGGAACGGAAGCGGTGCTGGGTAAACCGGCGGCCTCAGACCTGCTCGAAGGCAAATTCACTTTACCGGTTATTTACGCGCTGCAAAAAGCGGATAAAATAGAGAAAAATAGAATTAAGAATATTATGTTGAATATCCGCAAAGGAAAAAAAGAAGCCGGCGGGGTGGAATATATAGTTGAAGTAATTAAAAAATACGGCTGCCTGGATGCGGCTTATGTCAAAGCGAAGGAACAGGTGAATAAAGCTATTTTCGCGTTAGAAAAACTTCCGAAAAATGAATTCAGGCGCGCGCTCGAAAAAGCCGCTTCTTTTGTTTTGGAACGCGAGCGCTAGTTAAAATAAAAATTATGAAGGAGAAAAAGAAATGGATATCAAGTCAAAACTGAATATGAACGTAATTAACGCCCCCATGTCGGGAATAAGAAAGATCTCGGATATGGTCATGCAGATGAAGGATGTTATCAGGATGGACCTGGGAGAACCTGATTTTGATGTTCCTGAACACATTAAAGAAGCGGCTATTTATGCCATAAAAAGCGGTTTTTCCCATTACACTCCCGGTCCCGGAATTTTGGAACTTAGAAAGGCCGCGGCTTCCAGGTTTAAAAATGATAACGGCCTGGACTATGACCCGGAAACGGAGATCACGGTCACGCAGGGCGGTGTCGGCGCCATATATTCCGCGCTTCAGACCCTGGTCAATCCCGGGGATGAGGTGATCGTTTCTGACCCGGTTTGGCCTGTCTACCTCGGGATACTTGGAATTCTGGAAGCAAAGCCGGTACTTGTCACGCTTAAAGAAAAAGACGGCTTTAATATGCTGCCGGAAGAAGTTAGCAGGAAGATCACCTCTAAAACCAAGTGCATTGTAATAAACAGCCCCAACAATCCGACGGGCGGGGTTATGACCGAAGAGAATATAAAAGCCGTTGCAAAAATAGCCCGGGAAAAAGGAATATTTGTTCTTTCCGATGAGTCCTATGAAAAACTTATTCTCGGCGGAAGAAAACATCTCTCGATAGGGTCGCTTCCCGGCATGCGCGACCTGACGGTTACGCAGTTTACTCTTTCAAAAACCTACGCGATGACAGGGTGGAGAATAGGTTTTGCGGTGGCGAACAAGGAGCTTTCCGCGGGTATAAGAAAGGTTTCGCTCTATACAATTACCCATGCAAACTCTGTCGCGCAAAAAGCGGCGGTCGCGGCGATAAACGGCCCGCAGGATTGTGTCGCAAAAATGGTACAGGCCTTTAAGGAGAGGTCCAAGATCCTTGTGGACGGTTTAAATGCCACCGGCAAGATCACGTGCATACAGCCGGAAGGGGCTTTTTATGCTTTTGCAAATATTTCCGGGCTGAAAATGAAGTCAGAAGAATTCGTGCTTAGAATGATAAAAGAGGCCGGGGTCTCGGCCGTAAATGGTTCTGCTTTTGGCGAAAGCGGAGAAGGTTTTGTCAGATTCTGTTTTGCTAACTCGCATGAAAATATCCGGGAAGCGGTCAAGAGGATAAGCGCGTTTACCGCTAAACTCTGATCTTAAAATTTGCAGCATAGGCCCTGTTACAGGGCCTGGGGGGAATATATGGGCAATATAGGGTTACCTGAACTGGTAGTTATCCTGGTTCTCGCTCTCTTGATCTTCGGCGCCGGAAAACTTCCGGAGGTCGGAAGATCCCTGGGCAATTCTATCAAAGAATTTAAAAAAGCAATGAAGGATGACGCTCCGGATACCGGCAAAGCTTCAAAAAAAGCCAAGAAGTAAGTGAAAGTGTGGAAGGTGCCGGGAGAGGATAAGTAAGGGCTTTTCCTAATACCTATCACCCCGAACCCAGAACCTGCGCTTTAATAGGTATAACCATGAACCATTCATGCTTCAGGTTCATGGCCCTGCACCCGGAAACGCGTGGTGCGGGGTTTTTTACAAGGAGAAGTGTTTATGTCCAAACAAAAAGGTTATGTGGCTTTTGATCTCGGAGCTGAGAGCGGCCGCGGGATCTACGGGTACATAAAAAACGGGAAAATAAAACTCGAAGTCCTGCGCCGGTTCCTGAATGAACCGGTTGAGCTTAACGGCACGCTTTACTGGGATCTGCCTTTCTTTTTTAATGAGCTTAAAAAATCTATTATGCTCTGTGACCCGTCGCTCAAGAAAAAAATAAGCAGTATCGGGATAGATACCTGGGGCTGTGACTATGGCCTGCTTGATAAAAAAGGAAATCTTCTTTCTAATCCGGTACATTACCGGGATAACCGTACCAAGGGTATGATAGAAAAATTCATGAAAGCGGCCGGCCGGGAAAAGATCTACGGGATCACAGGCATTCAATATAATTTTTTCAATACCTCCGTGCAGCTTTTCGCGCAGCACCGGAAAGATCCGTCCATACTCAAGAGCGCGGCCACGCTGCTTCAGATGCCTGATCTTCTGGGTTACTTTTTTACGGGGAAAAAGGCCTCCGAACAGACCATTGTCAGCACTTCCCAGCTTTATGACCCCGGGAAAAAGGATTGGTCGCCGTATCTATTAAAGAAGGCCGGGGTACCTGCGAAAATAATGCTTAAACCCAAACCGGCGGGAACAACCCTCGGGCCGGTCAAGAAAGATATACTGGAGGAAATGGGGGCTGCGAAGATCAAGGTTGTCAGTGTGGGCGGCCATGATACGGCAAGCGCCGTGGCGGCAACACCGGCAAAAAGGGGTACCAACTGGGCCTATTTAAGTTCCGGTACCTGGTCGCTTATCGGTATAGAGACCGAAAAGCCGGTCATAAATGAAACCACGCTTGCTAATAACTTTACGAACGAAGCCGGAGTTTACAACACCAACAGGCTTATTAAGAATGTCATGGGGCTCTGGCTGATACAACGCTGCAGAAAAAAATGGATGGATGACGACCGTAAGGAACTAGCCTACCCGGTCCTGGTGAAAGAAGCAGAAAAAGCAAAAGGCTTCAGGGCTTTCGTAGACCCCAATGACCAGAGTTTCTATTCTACTCCCGATATGCCCGGGGCAATTAACGCTTTTCTTAAAAAGACCGGGCAAAAACCGCTGAAAACGCGCGGAGAGATCATCAGATGCATCATGGAAAGCCTGGCTTTTGAATACAGGGCCAGTATAGAGGTGCTGGGAAAACTAAAAGGCAATAAAATAGAAGTATTGCATATACTTGGCGGAGGATCGCAGAACGGCCCTCTTTGCCGGTATACTGCCGATGCCTGCGGAATAAAGGTGATCGCGGGTCCGGTTGAAGCCACGGCTCTGGGCAACATTGTGGTCCAGGCAATAGTTTCAAGAGAGCTAAAGGACCTGGAACATGCCAGGGCGCTTATTAAGAACTCTTTCCCGCTCAAAGTCTATCAACCCGCGAATAACTCCGGATGGGATGAGAACTATTCAAAATTTCTTGGTTTGAAAAAGGTATAGCATATGAAAGCAGGAGAAAAAAAGATGTTAAAAGACCTTATCGCCGCGGGAAAAAAACTGGCGGCAAAGGGGATCGTAGTCGGGCCCGGGGGAAACTTAAGCATCCGGACCGGCAAGACCATAATTATCAAGAAATCCGGAGCCTGTATGGAAGACGGGACCGGGGCCTCATATATGGAAGTGGAGCTTAACTCAAGAAAAGCGGTTTGCGGCGCAGGTAAACCTTCCTGTGAAACCCCCATGCACACCGCTTGCTACAAAACCAGGCCCGAGATAAAATGTGTCATGCATACACACGGGCCCTACGCCCTGGGTTATAGCATGCAAAATAAACCTTTGAAGTCATTTTTCCCGGACCATACGACCGTTATCGGTTCGGATGTTCCCGTCCTGAGTTTTGAATATCCTTCCAGCGAAGAACTGGCGGCTAAGGTCGCTAAGGCCCTCAAAAAATACAACGCGGTCATACTGCAAAACCACGGCCTGCTTACGATCGGGGAAAATGTTGATGAGGCGTACTACCGGACCCTGCTAATAGAATCTATTATAAAGGCCGCCTTTATAGCAAAGGCCTTCGGCGGGGTGAAACTTTTGAGTCCAAAGCGTATTGCCGTGATGGATGGCTCGGATGAAGGCGCCTACAGAAAAGAGATGGTAAAAAAAAGAAGGTAAAATGAAGGTAAAACTCGATTACGGAAAAAAAGGGCTGGTAATTGACCTGAAAGGCAGAAAACCTGTAAAATTATTTGCGATGAAAAACTCAAAACCCCTGTCCGGCCCGAAGAAAAAGATAAAAAAAACATTATTAAATCCCCTCGGGAAGAAACCGCTTTCCTCCCTGGTCAAAAAAACCGACAGGATCTGCATAGTTATTTCTGATAACACCCGTCCGGTACCCAATAAAATTATCCTTCCGGAGATATTGAAAGTCCTTAGAGCCGCGGGAGTTCCTGAAAAAAACATTTTTATTTTAATAGGGAACGGCACTCATTCTGCTTTGAATGACAAGGCAATAAAAGAGCTCGTGGGAACGGGAATAGCAGGCAAATACAGGGTCTTTAATCACAACTGTTTTAACAAGAAAAGTCAGAAGTATCTGGGCAGGGCGGGGAGAGCTGAACTTTGGATAAATAAAAAATATTATGAAGCGGACTTTAAGATCGTTACCGGTTTTATCGAACCGCACTTTATGGCGGGATTTTCCGGTGGCAGAAAAGGTGTTTGCCCGGGGATTGCCGGTTATGAGACTATTAAGACCTTCCACTCGGCAAAATACCTGGCTTCGAGATACGCCGTCTCCGGAAATATCAAGAACAATCCCTGTGATAAACTCGCGGAAGCCGTCTCAAAAAAAGCAGGCGTGGACTTTCTTGTTAATGTTACCTTGAACAGCGAAAAAAAGATAACCGGAGTTTTTGCCGGCGATTGGAAAAAAGCGCATAAAAAAGGCATGAACTTCTGCCTCCGGCATGTCAGAGATACCGTAAAAAAACCTCTTGATGTCATAATAACCAGCGCGGGCGGGTACCCCCTGGATCGCAATTTTTATCAGACAGTCAAAGGCATCGTCGGCGCTTCCGAAGTGGTAAAAAAAGGCGGGGAGATAATAATAGTCTCCGGCTGTTCCGACGGCGTCGGCGGCAAAGATTTCAGAGAACTGCTCGAGGGTCTTACCTCACCGCTGGCTTTTCTGAAAAAGATATTCGGCAAAAATTATTTCCGCGCCGAACAATGGCAGGTACAGGAACTGGTCAAGGGGCTGTTAAAAGCAAAAGTAAAACTTTTCACAGAAGGCCTCTGCCTCGAAGATAAACACCTCTGCAAAGTAAATATTGTAGACGACATAAACCGTGAAATAGCATTAATACCAAAAGGTAAGACCATAGGTGTGATCCCGAACGGGCCGTATATCTTAACGAAGTTAAGATAAATTAAATATAGTTTATAAGGTTTTTAAGGTTCATAAAGTTTGTAAAGTCTTACATTAGGGTAGTATTGAAAGAATGTTTTGTAGTTGCTCGATTCATCGAGCCGCTCAATGAATTGAGCAACTACAAAATAATTTACTGCATAATATACTTCAACGATTGTGGAACGTTACAAACTTTACAAACCTTATGAACGCACGTTATGAACTTATTTTCCGGAGGAAAATGCTATGAAACCACAGAACTTTGAAGTTAAAAACGCGAAGATCAAGGCCGCTTTTCAGGAACTCAAACAGAAAGCGCCCGGTAGATTAAAAAAAAGGTTAAATCTTTCCTGGAGTAACTGGGGGTTTGGGCTTGAAGCTCTGGCTGCTTCGGCAAGAAGGCTCAGCAGGTATAGGGTGCCGTTCATTGAACTTCACGGGAACCATTACGGGCCTGACCTTGGTTACAGACCGGCCGAGACCTTGAGGATCCTCAAGGATAATAATGTAAAGGTCGGAGGGATCTGCGGGATGTTTTCGGCTGATAATGATCTCTCCAGCAACCGTCCCCTGCAGAGGCAGAATGCCCTTGACTATTTGAAAAGAGAGCTGGATTTTGCATATAAAGTCGAAGCTAAATATATACTTGTTGTACCGGGAGCGGTGGGAAGGCCGGTACCTTATGACAGCACTGAGTTTGACAGAAGCGTGGAAACCTTAAGGATGGTGGCCGGCCTTTTCCAGAAAAGCAAAATAAGGGCGGCAATAGAACCGATCCGCGCGGCGGAAGTTAGCTTCATACATACCATCGGGGAAGCAAAAAGATATATAGAAGCTGTTGACCATCCGGGGATCAGATTTATAAACGGGGATGTTTATCATATGCAGGTCGGGGAAGCTCATATAGGCGAAGCTCTTCTCGAAGCCGGAAAAATGCTGACCAACCTCCACATGGCGGACAGTAACAGGTGCGCCCTCGGTGACGGAGCCCTCGATCTGGATACAATAATAATGGCACTTTATCTTATCGGTTTTAATAATGACAGCTGCTTTTTTACCCCGGAACCTTTGGGGCCCGGAGGCGATCCCTACCCCGCGATGAACGGCAAACCTGATCAGATAATATTGGATACGCTGGTCAAACAGACGGCGGAGTATTTCAGGGAACGGGAAACGGAATTACTAGGGTAAAAAAAGCCCGTAGATCCTAAGCAGATAGAAATAATCAAATATCTTCATATCGTCGAAACTCTGTGCGTAAGAGGAGAATTTCATTAAAAGCAATGAGCAGTATGCTTTTTTTTATGAAATATCCATCAACGCTTGTAAGACTTTATGAACTTTTGACCTTATAGACTTTAGACAATATTTTTTTATTGGAGGAGAACAATGAGGCTCCGTATTACCGTTGTACTTGCAGTGCTTTTGCTCAACTCTCCTTTTTTTTGCGCGGACAAGTTCCCGCCGGAAACTCAGGATATCCGGGTAAGATCTTCCCTGGACGGGGATATGCAGCCCTGCGCTTTATTTGTCCCCGGGGATTATAGCGCGGCTAAGCTCATCCCGCTGGTGGTGATACTTCATTCCTGGGGGTCTGATTATACTCCGAGTAAACCGGTCCTGCTTGAAGCCAAAAGAAAAGGCTGGATAGGTATTTGCGCCAATTACAGGGGCGGTAACCAGGGCAAGAATGCCTGTGCTTCGCCGCAGGCGGTCCAGGATATAGTTGATGTTGTAGATTATGCCTGCAAGCAGTATAACATAGACAAAAACCGCATTTATTTATTCGGGGCTTCCGGCGGCGGGCATATGGCAATGATGATGGCGGGCCGGCACCCGGAGCTCTGGGCCGGGGTTTCAGAATGGTGCGGCATATCCGATCTGGCAAAATGGTCTTCCGAGCACCGGAGGGGCAAATCACTGTGTACCGATAAAAAGTTTTCTGAAACGGTATTTGAAAATTTGAAGGCCATTTGCGGTGGCGTCCCGGGAAAAAATGAAAAAGTTGACAAAGAATATTTTGAAAGGTCTCCGATAAATTTTATCGAGAACGCAAAAGACCTGAATATTTCTTTTAACCACGGAAAGAACGACGAACTGGTGCCGTATCACCACAGCGAAGATGCGTATAATAAATTGCTGGCCGCGGGCAGCAAAAAAGCCGTTTTATATTTGCATGATAACCAGCATGCCGCGGACACGAAAAAAGCTTTCGATTGGCTGGAAAAACAGACGAAATAAAAAATGTCTATAATGTCCATAAAGTCTTGTGCTAAGGCAGTAATAGTTATTTTGTAGTTTAAATATTAGTATTCTTCAGCGATTTTTAGACTTTACGGACCTTATAGGCCTTAGGGACTTTAGACGTTTTATTGGACTATTCCCTGGCATTCCAAAATTCGTACTTTTATTTTATGGAATTTTCTGGTACAATACTTGAGCAGCTTTTAGGAGGTTTTTCATGCAAATTTACCTTGATACAGCGAATATTAGCGAAATAAAGGAATATGTCGATCTTGGCCTTTGCGATGGTGTCACTACAAATCCGTCCATACTGGCAAAGGAAGGCAAGGATATTCCATCTGCCATAAGCGCTATTGTGAAGATAGTTTCCGGGCCCGTAAATGTGGAGCCGATAGCTACCGATCTTGAGGGTATTATTAAGGAAGCCGGGGAATATGCTAAACTCGGGAAGAATATTGTTATCAAACTTCCCATGATCAAGGCAGGGCTGAAAGCCGCCGGAATATTAAAGAAGAAAAAAATAATGACAAGTATCACCCTGGTATTTTCTCCATCGCAGGCGCTTATTGCCGCCAAGGCGGGTGCGGATTTTGTTATTCCTTTTGTGGGCAGAGTGGATGATGGCGGGGCCTATGGCACCGAGATGGTCGGGCAGATAGCGGAGATCTACAGAAATTATGCTATAGCGACAAAGATCCTTGCCGCGAGTATCCGCACGCCGATACATGTGGTTGAACTTGCGCTGGCAGGGGTGGATATTGTAAGCGTGCCCAAGAAAGTGATAGACGCGATGATACAGCATCCTTTCACCGATGCCGGGATTAAAAAATTTCTCGAAGATTGGAATAAAAAGACGCAAAAGTAGGAATGGGGGTTGAATGCTCAAGGCAGATCTGGAAATACTACTTAAGGTGCAGGAGCTTGATAGCAAGATAGACACAATAAGTGACAGCAAAGCGGAGATTCCAAAACAGCTGAACGGGCAGAAGAGCGCTTTGCAGGCGGCTCAGGCCGCGCTTGCAGCTTTGAAAAAAGACAGTGACAATCTGCTCAAGGGAAAAAAACTCCAGGAACTTGAGCTGGCGGCCAAGACGGCCGAGATAAAAAAACTTCAGGAGCAGCAATATGCTGTGAAAGATAATAATTCCTATGCCGCGATAAGACATGAGATCCAAACCCGGCAGGCAGAAGCCGATAAACTGGAAGAGGTCATAATTACTGCCATGGTAGAAGAGGACACAAGCAAAAAGACCTTTCTTGAAACGCAAAATAAAGTAAAGGAAGAGGAAGGGAAATTAAAGCAGCTGGAAGCAAAATGCATTGAAGACGAAAAGAAACTTGACGCGGAAATTGATATTATTAAAAAACAAAGAGATGAAGAAATAGCGAAAGTCGGCAATACCGGCCTGGTAAGAAAGTATGAAGAGGTAAGGGGCAATGTCGGCGGGCAGGGTATTGCTAAAATGCAGAACAACAGCTGCCAGGGCTGCTTTATGAACCTCCGCCCCCAGGAAACAATAGAAATAATGAAATACGAAAAAGTGATCTTCTGTGAAACTTGCGGAAGGATCCTGTACGCGGAAAAGCAATAAAGATCACGGGAATTTATGTTAATGAAATTTGGGGACGTGGCGAATAGCCGCTTTCGCCGTTGGCGGAGGAGGAAAGTCCGAACTCCAGAAGGCCGGGATGCCGCGTAACACGCGGTCGCTTGAAGTTAAAGCTTCAAGTGAAGGAAAGTGCCACAGAAAATATACAGCCCCGTACCACTCACTACGTTCGGGTACAGGGTGATGGTGAAAAGGTGGTGTAAGAGACCACCGGCTGCCGGGTAACCGGCAGCGCAGGGTAAACCCCATCCGGAGCAAGACCAAATAGGGGGAAGTCAATAAGGTGGTGCCGCCTGGTTCCCCGGGTAGGTCGCAAGAGGCGCATGGCAACATGCGTCCTTAGAGAAATGGCTATTAGAACAGAATTCGGCTTACGGCCCGGTCCCAAAAAAATACGGACCTTCAGGGGGAAACCCCCGGAGGTCCGCATTTTTTTAATAACTAATAGCTGATTTCTGATAGCTAATTGTTGAGATCTTGATAATTATATGATATAATTATATAATAATATAGTGTCAGGGAGGCAAAATGAAAACTGTTCAAGCTATAACTGTTACCATCCCTAATGAACTTGCCGCGGAATTGAACCGTTTGCAGAAAACGGAAATGAAAAATTGCAGCAGCATAGTGGCGGAAGCTCTAAAGGAATATATCGAATGGCGCCAATTCAAAGGACTGCAGAAGGAAGCTGCTGCTGTGGCAAGAGCAATAAATGTTTATGATGAAACCGACGTTGAAAGACTTGTGCATGAATATAGAGCAGGGAAATGAAGAAATTTAAGGTTGTTTTTGATACGAACGTCTATATTTCAGCAACAGTCTTTCCCGGGGGCATACCAGAAGAACTCTTAAAACTGGCTTTTTCCGGCGAACTTTTACTCGGTGTCTCAAAAGATATATTGGAAGAGCTTTCAAATGTCTATCTTAGAAAATTTCATTTAAACAGCCGGGCTGTCAATGACCAGGTCAAAAGGATCTTGAACAATGCTGAATTGATTGAACCGGGTGAGAAGATAACTGCAATAAGATCCGACAAGAGCGACAATATGATATTGGAATGCGCCGTTGCATACGACGCCGATGTAATAGTCTCAGGTGATTCGCATCTTTTAGAACTGAAAAAGTACAGGAGTATTTCCATACGGAAACCTGCAGATTTCTTGCGCGTGTATGGTTCCCTCGATGAAAAGAAAGGAAATATTACAGGAGAAAAACGGTCAAAATACCTGGTAAAAACGCGGGGAAGCCGAATCCGCGTTTAGAACAATAGACAATAGAAAATTGAAAATAAGCTGCATTTGAAAACCCGGTATTGCCGGTATGAAAAATAGGTTGCGGAAATTATATTAAACTAAATTAAAAAGAGGTACGGCTTTTGAGTTCGTCCCTCTTTTAATTTCTCTATTTTCTATTCTCGGTTGTTCTATTGCTCTGTTCTAAAAGGGATTTTCCCCTTTGTAAAGAGTGCCCGCGGGCAGGGGATGCGATATTTCTTTTACCCCGAGCATCTTTACTGCTTCAAATAATGTTTTTCCGCAGTGTTTAAAAGCAAGTGCTGTGTGATGCGGGTACCGGCGGCCGATAAGAATATGCCGGTAAAATCTATCCATCTCTTTAACGGCAAGGACTCCGATGCTGCCGAAAGACTTCGGATCAATATCAAGGGATTCTCCTTCTGCTATATAGCTTCTAAGATCCCCCTCTATAGCGCCCTGTAATCTGAAAATAGTTACAGGCCCGCTCTTAAGTTTTCCTTCCATAGAACCTCTTGTGATATTTGGTTCTGCATCCGGTTCCAGGAGCCGTTTCATTATTAATTGATATTTAAGGTTCCACCCGTCGAGCAGGCAGGAAGCGGTATTGCCGCAGTGAAAGCCCATGAAAAGGTCTTTAGGCGCGTAACCGGAAACTTTTTTACCCGCGGCCTTGTACATATCGTGCGGTACCGTGTTATTAATATCCAGAAGTGTTACCGGATAGTCAGTCGCGGTACTGGCCATATATTCCGAAAGGGCGCCGTAGATATCTACTTCACAGGAAACCGGTATGCCCTGTGCGGCCAGGCGGGAATTATTATAACAGGGGACAAAACCAAAATACTCCTCAAAAGCCGGCCAGCATTTATTGGCGAAGACGCCGAACTCCGAAGCGCCCAGATTTTCCCGCATGAATTTCTTCAGCGCAACCTCAAATTGCGCCTGTTTCGCCACCAGGTCAGGATAAATATTTTTCTTTCCGAGTTCCAGGGCTATAGCTTTTGCCGTTTCTTTTACTTCGGGGTTTTTTTCCGCTTTTAAAAATATATCATACAGGTCGAGTTCGGAATTTTCCATGACCTCGACGCCGATATCGTAAAGTTGTTTGATCGGGGCGTTACAGGCAAGAAAATCCTGCGGGCGCGGCCCAAAAGAGAATATTTTTAATTTTTTGATTCCGAGCAAAACGCGGGCAACGGGGATAAAATCCGCGATCATCTCCGCTACCTCGCCCGGAGTTCCTACGGGAGATTCCGGGATATACGGCCGCAGGTGCCTGAGATTTAAATTGTAGGAAAGGTTGAGCATGCCGCAGTAAGCATCGCCCCGGCCGTTGATGAGATCCTTGCCTGTATCTTCAGCCGCGCCCGCGACCATTACGGGACCGTCAAATTTTTGAATAAGCAGGGTTTCCGGAGTTTCCGGCCCGAAGTTCCCGAGATAAACGACAAGCGCGTTACAGCCTTTGGACTTGAGCTCTTCCAGGGCTTTTGCAAGATCTTTTTCACTCTCAACAATAGTTCCTATATTGGCAATGCTGAGCTTTTTCTTTTTGCATTCCTCTGCAACTTTATCCCTTCTTTTTCTGGAGAGCTCAATGGGGAAACACCCGCGGGAAACCGCTATGATCCCGAGCTTTACTTCAGGTACGTTGTTCATCAGATCCTCCAATTGACCCGCAAGGCAGGGTCCGGTACTGCAGGTACAAGTTTAATGGAGCCGCTCAATAATTGCAAGGGAAAAACCGGTTTTTAGGTTACTCTAAAGCCAGGGTCAGAAGCAGAGCGGCTATTGTCTTTCCGTCGGTTATTTTTCCGGTTTTTATCATTTTTAAGAGTTTTTTCCGGGTAAACACCTTAACAGTTATTTTTTCGTCATCATCAAGGTTCATTTTTCCGGGTTTCAGATCTGTAGCCTTGTAAAGATGCATCTTTTCGTGCAAAAAGCCCGGAGAGGAGTAAAAAGCGGCTATTTTTTTCAGGCGGCCCGGCCTGTAGCCGGTTTCTTCTTCAAGTTCCCTTTTTGCGCAAAAAAGGGGGTCTTCACCTTTTTTTAGTGTTCCCGCCGGCACTTCCCAGGTATTTTGGCCTATGGCAAATCTTGGCTGATTTACCATAATAACCCTGTTTTTATCAAGAAAAGGAACAATAACCGCGGCGCCGGGATGCTGGACAAAATCTTTATTCTGCCAGGTGTAAACTTTTATCAATTTCCCAGAAAAACGTAATTTCTTCATAAGAGAAATTTTAGCAAAAAAGTCATATAAAATCAACTAAATACTTGACAATACGTAGTGGAATGCTATATACTTACAGTGGTTGGAAGTGGAGTAAAGTGGAGGTAAAAGCACATGTTCATGGGAGAATATAAGCACTCGATAGACAAAAAGGGCAGAATAATATTACCCGCAAAATTTAGAGCTGACCTTGCCGAAAAATATATTGAAAAATTTGTGATCACAAGAGGCCTTGATGATTGTCTTAGTGTCTATCCTCTTAATGAATGGAAAGTTTATGAAAAGAAATTAAACGAGCTCTCTTTTAACAATAGAGATACAAGAGATCTCCTCCGCGACCTTTATTCGAACGCTACGGAAACCATTCTGGACAAGCAGGGACGCATGTTTATTCCCGGTGAGCTCCGGGCAAAAGTCGGAATTGAAAAAGAAGTTTCCATTATCGGTTTACGAAACATTATTGAAATATGGGCGAAAGAAAAGCGTAATGAATATCTTCTTAGAGCTAAAGATAAGCCGGTTGAAAGTATTGCCCAGAAACTTTTTGATCTCGGGATCATGAAATAATGGACCATGTTTCAGTGCTCCTTGCTGAAACGGTTGCCTTTGTAAATGCAAGACCGGACGGGCTGTATGTTGACGCGACACTCGGGGGCGGCGGCCATACCAGAAAGCTCCTTGAAAGCTCTCCCCAAAGCAAGGTAATAGCCCTTGACCGTGATGAGAAGATCCTGGAACTTACCAGAGAAAAATTGAAAGCTCTTAAGGCTCGTGCGGTCTTTGTGAAAGCGAATTTCAGGGACCTGGATAAAGTGCTTGCCGGCCTGCAGGTGTTACCGCGTTCTGTGAACGGGTTTATTTTTGATCTCGGGGTTTCTTCTTTTCAACTCGATGATGGGGCGCGCGGATTTTCTTTCAGAACGGAGGCACCTCTGGATATGCGGATGGGCGGTGACGCGAAGTATGATGCGGCGGCGCTGGTCAATGAACTGCCGCAGGAAGAACTGGAACGCCTGATAAGGGCCTTCGGCGGGGAAAATTTCGCCGGGAGAATAGCCAGGGTGATAGTTGAAGAAAGAAAGCTTAAAAGGGTGGCAACAACCCTGGAACTGGCCAATATAGTGAGTAAAGCGGTGCCTTCCTTCTACCGCCATGGAAAGCTCCACCCGGCAACCAGGACTTTTCAGGCGCTCAGGATAGCCGTTAATGATGAACTGGGCGCGCTAAAAGAAGGGCTTGTAAAGGCGGCGGCTTATCTGGCCCGGGGCGGGAGAATAGCTGTTATCTCCTTCCATTCTCTGGAGGACAGGATCGTTAAAGATTATTTCAAGAGTGACGAAACTCTGAAGGTTATTACAAAAAAACCGGTGGTTCCGGACGATGCTGAGACGGCGGAAAACAGAAGAAGCCGCAGCGCGAAACTAAGGGTGGCCGAGAAGTTATGAAAATAATAGTATCTCTGCTTCTCGCAGTGCTCTTTCTGGTTTTCCTTAATCTGGAAAATGTCCGTACCGGCTATGAAATAAACAAGCTCGAAAAAAAGAAGGCGGAACTCGCCAATTATAACAGGGTCCTAAATATCGAAATTTCCAGGCTTAGATCGCTGGAAAGAATAGAAAATGTCGCCCGGAAGGAACTTAACCTGACCACCCCGGATAAATTTGAAACACTTATTCTGGCGCAGAAAGAAGAAACACCCAAGGGCTTTTTTAATAAAGCCCTTTCGTTTATTTTGAGCATTTTTTAAAAGGGGAGGCCTGAGTTGGCAGACAGGATGAAGCTACGCATAGTTTTGGTGTCCTGGGCCTTTATTATTTTTGGCGCCTGCCTGTTTGTGCGGTTTTTATATCTTCAGATCTATACCGGCGGCAAGCTGGGGGATCTTTCAGACCGGCAGTCAGCCAATGTGCAGGAGATAAACGCCGAGCGCGGTTTCATCTATGACAGTAAAGGCCGCGAGCTGGCCGTGAGCGTTGAAGTTCCCTCGATCTACGCAATAACTTATCAGGTAAAAGATCCTCAGGGTACGGCGGAAAAACTTGCCGGAATTCTAAATATTGACAGGATGGAGATCTTAAAGAAGTTCGCTTCCGGAAAGAATTTTGTCTGGATAGAGCGCAAAGCGGAATACAGCCTGGGAAAACGGATAAAAACTCTGAAACTTCCGGGGATCGGCGTCGTGCTTGAAACAAAAAGATTTTATCCGAAAGGCGCGCTATGTGCCCACGCTCTGGGTTTTGTGAATATAGATGATAAGGGCTGTGAGGGCCTGGAACTTTTTTTTAATGAGTACCTGGCGGGCAAGAACGGCCGGCTGGTTTCGGTCAAAGACGCAAAAGGCCGCGAGGTGGTTTCCGGTGAAGTTACCTATGAGGCGCCGGTGAACGGGGATAATCTGGTCCTGACCATTGATGAAGGGGTCCAGTCGATAGCGGAAGAAGAACTTAATACCATCTACGAACAGTATCATGCAAAAGAAGCGACGGCGATAGTTATGAACCCGGCAACCGGTGAAATACTGGCCCTTACTAACAGGCCGAATTATGATCCGAATAATTTTAAAGATTACCCGCTGGCTGCCCTAAAGAACAGGGCGGTTTCGGTACAGTATGAGCCGGGCTCCACCTTTAAATCCGTGACCATGGCCGCAGCTTTTTCAGAAAAAGTCATAAACGAAAATGACTATATTGACTGCGAAAACGGCAAGTGGGAAGTTTACGCTCATATAATCAAAGACCACCTTAAATACGGGGTCATGAATTTCCGGGATGTAATAGCCAACTCGAGCAATATAGGTACCGCCAAGGTCGGCGTACTGCTCGGAAAAGACAGGCTTTTCAAATATGCCCGTAATTTCGGGTTTGGAGATAAGACCGGGATCACTTTGGGCGGTGAATTAAAAGGCCTGCTCCGCGCTCCGGAAAAATGGTCGGGACTTTCGGTCTATACGATAGCTTTCGGCCAGGAGGTTTCCGCTACCCCTCTTCAGGTGGCTTCACTTTACGCGACGATAGCGAACAAAGGCAAGTTAATGCAGCCCATGATAGTTAAAGCCGTAAAGAGCAAAGACGGCAAGCTGGTAAAAGAATTTTTACCCAGAGAGGTCAGGCAGGCCGTCTCTCCGCAGGTAGCCGAGAGAATGGTCAAGGTATTAAGAAGCGTTGTTGAAACCGGAACGGGAAAAGAAGCCGGGCTGCCCGGCCTTTCGATCGCGGGCAAGACCGGAACTTCTCAGAAAATAGACCCTCTGACAAAAAAATATTCCGCGAGTAAATATGTGGCTTCCTTCGCCGGATTTGCGCCGGTGAATAATCCGAAACTTGTTATCCTTGTGGTCGTGGATGAACCGGATAAGGTGTATTACGGCGGAAGCGTCGCGGCGCCTGCCGTGGGAAAAATAGCAAAAAGAGCGTTAAGATACCTGGAAAAAAAGGATAATTATGATCTTGTCAAAGCTGATTAAGAATATTAAGGCCCTGAAGATCAACGGCAGAGTGGATATAACCATTGACGGGATTTATTATGATTCAAAAAAGACCGGACAAAACGGCCTCTTTGTCTGCGTGCCGGGTTTTAAGGTTGACGGGCATGTTTACGCGGCAGAAGCCGTAGCCCGCGGCGCGGCGGCTTTGATAATAGAAAAAGACGTGCAGCTTTCCGGGGACAGGGCGGTGACCCTTATTTATGTGAAGGATGCGAGAGAAGCTCTGGCTCTGGCCGCGGCGGAATATTTTGACCACCCTTCGGATAAACTTAAAATGGTCGGAGTAACCGGCACCAAAGGTAAAACAACGACGGCCTACCTGCTCAGGTCCATATTTGAAACAAACGGGGAAAAAGCCGGCTTACTCGGGACCATCAAATATGAATTTGGCGGTGAAACGGTTGAATCCAAAAATACCACTCCCGAGTCACTGGATCTGCAGGAACTTTTACTTAAAATGGTCGTGAAAAAAATAGAAACCTGCGTGATGGAAGTTTCCTCCCATTCTCTGGAGCTCAAAAGAGTCTTTGGAATAGAATTTGATGTCGCGGTCTTTACCAACTTTACGCAGGACCACCTGGACTTTCATAAGACCTTTGAAGCTTATCTTGCCGCAAAACTCCGGCTCTTTACCGGCCTGGGAAAAAACAACTTGAAATCTTTTCCGAAAGCAGCGGTGGTAAATCTGGATGACCCGAAAGCCCCCGCTTTTATAGCGGCCTCCGGAGTCCGGGTCCTGACCTACGGGCTAAACGGCGGTTCAAAAGCCGACGTGCAGGCAAAAGATATAAGAGCCGGGGCGGAGGAACTTTCTTTCACTATTTCCTATAAAGGAAAAGAATTCCGCGTGGATCTGCAGATGCGCGGCAGGCACAATGTCAGCAATGCCCTTGCGGCAGCCGCGGCCGGGTTTGCTCTAAATATTCATCCTGAAAATATTAAGGCAGGCCTTGAAAATCTTAAAGGGGTTCCCGGCCGGTTCGAAGTCTATAACACTCTTTCCGGAGCTTCTATCCTTATAGATTATGCTCACTCGCCGGATTCACTGGAAAAACTGCTTCTTTCGGTCAAGGACCTGAAGCCGGCACGTATCATAACGGTTTTTGGCTGCGGCGGGGACAGGGACAGGGGCAAACGGCCGCTCATGGGCAGGATCGCGGCGGAAAATTCGGATTTTGCGGTAGTCACCTCCGATAATCCGAGAACGGAAGATCCGTCTGCTATTATAGCCGAGATCAAGGCCGGAATGAACGGCGGAAATTATATAGATATTCCCGACAGAAAAGAAGCTATAAGAACTGCCCTCGATATGGCAAAGAAAGGAGACATTGTGGTGATAGCCGGAAAAGGGCACGAAGATTATCAGATAATCGGAAAAGAAAAAATTCATTTTTCCGATAAAGAAGTAGCCGAAGAACTGCTTGCGGCCAGGGGCTTATGGAAAAGATCCTAGTCAAAGAGCTTGCCGGGTGGACCGGCGGGAAACTCCTTAAGGGAGAAGCTTCCGCCCCGGTAACTTCTATTTCGATAGACAGCAGGTCTTTGAAAGCGGGCGCTCTTTTTGTGGCCATAAAAGGCGCAAAGTTTGACGGCCATAATTTTGTGGAAAAGCTCGCAACGGCAGGCGCTTTAGGCGCGGTTGTTAGCCGGAAAACCCCGGGAATAGAAAAATTGGAAATTACGGTCCTTGTTTCCGATACTACGGAGGCCCTGAAAAAGATAGCAGCCGGGTACCTAAAAAAACTTGGCAAAATGAAGGTGGCAGGAATAAGCGGGAGTAACGGCAAGACGACGACCAAAGATATACTCGCAGGTATCCTCGCGCGCTCGAGAAAGACCCACAAAGCAAGAGGAAGCTTTAATAACAATATCGGGCTGCCTTTGACCATACTGGAAACGGACTCCTCTTTTGGAGCGCTTGTACTGGAATATGGAACGAACCATCCGGGAGAGCTGGCGGAACTTGTAAAAGTAGCCAGGCCTGACGCGGCCGGTATAACCAATATCGGAACAGCGCACATAGGTAATTTTAAGACCCGGGAAAATATACTTAAAGAAAAGTGGGTGCTTTTGGAAAATTTAAAGGAGCACGGGGTAATAGCGCTGAATGCGGATGATGAACTGCTGGCGGCAAAAAAAGACGGGTTAAGAAATAAGAAATGCCTTACCTTCGGTACAAAAGGCCGGGCGGATCTTCGAGCGGAAAATATCACGGAACTTCCCGCCGGCGGGACGGTTTTTAAGGTGGCCTGGGATGGCGCCGCGGAGGAAGTAAAATTTGGCCTGCTGGGGCTTCATAATGTAAGCAACGCGCTTTGCGCGGCTGCGCTTGCGGCGGGCCTGGGCACCGGCCTTAAAGATATAGCCGCGGGCCTTACAGAATTTAAACCTGCCTCGCTGCACCGGCTGGCGGTAAAAGAAGTGAACGGCATAAAAATAATTGATGACGCGTATAACGCCAATCCTGATTCCGTTAAAGGGGCGCTCGAAACCCTTAAGGTTTTGCGCGCCGCAAGAAAATTTATTGTACTGGGCGAGATGGCTGAACTGGGGGAATATTCCCGGGAATTTCATGAATTAATCGGCAGTGAGGCCGCGGCGGTCAGGCCTGACGGCCTGGTAGCGGTCGGCAGGACCGGCGCATGGTACAGGTCCGGAGCACTTAAAACCGGGCTGGAGGCGTGTAAAGTACATCTTTTTTCCGATAATGAAACTGCAGGCGTATTTTTGAAAAAATCCCTTAAGAACGGGGATCTAGTTTTAATAAAAGGCTCAAGAACGGCCGGAATGGAAAAGCTGGCGGAAAAACTGACAGGAGAGTAAAGCGTGCTTTATCATTTATTGTTCCCTCTTTACAAGTACTGGAGCGCATTTTATGTTTTTAAATATTCAACCTTTCGCGCACTCTACGCGGCCCTGACCGCGGCTCTGGTGACTTTTCTAATAGGACAATTTGTCATAAATAAACTGAAACAGCTCAAAGTTGCCCAGCCTATACGCGAAGACGGGCCCCGGACCCATCAAATTAAATCCGGCACACCGACCATGGGCGGTATTATAATAATTATTTCAGTGCTGTTCTCGGTCTTGATGTGGGCGAATCTTGATAATGGTTTTATCCGGCTTACCCTTTTTACCTTTGTCTTTTTTGCTTTGCTTGGAGGCGCGGACGATTATCTGAAACTGGTACGCATGAATTCAAAAGGTATCTCTATAAAGATGAAACTTCTGGGCCAGCTTGCCGGTGCCGGTGTGGTGGTGGCTTTCCTTTACTTCGATCCGGCCAGTGCGGAATTTGCAAGGCATATAAAGGTCCCTCTGGTCAAGTTTCCGGTAAATCTCGGTATTTTTTATTTTGCGTTTGTGGCTGTTGTTATTATCGGCTGGTCTAATGCGGTTAATTTTACGGACGGCCTTGACGGGCTGGCTACGGGATCCCTGCTTTTTACCACTCTGGCGCTTACCGTAGTTGCTTATGTGGCCGGGCACGCCAAATTTTCGGAATATCTCAGGATAATCTATGTGCCTGACGCTTCAGAATTGGTAATTTTCTGTGCCGCCATAGTCGGCTCCTGCCTGGGGTTCCTCTGGTTCAACAGCCATCCGGCGCAGGTCTTTATGGGTGATACAGGTTCACTGCCCCTGGGTGCGGTACTCGGCCTTATTTCCGTGCTGGTAAAGTTGGAACTTCTTCTGGTCTTGATAGGCGGAATTTTTGTAGTGGAAGCTTTCTCTGTTCTTATTCAGATAGTTTCCTTCCGTCTTTTTAAGAAAAGGGTGTTTAAAATGGCTCCTCTGCATCATCATTTTGAACTGATGGGCATGCCTGAATCAAAAATAGTAATAAGGTTCTGGATAATCGCTATTTTGATCGCTGTAGCCAGCTTGTCTTTGCTCAAACTTAGATAGGAAACAGGAGAGAACTTGGATTTTATGGGTAAAAAAATAACGGTGGTCGGAATGGCCAGAAGCGGTATCGCGAGCGCGGCTTTCTTGAAAGAAAAAGGCGCCGTTGTTACGGTAACCGATTCCAAAGCGGAAAGCGAGCTCCTGGAGCAAAAGGCGGCTCTTACCGCGCTCGGCGGAATAGAAATGGAATTTTCCGGGCATTCGGAAAAGGCGCTTTACGGGGCGGAACTCCTGGTGGTTTCTCCGGGAGTCAATACAAAAGAGACGGCTTTTATTTTGGCCGCGGAAAAAGGTGTTGAGATAATTGGTGAGCTTGAACTGGCGGCGCACTCTATCCGGGCTTCTATTATTGCCGTTACCGGCACAAAAGGCAAGACAACGACTACTACGCTTATCGGCGAGATATTAAAAAAAGCGGGAAAAAAGACTATTGTCGGCGGGAATATAGGAAAACCTTTAACGGATTTTCTTCTATCGGGAGAGCTGCTTGACGAGAAAGCGTATTGCGTTGCCGAGGTCAGCAGTTTTCAACTGGAGACCATAAAGTCCTTTAAGCCGGTGCTTGCGGTGATACTCAATATAGGCAGCGACCATATGGACAGATATAAGAGCCTCCAGCAATATGTTGAAGCTAAAGGAAATATTTTTAAGAACCAGTCCGGTTCTGAGGCGCTGATACTTAATGCCAACGATAAATTTACCCCGCTTTATGAGACTCTGGCAAAAAGTAAAATTTATTACTTCGATTCCCAGAACCGTCTTGCGCCCGGGAAGGAAGGGGTGTTTCTTGCGGGAGAGAAGATCCTGCTCAGGGTGCACGGGGAAGAAACAGAGGTCATGGAGCATAAAGAACTTCTTATAAAAGGAATGCACAATGTGGAGAATGCCATGGTTGCGTGCCTGGCGGCTAAAATTATGGGAGTTACAGGGCCGGAAAGTTCTTCGGTACTCAGGAATTTCAAAGGCGTGGAACACAGGCAGGAGTTTGCCGGGGAAATTAACGGGGTAAAGTTCATTAATAACTCGCAGGGCACCAACATGCTGGCGGTGGAAAAATCCATACTCAGTTATACTTCCCCCATAATACTTATAGCGGGCGGGAGAAATAAGAACAGTGATTTTACGGAGTTAAAGAAAACAGTAGCCGGCCGGGTCAAATACATTGTGGCTATCGGAGAGTCCAGGGAAGAAATTAAAAAAGCTTTAACGGAAAGTGCTCCGGTTGAAGAGGCGGGTACTATGGCTGAGGCCGTGAACAAGGCGTTCGGTTTTGCGGTTTCCGGAGATATTGTGCTTTTGTCCCCCGGCTGTGCAAGTTTTGACATGTTCAAAAATTACGAAGAAAGAGGCAGGGTATTTAAAAAAGCCGTTCTGGACCTGAAAACGGCGGTAAAATAAATTAAAGGGGAAAACGCTTGCAGGACCTGATGCCGCAGAGAAAAAGATATGACGGAGGAGTGCTGCTTACCGCTCTTGTTATACTTTTGGCTTTTGGCACGGTTATGGTCTTCTCTTCTTCCGGGATCTACGCGAGCGATAAATATAAGAGTATCCACTATTTTCTTATGAAACAGGTCTTCTGGATAGGCGCGGGCAGCCTCGGCCTGATATTTTTTAAGAATATTAAATATGAAAAGTTGAAAACGCTCGCAAAGCCATTTTTTATAATATCAGTGCTTTCGCTCTTCCTGGTTTTTGTGCCGCATCTGGGAAAAGCCGCCGGCGGGGCTAAAAGATGGGTCTCTTTATTTGGTTTTACTTTTGAACCGAGTGAAATTCTTAAACTTGCTTTTATAATCTATATAGCCGAGGCGATAGAACGCAAGCAGGAATTGATCAGGTATTTTATGCGCGGATTTTTACCCTATGTATTGATACTCGGGTGCGTGGCCGGAGTCCTTATTTTACAGCCGGATGTCGGGTCAATACTGATGCTGACCTTTGTTCTGGCGCTCATGCTTTTTGTCGGCGGGGTTCGGCTTTCCCATGTACTTGCGGTCGCTCTGCCCCTGGTACCGCTGGCCTGCATCGTAATAATGAAGGCCTCGTATAGAAGCAGAAGAATTAAGGCATTTTTGGATCCCTGGGCGGACCCGCAAGGCACGGGATTTCAGATGGTACAGTCCTTCATTGCTTTTGGTTCCGGCGGTATTTTCGGCAAGGGTTTGGGGAACGGCACACAGAAACTCTTCTATCTGCCGGAAGCGCACACGGACTTTATTTTTGCCATCGTCGGCGAGGAAATGGGACTGGCCGGCGCGACCGCTGTCTTACTTGTCTACAGCTTTATTATCTGGAAAGGAATAGAAATAGCGCTAAAACTGGATGATACGTTTGGAAAAGTGCTGGCTGTAGGAATTACCAGCTGGATAGGCCTTCAGGCTTTCATAAATATGTCGGTTGTTACGGGGCTGCTCCCCACCAAGGGGCTTACTCTTCCTTTTATAAGTTACGGGGGTTCGTCGCTTCTGGTCAACATGATGGCCGTCGGGCTGCTGCTCAATCTTTCAAAACAGGTGAGAAGATGAAGATATTGATAACTTGCGGCGGGACCGGAGGGCATATATACCCGGGTATCGCTTTCGGGCGGCTGGCCGCAAAAGAAAATGAAACAGTCTTTGTCGGCGGGATAAATGGCATGGAAGAAAAAATAATTAAGGCCGAAGGTTTCAGGTTCATCCCGATACCGGTAGGGAAGCTTTTAAGGAGCTTTGCCTTTAAAAATATTGTTAATATGGCAGGGTTTCTCCGCGGAATTTTTGCAGCGCTAAACGTGCTTAAAAGAGAAAGACCCGATGTAATAATAGGTTTTGGAGGTTATGTTTCGGCACCCATGGTGCTTGCAGGAAAGTTAAGACGGATACCGGTGGCTCTGCATGAACAAAACGCGGTCCCCGGGCTTACCAACAGGCTGCTTTCAAAACTGGCCCGCCGCGTCTTTGCCGGTTTTCCGGGCGCGGAAAAAGAATTCGGCGCGAAAGGTATTTACACGGGAAATCCGGTCAGAGAAGAGATCGGAGGTACCGCCAGGGAGGCTGCCCGCAGGGCTTTGAATATAGCGGCAGGAAACAAAGTTGTTTCCGTGATCGGCGGCAGCCAGGGTGCCCGCACTATGAATGTGCTTGTCTTTGAAGCTTTGAAAAAACTGAAAACCGGAAGTATCAACGTGCTCTGGATGACCGGTGAAAAAGATTACGCGTTCTATAAGGAAAAAGTGAAGGAACTTGACGGGGTAAAACCCGAGTTGAAACAATATTTTAACAATATGAACGAGATCTATGCGGCAACCGATGTCTTGATCGCCCGGGCCGGAGCTTCGACTATCTCGGAAGCCGTCAAGTGCGGCATCCCGGCGATCTATATCCCTTTTCCGGCCGCGGCAAATAATCATCAGGTCTATAACGCGAGGGCGGTTGCCGTAAAAGGCGCGGCCCTGATGTATGAAGAAGCGGGCCTGACCGGAGAAAAACTCGCGAAAGAAATAGAGCGGCTGCTCTCAAATTCCCTGACGCTCAAAGAAAATATTAAAAAACTGAAGTCCGCTGACAGCGCGAAATTGATGCTTGCGGAGCTGAAAAGGATGGCCGGTGCTTAAAAAAACGTATAAAGTACATTTCGTGGGGATCGGGGGTATCGGCATGAGCGGTATCGCCGAAGTCCTGCTTAATTTAGGTTACTCTGTTTCTGGTTCCGACTCAAAAGGTTCAGAAATAGTTGAGAACTTAAAAGCCCGGGGCGCGGTTATCGGCCTCGGCCATTTCGCGGAAAATGTCCAAAGGGCCGCGCCTGATGTGGTAGTCGTCTCCAGCGCGGTGCTGGCGGATAATCCGGAAGTGGTTGCCGCTAAAAAACTGAACATTCCGGTCATACCGCGGGCGGAGATACTTGCCGAGTTGATGCGCCTGAAGACCGGCGTGGCCGTTGCCGGAACCCACGGCAAAACCACCACCACATCCATGGCTGCGGTGGTTTTTAATGAAGCCGGCTTGGATCCGACCATGGTAATAGGCGGCAGGCTTAATGTTATCGGGAGCAATGCGAAACTGGGCAAAGGTGAATACCTGGTGGCGGAAGCCGATGAATCTGACGGTTCTTTCATGCATTTAAGCCCGGTTATTACTATCGTAACAAATATAGACGACGATCATCTTGACTTTCATCATAACATGGAGAACTTGAAGAACCTTTTTATAAGTTTTATTAATAAGGTCCCGTTTTACGGCGTGGCGGTCCTTTGCGTCGATGACGGGAATATACGTAGCATACTCGGTTCTCTTGAAAAAAAATATATCACATACGGCATAAAACATAAAGCAGATATCAGGGTTGAAAATCTCAAAGAGAAAAAATATGGCAGCGAATTTGAAGTGCTCTACCGGGGCAAGAAGCTCGGGAAATTCACTTTAAATATCCCGGGTATCCATAACGTGCTTAACTCTCTTGCTGTTATAGGAGCGGCCATAGAGACCGGGATCAGGCCGGCGGATGTAAAACGGGGCCTCGCGAAATTTAACGGGGTCATGAGGCGGTTTGAAAAACTCGGAGAGAAGAATGGTATCACGGTCATAGATGATTACGGCCATCATCCCACGGAGATCATGGCCACCCTAAAAGCGGCCCGGTCCTTAAAACCCCGGAGACTGATAGCGGTTTTTCAGCCGCACAGGTATTCAAGGACCAAGATCCTGTTTGAAAAATTCGGCCGGGCTTTTAAAGAGGCTTCCCTGGTGGTACTTACGGATATTTACGCCGCTTCGGAAAAGCCCATACCTAATGTTACGGCTGAACTGGTAGCCAATAGTATAAGAAATAACGGAAAAAAAGTGATCTACAAGAAGAATAAAGAGGATATTCCCGGCTATCTTCAGGAGATCTGCAAGAAAGGAGATCTGGTCTTGATACTGGGCGCCGGGGACATACGCAAGACCGGTGAGGAATTTGCCAGGAGGCTTAAAGACAAGCAATGAAGATACAGGAACCTTTAAATAAATATACGACCCTGGGACTGGGCGGGCCTGCCGATTGCCTGCTTAATATCGGGGATATTTCCGGATTGAAAAGGGTGCTGGAATTCGTAAAAAAGCAAAAATTACCGCTTACCCTGCTGGGCGGGGGCAGCAATGTATTAATAAAAGACGGCGGGATAAGGGGCCTGGTCGTAAGGTTGAAAGAGGATTTTGCCGGGATAAAAATAAAAGGAACGAAAGTTATTTGCGGCGGCGGGGCTATCCTGTCCGGCGCGGTAATTGCTTCCGCGGCAAAAGGCCTGTCCGGCCTGGAGTTTGCGGCAGGGATACCGGGAACAGCCGGAGGTGCCGTAATCATGAATGCGGGAGCAAACGGCTGCGAGCTTAAGGATGTTGTTAGGCAGGTAAAGGTTATGGATGTAAACGGAAAAATAATAAAATTAACACCGGCAAAATGCGGCTTTGTATATAGAAGCTCAAAATTAAAAAGCGGCAGGAATATTGTAATAGAGGTCACATTCGGCCTGAAAAAAAGCACACTAACCGGAGTAAAAGCAAAGATCCGGGAATATTTAACAAAGAGGCAGGCGCAGCAGCCTTGTTCCCTGGGTACCGCGGGCTGTATTTTTAAGAATCCCAAAGGGTTCTCGGCAGGGCAGTTGATAGATTCTTGCGGTTTGAAGGGTAAAAAGTACGGAAAAACGGAAGTTTCCAAAAAACACGCGAATTATCTGTTGAACCGGGGGAGTTCCTCCCGTGATTTTCTTAAACTTATGGAGACCGTAAAAAAGACGGTTCTAGAGAAAAAAGGTGTTAAGCTGGAAGAGGAAATTATCATTCTGGGAGAAGACAGGTGAATAACGTATTTGCCGGAGACTACGGGCTTTTAAGAAATAAAAAAATAGTCCTGCTTGCCGGAGGTATCTCTTCAGAGAGAAAGATCGCCTTAAAAAGCAGCGCTGCCGTTGAAAAGGCGCTCCGGAATATGGGCCTTAAGTTTGTGCGTATTGATTTTAACAGCAAGAACAGAAAAGAAATATTTACTCTCATAGGCCGGGCCCGTCCGGACGTCGTTTTCCTCGGGCTTCACGGCAGTTATGGCGAAGACGGCTGTATTCAAGGCGGCCTGGATATTATGGGGATCAAATATACCGGTTCGGGAGTGCTGGCAAGCTCCATTTCCATGGACAAGCTTATTGCAAAAAAACTTCTGCTCGAGGCCGGCCTGCCGACCCCCGGATATTATGAGCATACCGGCGGGGAGCTTAAAATGAAGCTGCCGGTAGTAGTAAAGCCCGTGGACGGCGGTTCCACCATCGGAATAACTATTGTAAAGACGGAAAAAGAGTTTCAAAAAGCCGTGCGGCTTGCGAAAAAATACTGTTTTCGGGTAATGGTGGAAAAATATATCAAAGGACGGGAGGTTACGGTGCCGGTCCTGTTCGGCAAGGCGCTTCCGGTAATAGAGATAATACCGAAAACGGCCTTCTATGATTATGTGGCAAAGTATACCAAAGGTATGTCCGACCATATCTTACCGGCAAGGCTGGGGAAAAAGTTGTACTTGAGAATTTCCGGGCTGGCGGTCTTAACACACAAGCTCCTGCTCCTGAAGGATTATTCCAGGATAGATCTTATGATAGAAGAAAAAAGCGGGCAGCCCTTTATTTTAGAAGCGAATTCTTTACCGGGGCTGACCGGAACCTCTCTTCTTCCCGAAGCGGCAGAGCACGCCGGGATAGGTTTTGAGGAGTTGATCTTGAAAATGCTCGCGGGCGCGCTTAGAAATGGATAACCGGATATTTTTTTCCAAATACCGGAAAAAAGCGGCTGCGGTAAATATAAAGACTTACAGGGTAAACGCGGCCGCGAATGTGGACAGTGCCGTTCTAAAAGTAACACGTAAAAAACTTGAACCGGTCAGAAAAATATTTAAATACGCGGGCCTTATCCTGGCCGCCGCGGCGGGAATTTATGCGGTATATTATGGACTGAATAAGCTCCACACTTCCCCGGATTTTGAGGTGAAGGAAGTCAAGATAACGGGTAATAACTATACGAGTAAGAATGAGATCCTGGCTCTGGCCAGGGTGGAGGCAAGAAAGAATATGTTCGCGATCCCGTTAAGCGACGTAAAGTCAAAACTTAAGGCGAACCCGCAATTCAGGGAAGTTGCCATAAAAAGGGTCTTTCCCGGGATCGTAGAGATAAATATAACCGAACGGGAACCGGTGGCCTATATAGGCGCGGACAAGGCCTACCAGATAGACGCGGAAGGAGTTACCTTTCCGGCTATCAAATCGTTTTTCCACGGCAAGCGCCTTTATACTTTTACCGGCACTGCCGTAAATTTAAGTGATGTCGGCAAGAAAACGTCTTCTTTGGTCTTAAAACAGGCCCTGGCGATGGTGGAAAAACTGGAGGCACGGGCAACGCCGTACCTTAACGATGTTATGGTAATTGATGTTACCTGTCCGGAGGAACTGGCGCTTTTGATACCGAATACTAAACGGGTCTATAAACTCGGGGAAGGCAACTGGGATGAAAAAATAGATAAACTTGTTTGTCTTCTGATAAATTTAAATGAAAGAAAAAAAGAAGTACAGAGCGTTGATCTAAGGTTCCGCGATGAAGCTATCGTGCAGTTTGGAGCGAATTCTAAAAACTAAACAACTTAAAGAGGCGGTGGGAAAATGGCTAAAAATGAGAACGAGAAAATAGTGGTCGGGCTGGATATCGGGACGACCAAGATCTGCTGTGTGATCGGTGAAGTGAACGATTCCGGCGGGATCAACCTGATAGGTATAGGCAATTCGATATCGCGCGGGCTAAAAAAAGGTATCGTGGTCAATATCGAATCCACCGTGGGAGCCATAAAGAAAGCGGTTGAAGAGGCCTCGCGGATGGCAGGCGTTGAAGTGGGTTCCGTTTATGCCGGCATTGTAGGAAATCACGTCAAGGGTATTAATACCGAAGCAGTCGTGGCTATTGCCGGAAAGAATAAAGAAGTTACCAATGCCGATGTGGAAAGGGTCATAGAGGCGGTCAAGACCCAGTCGGTGCCGCCTGAAAGGGAGGTTATCCATATTATCCCGCAGGAGTTCATCCTGGACGATCAGGACGAGATAAGGGCTCCCATAGGAATGTACGGCCAGCGCCTGCGCGCCAAAGTGCATGTAGTAACGGCATCGGTGGCAAGAACGCTGGATATTGTGAGGTCAATAGAAAAAGCCGGCTACTTCGTTGAAGATATAGTCTTGCAGCCGTATGCTTCGAGCGAAGCGGTACTAACTTTTGATGAGAAAGAGCTCGGGGTCTGCCTGGTGGATATCGGCGGGGGTACTACCGATATTATTGTTTTTATTGACGGCGGGGTCAGGCATACTGCCGTGGTCGCGGTCGGAGGTATTCAGGTCACGAATGATATTGCCATCGGCCTCCGGGCGCCTATTGAAACGGCCGAAGATATCAAGAAAAACTACGGCAGCGCTTTTGCGGGCTCCGTAAGCGAGGTGGAAGAAGTAAGAGTAAAACTGATCGGCGACAGGCCGGAGAGAGTTGTCCCTAAAAGAATAATTGCGGAAATAATCCAGCCGAGGATGGAGGAAATATTTGAAATAGTAAATCAGGAGCTTAAAATGTCCGGTAACGACGGAAAAATTGCCTCGGGAGTGGTCGTAACCGGCGGCGCGGCGCTGATACCCGGAATTGAAGAAGTAGTGGAGAAGGTCCTAAAAGTTCCGGTCAGGGTAGGGTATCCCCAGGGGATAAGCGGCCTGGTCGAGACCGCGAATTCACCTATGTACGCGACTGCGGTCGGCCTGGCGCTTTATGGCGCAAAAGCCAAAGCCAGCGGCAAGATTGGCGTAAGGGACCCGCGCCACGGAGGTCTGGAAAACATCTTTTCTAAAGTAAAAAAATGGTTCGGAGAGTTCTTTTAAAAACTCAGCGGGGCGGAAAGCCCGGGAACAATTAAAAAAGCAATTATAATTATCAAAAAGTCCGTCACGGCGGACAAAAAACGGAGGAAGTAAAATGATAGAATTCGCAAACGATGCAGGTTTCGCGGCCAACATCAAGGTGGTCGGAGTCGGGGGTGCGGGTAATAACGCTTTGAACCGGATGATAGCGGCGGCGATCTCCGGAGTTGAGTTCATCGCGCTTAATACCGACGCTCAGCAGCTGAAACGGAATAATGCTTCGGTAAAGATCCAGGTCGGCACCAAACTGACCAAGGGCCTGGGCGCGGGTGCAAATCCCGAGGTAGGCAGAAAAGCCGCAGAAGAAGACAGGGAAAAGATCCGGGAAGCCCTGGCCGGGGCGGATATGGTTTTCATTACCTGCGGGATGGGCGGCGGTACGGGGACAGGCGGCGCGCCGGTGGTAGCGAAGATAGCCAAGGAGAACGGAGCGCTGACGGTCGGGATAGTTACCAAACCCTTCCGGTTTGAAGGCTACAGGAGAAAGATACATTCTGATGCCGGTATTAAAGAACTGTCGGAAACTGTTGACACGCTGCTTACCATTCCGAATGAAAAACTGCTTTCTATCGTAGAAAGGACTACTCCCATGGTCGAGGCCTTCAATATGGCCGATGATGTGCTCCGGCAGGCGATACAGGGCATTTCGGATGTTATAACTATTCCGGGCCTGGTTAATGTGGATTTTGCTGATGTAAGGACCATCATGGCGGAGATGGGCGGCGCGTTAATGGGCACGGGTATAGCTTCCGGTGAAAATAAAGCCACGAAGGCCGCCGAAATGGCGGTTACCAGCCCCCTGCTTGAGAATGTAAATATAGAAGGTGCCAGAGGCGTGCTGATAAATATTACCGGCGGTCCGGATCTCAGCTTGTTTGAAGTTAACGAAGCAACTTCCGTTATTTACGAGAAAGCGGATAAGGAAGCCAATATAATTTTTGGCGCGGTAATAGATGAGAACATGAAGAATGAGATAAGGATCACCGTTATTGCCACGGGTTTTACCCCTAAAGCGTCCGAGCCGGTGCAAAAAGTGGAAGAGAAGAACGAAGCTCCCTTAGCTTCCGAAACAGAGCCTGAGCCTGTGGTAAACGAAATGACTGTTCCGGAGAACATTCCGGAAGCTGTTCCGGTGGCGGTTGAAGCACTGCAGAAAAAACTTTCCCTGGCTGATATAAAAGTGGAAATAGGAAGCTTGTCCAACCTGGAGGCCAAGGTCAAAGGTTATATGGAAAGTGAAGATTGGGATGTTCCTACTTTTTTAAGGAAGAAAACTGAATAAGCAGGATTTAAAGGCCCCTTCCCGCTAAAGCAGGAAGGGGCCTTTCTTCAATGCTAGCTGCCGGGACGGACAAGGTTTCCGCCAGGCAGGAAAAAGGAGTTTTTTTGCATAAAACTGTTATATTTTTGTTGATACTCGCCGTAACGGGCTTTTCAGGAGAGGCCTGGTCGATCATTCTTGGCTATCACCGCATTATAGAAAATCCCGTAAAAGCTCCTGATATAACGGTCAGGGCTTTTGAAGAGCAGATGCAGTTCATAAAAAATAATTATAACATCATAACTCTGGAGCACCTGGTAAAATGTATCGTTGAGAAAATACCTTTGGACGCGAACTCGGTGGTGGTAACTCTGGATGACGGGGATAGGAGTTCCTATCAAAAAGCTTATCCGGTATTGAAAAAACTTAATATTCCAGCCACGCTTTTTCTTTATACTGATTTTTTGGGTAAAGGAGGTTTGACCTGGGAGGAAGCGGTAGAAATGTCAAAAAACGGTATTACCCTGGGTTCACATACCGTGGCTCATGTCAATCTGACGGAAAAAAAGCCCGGGGAAACTCAGGAAAAATATCTGGAACGCATCAGGTTTGAACTTGTGGAATCAAAAAAAAGAATAGAGAATAAGATCGGACAACCGGTGTTATATCTTAACTATCCCTATGGCAGGCATGACGGGACCGTGGAAAAAGAAGCGGCAGCCGCCGGCTATGCGGCCGCAGTCGGAACATCCTGGGATAGAAATTATGTTTCCAGCGCGGGGCTTTTTAATCTGAAAAGGCGGCTGATCCCGGGAAAATATAAATTTACGGATTTTGTTGATATATTCAAGAACAGAAGCATTGATAAGTCACTGGAGATAGAAGATGAAGAGTATAGGTAAAGTGTTCGTGACGATTTTGCTGGTACTGCTGGCGGCCGGTGCGCTGTCATATTTCTTATTTTTCCGCGGGGAAAATAAGGAGGCCGGCGCGGCCGCTCCGCAAAAAATACTTAAACCCGCAGTTTTACCTCCGCAGGCGCCGGTTCCCGGGGAAAGTAGCCCCGTAAAGAAACCGGTACATAAGATCCGCGCAAAAGAAAACCCGGCGGCGGCCGGCAGGGAAACCCTTACCGGTACCGGCCCCTGGGTAAAAATACTTAACTATCATGAGATTTTTCCTGAAGCGTATTTAAAAAGCGAGGATCCGAAAATTAACCGTTTTACCCGGCCTTCTGACCGCCTGCTTATTGTAACCGCGGAAAATTTCGAAGAACAAATGAAATTTCTTGCCGGGAACTATAAGGTGGTGCGCTTTTCGGATTTCGCGGAACGAATCGAAAAAAAACAGGCGTATGAAGATAATGCCGTTATAATCACGTTTGACGGGGCGGATGAAACGATCTATAAATTTGCCTATCCGGTGCTAAAAAAATACAACCTGCCGGCCACGCTTTTCTTGCATATAAATTCATTGAGGCTTGATAGAACGGCCATGAAGTGGGACACCATAAAATTATTGCACGAGGAAGGCCTTATGGAAATAGAGTCTCACTCCATTTCTCACCCGCACCTGAATAGAAAACTTAACGGCGAGACGGAAGAGGCCTATGAAGCCCGGATCAGAAAAGAACTGGTGGATTCAAAAAAAATAATAGAAGATAAACTTAATAAACAGATCCTGTATTTTGCCTACCCGTACGGCGGCTATAATGCTACTGTTATCAGGCTGCTGAAAGAAAGCGGCTATAAGGCCTCCGTAACGGTTCAATGGGATAAAAACACGGTCTTCTCTAATCCCTTCGCGTTAAAGCGCCGTGGTGTCTTTAATAATTATACCCTTACGAAGTTCAAGGAGATGTTCACCGCCAATATTAAAGATGACCCCAGAGAATATGCGGATTAAAACATATTTACTTATACTGCTCTCCTTCTTCTGCATCGGCGCGCAGGGTTTAAAGGATAAAATTACTTTTTCTGAGGTCAAGGTGGTTGATAATGGTACCCCCAGAAAACTAAAAATATACAGTATTTCCCGCGGTTTTGACACCTACTATCATCTCAAAGGTTTTTGCTCGGCGTATGATATTATTTTTTCCTATGTTCCCGTAAAGAAGCGGATACTTTTAAACCGCGGCACAAGCTCTCTCCGTCTTACGGTCGGCGCGGAACCCAAACTTAAAGACTGCTATATATTTTCCGATAAAAAATATTTTCTTTCCGCGGAAGGCCTGAATTATATTTTAGCCGGGCTTATGAAAGGTTCGGTAAAGGCGGATAAGAAGAACAAGACCCTGGTTATTTCTTATGAAACAGCAAAAAAGCCGGTTGAAACCGTGAAAAATAAAGCAAACGGAACCGGCCAGGCGGCGGGGCCCTCCCGTATTTTCAGGGCTATCCCTGTTTTTAAGGGAGAAAAATTCAAAGTGGAACGTATCGTAATAGACGCGGGGCACGGCGGGAAAGACCCGGGCGCGGTAAGCAAAGACGGGCTGCAGGAAAAACAATTAACGCTGGAAATAGCGCTCGAGACAGCGCGGATGATAAAAGAAAACCTGAAAAAAGAAGTGATACTCACCCGCAGCAAGGATGAATATATCAGTTTGCAGGAGCGTACGGCGATTGCCAATAAAAATAAAGGGGATATATTTGTTGCCATCCATATAAACGCGACAACGGACCGTGAGGCCAGGGGCACGGAAGTCTATATTTACAATACGGAACCGACGGACAGAAAATCCGGAGGAATTGCTTTAAGAGAGAATATGGAATATATAAAAGCCGGCGGTATACGGTCCATACTGGGCGAGCTGGGTTCAAAATCTAACGATTACCTGAGCATACTTCTGGCGGGAAATATACTTGATAATATGGCGGGCTATGCCAATGTCGAGATCCGCAATAAAAATTCGATCTTGCGGGCGCCCTTTTATGTTATAGCGAACGCGAATATGCCGGCAGTGCTTCTGGAAGTGGCTTTTATCACCAACCCGGAAGAAGAAAGAAAGTTAAGGAACAGTGAGTTCAAAAGCAATGTGGCCCGAGCCATAACTCACGGCATAGAAGATTTTATTAACTCGACAAGTGCTCCTGAACAGGAAGTTGCGCCGGTTGCCGCGGCAAAAGCGCCTGAAGAGGAAAAGAAACAGGATAATAAAGACCAATGAAAAAGGCCTTTATCTGGACGGATCGAGCCGGCGGGATTCTGTGTTTTACCTCTCTAAAACCCCTGAGTTATAAAGAAAACAAATTTGAGAAAAACTATCCGGAACTGTTGAAATTTCTTAGGACAGTACCGCCGGAAAATTATTATGCCAGGCAGATACACGGAAAGAGAGTTCTCCTGGCAGGTCGCTCCGGAACAAAAATTCGCCGTCCTGCCGACGGATTCGCTGCCTTTAGTCCGGGCTGCATGCTTCTGATATTTACGGCTGACTGCCTTCCGGTCTTTATATACGACGGCGCAAAAGGCCATACCGCGATCACGCATTGCGGGTGGAAGGGTGCCTATAAAGAAATTGTTTCAAATGCCGTCAGGAAATTAAGAAAAAGAGGTTCGGCATCCCGTGATCTCAAGGTTATACTGGGGCCTTGTATCCGTGAATGTTGTTATGAGGTAGATGCACCATTTATTAAGCGTTTTGCCGGAAAATACGGAAAAACCGGGCTTTACAGAAAAAAAGGAAAAAATTATTTTTCCCTGGCTGATATAGTAAAACTTCAATTGAAAAAACTTGGAATTCCTGCTAGAAATATCAAAGATACAAAAGAATGTACCTGCTGCCAACCCGAACGGTACTTTTCTTATAGAAGAGACGGCAAAGGCACAGGCAGAATGGTGTCAGGGATAATGATAGAGGCACGGAAGGACGGAGGGGCAGAAGTACGGAAGTACGGAAGGACAGAGGAACGGTAAGAGCAATAGGCTTTAGCTGTTTGCTGTAGGCTGTACATCTGTTCATCTGACCATCTGCTCATCTAGCTTGGAGGTGAATATGGAATATACTGAACTGATCAAGAAGAGAAGGAGTATCAGGAAATATGACCTTGCTAAGCCTGTATCGGAAGAGCTTGTAAATAAGGTACTGGAGGCGGCGCGGCTTGCTCCTTCGGCCTGCAATATCCAGCCCGTGCATCTTGTGGTCATCAGGGATAAAAAAATAAAAGAAGAACTAAAAGAAGCCTACGGCCGTGAATGGTTCTATACAGCCCCGGTAATTATTGCGGGCTGTGTTGATGTTGACGCTTCCTGGAAAAGATCCTATGATAATTTTAATTCTGCTTTTGTGGACCTGGCTATTGCTTTTGATCACCTGCTGCTTGCCGCGGCAAATGAAGGCCTGGGAACCTGCTGGATCTGCGCTTTTAACCCTGTCGTGGCAGCAAAACTACTCCGGGTACCGTCGAATATTAAAGTAGTTGCCCTGACCCCGCTGGGTTTCCCGGCAGAAGAACCTGCAGGCAGGCCCAGAAAAGAATTGAAAGAAATAGTGCATAGGGAGAAGTACTAAAGAAGGTCTGTAAGGTCCGTAAAGTCTTAAAGTCCATAAGGTCTTACACTAAGGTGGTATTAAAAGGTGTTTTGTAGTTGCTCGATTTATCGAGCCGCCTAATCTAATTGAGTAATTACTTTGTTTTGTCATCTCCGGTCTGAGCCAGGGATGACAGGGTTATCAGTAGTATAGTGCAATACTTTCAAGGGTAAATAATATAATCCCAAAGATTTTAGACCTTACAGACCTTATGGACTTTTGGACCTTACGGACCTTAAGACCTTACAGACTTTAAGACCTTATGGACCTTAAGACCTTACGGACTAATATTTTAGATAAATCGTTGTAACAAGGAGAAAATATGCATGTACTGATCACGGGTGCAGGTGGATTTCTTGGAAAAGGGCTGATAATTCCATTTGAGGAAAGAAGTGACAAGCTCCGCCTTATGGATGTAGCTTCGTTCTCCAGCCCGCATGAAACGGTTATCGGGGATGTAGCGGACCTTGATACGGTCATGAAAGCTGCCGCCGGCGTTGAAGCCATTGTCATCGCGCACATGGCGCCGCGCACTAATAATGCTTATGATTTTCCTACCAAACCGTTCGATATAAATGTTAAAGGAACTGCGAATCTGTTTCACGCTGCCGTAAAAAATAACATAAAAGCGGTCGTGCTTATCTCGAGCACAAGTGTCATGGAGTACTGTAAAGGGGATATTCATCCGCACGATGCGCCTCCTCAATCAAAAGGTTATTACGGGCTCACTAAAGTTTGCCAGGAGCTCATCGCCGAATCTTTTGCTCTCGAACATGGCATCCGCGTTGCCTGCCTGCGGGTAGGTTATATTGTTGACGGAGACAAGAATGTTGACAAATACGGCCGGAAGATCGAAGAACGTGCCGCGCTTGACACCGATAGAAGGGATATTGGTGAAGTAGCCAGGCTATTCCTTGAACGGAAGGACCTTGCCTTTGAACGTTTCACTGTAATGAGCGCTCCGGAGGCCATGATATCCTGGGACCTGCGTTATACCTGCGAGCGTCTTAACTGGAAACCTAAATATGATTTTAGCTGGCTCCGTTTACCCCCTCAAAAATAGGAAAAGCTGAAAAAAGGCCGCCGCAGGCAGCCCCTGCCCTTCTGCGCAGTTGCATAGGATAAGTGACAGTCACTCTTATGCAGGGTTTCAGTATAATCTGATTGATTTCTCAGCTTCTATATTATACAATATTAATCTATTGTGTTTTTGTGTTAATACTGAACGGAGGCCGGATGAAAAAGGCAGATTTAGTAAGCGCTTTACATAATAACGGGATAATTAGAGGCACAAAACTCTTACTGCACAGTTCTTACAAATCCATAAATTTTGAAGGCGCGCCGGAAGAGGTTTGCCAGTCCTTTATGGAGGCCGTCGGTGATGAAGGCCTTCTGGTAATGCCGTCACATAGCCTTAATTTCAAAAATTACCCGGCAACAAAAGGGCCTTATAATCCCGGCAGGTCGCCTTCCACCACAGGAGCGATAACCGAAGCTTTCAGGAAAATGCCCAGAGTTGCCAGGTCCTTGCACCCTTCGCACAGTGTTGCTGCCTGGGGGAGGGGCGCCAGGGAATTTGTTAAAGGCCATGAAAAGCTGGAGCCGGAAGGCGCGGGTACACCGCTTGAAAAATTCAGCCGGACGGACGGTTTGATACTGATGATGGGATGCGGCATAGGGTCCGCGACCATACTGCATGTTGCCGAGTTTATGGCGGAAGTCCCTTACCTGAAAGTACATTATAATCCGGCCTGGGGGTATGAAGCAGAATATATAGATGAAGAGGACGGAAAAGTTAAAACTTATAAATATAACACCGTTCCCGGGTGTTCCGCGGGTTTTCAAAATGCTATTCCCTGGCTTAAGGAAGCCGGCTTTTACAGGGAACTCTCTTTAAATAAGGAAAGTTCCTGCCTTATGAACGCGGGCGGTTTGATGAAAGTGGCCGTGGAAAAATTAAAACAGGAACCCTACGCCCTGCTTACCACTGATGAAACGCATATTAGCGGCTGCAATTATTGCAAGCAGGTCCAAAGAATGTCCCGGGCAGTATAGAAATATAATATCACCAGGAGGAAGTAATGTTTAAACTTGCCGTATTTTCCGATGAAGTATCTCAGGACCCGAAAGAACTGGCGGCTTTCTGCAAAAAATGGAAGATAGAAGCGGTGGAAATAAGGACCCTCTTAAATAAAGGCCCGCATAATTTTTCCCGGGAAGAGCGCAAGCTGATCAGAAGCGTTTTTAAGGACAACGGAATAAAGGTCTGCTCCATCGCGAGCCCTTTCTTTAAATGCAACATGGGAGACGCGAAGGAATATAACAGCCATATGGATATACTTAAGAACTGCATTGACCTGGCGGGAGAGAACGGCTGTAAGATAATAAGAGGTTTTACTTTCTGGAGAACGGCCATTGCCGAAGAGAATCTTGACCGCGCCCTGGAATACTTTCCGGAACCGGTCAAGCTCATAAAAAAAGCGAAAATGCTCCTCGGTATCGAGAATGAACCGGCGACTTTTGTCGGCTGTGCCAGGACCCTGAAGATATTTCTTGATAAGCTGAATTCACCGGTGGTCAAAGCTATCTGGGACCCGGGAAATGAGGTCCATGACATTGACGGTATTGCGCCCTTTCCCAACGGCTACCGCCTGGTAAAGGAGCATATCTGCCACGTGCATCTCAAGGATTCGCTTTATATCGGTTACGAAGGCAAGGCGGAATGCGTCCCGATGGGAGAAGGCGAGGTTAATTACTGGGGCCAGTTCAAGGCGCTCAAAGAAAACGGCTATAACGGCTATTGCTCTCTTGAAACCCACTGGCGTATAAACAAAGCCGAAATAAAAAAAATGGCTATTGAGAAACCCGGAGGCGCCGGCTGGTCTTTTGGCGCCAAAGAATCAAGCGACTATTGCATGCGGAATATTACCCGGATGCTTAAATCTCTTAACAAGTAAAGGTTGACGGTTATATTTTACTGCTTTTCAGGATATTAACAGGGGATCTTATGCCGGAAAAATTAAAAATATTTGTACTGAGCCTTCTATTTGCCGCGGGTACGGCAGCTTCTCCGTTTCTTTCCGGAGGCGGTTTTCTTGCGCCGCAGGGGAAAAATGATCTGACGGTAAACCTGTCTTACAATCAATACACGGGTTCCACCGACGGTAACGGCATTTTCAGCAGTTTTGCTCCGGGAGTGTCGCGCCTGGATTATTCAGTCCTTTTTGATCTTAAATACGGCACGGGCAGGGAGAGCGATATGGAGATAATCCTCCCGTACCACAACCTCCTTTATACGGCGGCCAACGGTTCAACTCTCTCGGCCAACGGCCTCGGGGATCTGGTCGTTATCGGCCGTTCAAAAACCAATGTTAATAAAGGCCAGCAGGGAGCGCTGGTTCTGGGCCTCGGGGTTAAAGCTCCTACCGGAAAGAGCGTTTTTCAGCTTGATCCGGGAGGGCTGGCTACCGGGACAGGTACCTGGGATGTCGGCGCTGTTATCAATATGCATGAGCTCAACAGCGGCTTTCTTCTCTATACCGACCTTTCCTGGTGGTATAGGTTTGGTTTTAATGCCGGAAAATTTAACGGCCTGGATATTTCTTCAATAAAAGCCGGCGAGACCGTGGTAAAATATTCCCCGGGTACACTGCTTAAATATGATGTCGGCGCGGAATTTGTAATGGCGAAATTTTTATCGCTTATAGGCGAATTGAACGGTGAAGTTTACTATGATAACAAAGCTGAATACCTGAATAGCGGGAGCGACGCTCTTGCGGACCTTGTCGCGCGGGGTTTGCCGGATTACACGCTTCAAAAAAGTGTAAAGGTAAAAATAATTACGGGGGCTAAAATATATCTTAATGAAAGGATCGCGCTTGGAGCAGGAGTGTCAATACCGGTTAACCTGGTAAATGCTTACGGTAATATTACCTGGCTGGCGCATCTCAGATTTATATTTTAACGGGAGCTGTATATGTTGAATTTACTAAGAAAAATATTTGGTACTAAAAACGAGCGGGAGATCAAGCGCATCAGCCTGGTTGTGGAAAAAGTAAACGCGCTGGAACCCGCGGTCAAAAAACTCTCCGGGGAAGAACTCAAAGCCAAAACAACTGAGTTCAGAGAACGCCTGGCCGGGGGGGCAACACTTGAGGACCTTCTTCCCGAGGCCTTTGCTGTTGTCCGGGAAACTGCTGTTAGAACGATAGGCCAGAGGCATTACGATACCCAGCTTATCGGCGGCATAGTGCTGCATGAAGGTAAAATAGCCGAAATGAAGACCGGCGAAGGTAAGACCCTGGTTGCCTCCCTTCCTATCTACCTGAACGCGCTTTCAGGCAAAGGGGTGCATGTTGTTACGGTCAATGATTACCTGGCTGAAAGAGACAGTTTTGGCAAGGGTAATTTTAAAGGCATGGGAAATATTTATTCATTTTTGGGCCTTACTTTTGGCTGTATTAAAAATGATTCCTCTAATGAAGAAAGAAGGGCGGCTTATGACGCTGACATAACTTACGGGACTAACAATGAGTTCGGCTTTGATTACCTCCGCGATAATATGGCCACCGCGCTGGAGGACCTGGTGCAGCAGCGCCCGAAGAACTTTGCCATTGTGGATGAAGTGGACAGTATTCTTATAGATGAAGCCCGTACCCCGCTCATTATTTCCGGCCCGGCCGAGGAATCGACTGACAAGTATTACCGGGCGAACAAGATAGTTCCGGAATTCATAAAAGAGGCCGACTATAAAGTTGATGAAAAAAGCCGCACGGTCGTGCTTACCGAAACGGGTGTCGCCAAGGCCGAAAAGCTGCTTGGTGTGGAAAATATGTTCGAAGGCATAAATATGGACTGGGCGCATTATGTGAACAATGCGCTTAAAGCCCATGTGCTTTTTAAAAGGGAAGACCATTATATTGTTAAGGGCGAAGAAGTCCTGATCGTGGATGAGTTCACCGGCCGGCTGATGCCGGGAAGGCGCTGGAGCGATGGTTTGCACCAGGCCGTGGAAGCCAAAGAAGGTGTTAAGATAAGGAGGGAGAATCAGACCCTGGCGACCATTACCCTGCAAAACTATTTTAAGATGTATGCTAAACTCGCGGGTATGACCGGTACCGCGGACACGGAAGCAGAAGAGTTCGCGCATACCTATAATTTGGATGTACTGGTCATTCCGACCAACAAGCCGATGGTCCGGGAGGACTTTCCTGATGAGATCTACAAGACCAGAAAAGAAAAAATAAAAGCAGTTGTTAAGGAGATAGCCGAACTTAATAAACAGGGCCGGCCTGTTCTGGTGGGTACCATCTCCATTGAAAAGAACGAAGAACTCTCCGGCCAGCTTAATAAACGGGGCATTAAACACCAGTTATTAAACGCGAAATTTCATGAAAAAGAAGCGGAAATAATAGCGGCCGCCGGCGCCTACGCCGGGGTGACCGTAGCCACAAATATGGCGGGCCGCGGTACCGATATTGTGCTGGGTGAAGGTGTGGCCGCGCTCGGCGGGCTGCATGTAATAGGGACCGAAAGGCACGAGGCCCGGCGTATAGACAATCAGCTCCGCGGGCGCTGCGGGCGGCAGGGCGACAAAGGTTCGACTAAATTTTATATTTCACTTGAAGATGACCTTATGAGAATATTCGGCGGGGACAAGATATTTAACCTTATGGACCGCATGGGTATGGAAGAAGATCAGCCGATAGTCCATCCCTGGATCTCAAAGGCCATAGAAGGCGCGCAAAAGAAAGTGGAAGGGTACAACTTTGAAGCCAGAAAGCACCTGCTGGAATATGATGATGTAATGAATAAACAGCGCGAGGTGGTTTACGGGCAAAGAAGGAAGATCCTTGAAGGCGATGACCTTAGAGATAATATTGAACAATGGATCAATGATGTTCTGGACGGGATGCTGGACGGCTACGCGGCGGAACAGTTATCATCTTTCGAATGGGATCTTGAAAATCTTAATTTAAGAATGCTGGACATTTTTGGAGTTGATTACCGGCCGGAAAAAGCCGCGCTGGGCGCCATGCGGAGGGAAACCTTAAGGGCCGAGTTCGCGGAGCGGATAGCCGGTTTTTATAATAAAAAGGCGGAGCACTACGGCAAGTTATTTAAATTCGTTGAACGCATGATCATGCTGCAGACCATAGACGGCAAATGGAAAGATCACCTGTACGCGATGGATCAGCTCCGGGACGGGATCGGGCTCCGTGCTTATGGCGGCAAAGACCCTTTATTAGAATATAAGAAAGAAGGCTTTATGATGTTTACGGAGATGATAGAGCGGATCAAGGAAGACACTCTTCGCATGGTCTTTAAGGTACAGCTCAGGCAAAGTGAAGAAGAAGAAAAGAAAGAGCTGGAAAGCGCGGTAAGAACAGCCCGGCCGGCCGCGGCAAAAATAAATTACTCGCACCGGGAAGTCAACCAGTTCGGCGCTGCTGAAGAAGCCGCCCGGAGAAAACAACTTGAAGCCGGAGCCGGGCAGGGCCAGATGGACGCCATGGGCGGGCGGCTGGGAGAGCGTCCCGAGATGAACCAGGCCCCGCGCACGACACCTATAAAACGTGATGCTCCGAAAGTGGGAAGGAACGACCCCTGCCCGTGCGGCAGCGGGAAGAAGTACAAAAAATGTTGTGGAATAAATGAAGACTAAATTGTTATTTTTTGTGATCCGAGAGGAAAAAGAATATATATTCTGCTCCGCTAATTAATTAGGGTCAAATAGAATATTTTATTACAATAAAAAACGCCGCAAGAGTGAATTCTTGCGGCGTTTTTACTATTTAAAGTGCGGGTTTAATGGCTGCCCAGTCATTGGGAGTTGTCATTACCCATTCTATGCCGAATACCTCCGCGATCTTCGCTATGGTCCGCGCGTGGTGGCCTATTCCCAGAGCGAAATGATGCGTCGGGCCTTCCGCAACCCAGCGTTTAAGGAAGGTTCTTACGTCAGGCATAAATCTGCCATGCGTGTTTGTATTTCCGGTCGGGGGTATGGGGCGCCTTTCTGAAAGGCCTTCAGCTATTATGAATTTAAACTGTCCGTCAGGTTTTACGCCGATAGAAAGCATGGTGATAGGGCCTGTTTTCAGGCTGAATTCCACCCCGGCGCCGGAACCCGGCTTGCCGTGATAGACTTTCAAGCTTCTTAAAGAAGGTTTTGCGTCGGCTATATTCAAATGATGCGGGCCGTCATGTCCGACCAGTATGGTGTCATTATCAAAGTCTATCGGGTGGAATTCCGCGAAACTCCCGCCTATATCCAGGCGGTCCATGATCATCATGGCTATGCAGTTCTTAATATCATACTCTCCGCACATGGGAAAGCCGGCAGCCGTGAGCAGAGAATTGCCCACTATGAAGTTGGTGACGAGTTCCCGCATTTTGGAACCGGCTTCTGCTTCGTAGTAATAGGCCAGGCCGTCAAGTTTCTTTTCGTCGATAAAACTTTCCAGGGCCAAAGCTGCAGCAGCGGCTATTTCAAGATGTTCCGGCCTGAGCTTTTCGGTTATAGGGTCTGACTTGGGAGTGGGTGTATTGAAGAAACTCAGAATACGCTCCTTCATTTTTTCTATTTTTTTCCGGTCGGGTTCTTTGTAGTATTTCATGACATCATCCGGCTCGCATTGCACGGCGTGCAAACCGAAAGTCCGGGTAAGAGCCGCCGCATCCGTATGCATATCATACATGGATTCCAGCACATGCCCCAGGTGCCCTATACGGGCTTTTTTTACGTCATGCAGCACTTTTGCGATCTGGCACCACTCGGCGACTTCAAGATCGGCTTTTTTATCGCCTTCCAGTATTCCTATAATAACCGGCGGTATTTTTGCGCCCATACGCAGGGCGACATCATTAAATTCCGGCACGGAGCAGACATCGTCGTTGCAGAGCTGCATAAAAGTCGAAGCTTTGGTATAATCCATGGCACTGAGCGGCTGCAGTGCTGTCAGAACCATGGGAACCTGCAGGTGATGTAAAAGAGGCGCGAAGGTGGAAGAGGTGGCATAAGTGACCATATCCACGAACAGAAGGTCAAGGTCTCCGGCTTTTATTTTGGGGATAACTTCGTACGCGGAAGTTGAATTATCTATCAGCCCGTAATCTGTTACCGTAACACCGTTCTTTTCAAGTTTCTTGACCAAAACCTTTGTTTTTCTGTTCATTTCCTCAAGGAGCCCCGCGAACTGCGGCCAGTAGGTATAATGTCCCATGCTTATTACTCCCACCCGGGCGGTAAGCGGTTTTCTTCTTGGTATTCTCAGGTCAGCCATGTACTTCTCCTTTTGGTCAATAACAGTTTGTTAAATTTAGTTTGAATTTAGATTATACCTTTTTTTTCTTTTCATAATCAAGGCCCAAATCCGGCCAAAATTGCAGGATTTTGGCTGGATTTGGGCCTGATGACACAGATGGGAAGCGAGATGTCACAGATAGGGGCAAAAAGCACAGATTTGCATTTCGGGACAAATGAATTATATTTATAGGCCGGCAATTTGTAATTGAAAGGAAAGGAACATAAATTGCGGAAAAAAACATCTGTGCCATTCCACCACAAAACGTTGGTGGATTTCGTTCCACTCAATCCACCACAAAGCATTGGTGGATTTCGTGCCACTCAACTCTCTGCCTGTCCGGAGGCCTTCTGAACTATACCTCGCCAAAGCATTTGGGGCGTTATCTCCCATTTTTATCTGTGCCATCTCCCTACCCATCTGTGTCATCAGCCCCGCTGGGCTTGTGTTTGTCTGCTATATATGGTAAAATCCTTTGAATTCAAAAAATTGTCTTCAATATCAGTGGAATCTGATAGTTTTGTAATCAGTGGAATCGTTTTAGTAGGGGGGAACAAATGGACGGAAATATTCCCGTGTTAAGGGTTGAAGGCGAAACTCTTCCGGAAGCGTGGGAGAAAGCGGTAATTACGGCCTGGGAACAGGGTGTAGATATCAAAACGGAATATGATAAACCGGGCGATCCTGCGAGCAAAGACTGCACTATGATGCTGGTCGTGAATGACCCGTTCAAAGAACCCCGTATCCATAGGGCTTTTCCGGGCGGGCTGGAAGATCTTGAAACCTATAGACAGGAAGTAGTTGACGGCATTCATGATCACTGGATCAAACCCGAAGAAGGAAAATGGACCTATACCTACCATGAAAGGTTCTTTGATTATAAAATTGAAGGCCGCTCCGTGGATCAGATAAATTACATAATAGAAAAACTTTCGCAAAGTTTCTATTCAAGGAGAGCCCAGGCCATGACCTGGAATCCTCTGAAAGACCCGCCTTCCTACGATCCCCCCTGCCTGCAGATGCTTTGGGCCAGGGTACAGGAAGGTAAGGACGGAAAGAACTATCTTAATGTCAACACCATCTGGCGCAGTAACGATGCTTATAAAGCCGCTTTTATGAATATTTTCGCGCTTACCGAGCTTCAAAGGGTGATCGCGGCAAAGATAAGCGAAAAAACCGGGAAAATAATAATACCCGGGCGCTATGTCCACTTCGCGAACAGCTTCCATATATACGGCTCTTACTTTAAAGATTTTAAAAATTTCCTTGAGACAGTTAAGAACAGAAAATGGGAAGAGCGTGTCTGGAATACTGAGTTTGCTGAGCCGTTTTTTGAGATAGGCAGGGAAAAGATAAGGGAAGAAAAAAGGAAAGGAATTTAAAACCCCGAAGGTCCGGAAGATGAAGTTAAGCCAAAGGAGAGTAGAGAAATGTTTGATAAAGCCAAACAAGCCTATGATATGATGAAAAAACAGAGGGAGTTGAAGAAGCATTTGGAAGCGACTATAGTAAATGTCGAAGAAGCGGGCGGAAAATTAAAGCTTTCAATGAATGGAGAGTTTAAGGCCGTCAGTATCTCGATAGACCCCTATTTCCTGGCCCCGGAAAGAAAAACTGATCTGGAAAATGCCTTAAAAAGAGCTATTTCTAACGGAGTAGGACAATCCCAGGCGGCAAGCGCGGGAAAAATGAAGGAAATGTTTAAAGATATGAATATTCCCGGCCTCTAGGCCGGAAAAAAGAGCCGGCCTGGTGAATAAATATATTGTGGTTTTTGTGACGGTAAAGAGTAAAAAAGAAGCAAAAAAGATAACGGATATATTGTTAAAAAATAAACTTGCGGCCTGTGTCAATGCGGTCCCGGGGCTAGCTTCGGCCTATTGGTGGAAGGGCAAAATTGAAAGGGCAAAAGAACTTTTGCTGATCATAAAGACCAAAAAAGCCCTTTTTGAAAAATTGACCCTGGAAGTTAAAAAAGTTCACTCGTATGAAGTTCCGGAGATCATTTCGCTCCCGCTAACCGGCGGTAACAGTAAATATTTGAAGTGGATAGAGCAAAGCGTAATTAAATGACAAATATAGCGATAGCAACGCTGTCATTGCGCCAGCCTCGCCTAAGCTCATCCAGGCGGGAGGAATCCTTGACCCACCAACGCTTTGTGGTGGGGCTAATGACGAAGCAAACCCGATTTTGTGGGCTCCCTCAGGATAGATTCAGGATTGAGGGGAAAGTAAAACTTAGCTTTTAAGAGATCTTTAAAAAAGGAGCTATCATGAACGGAAGAGAAAGATTTAATGCCATAACACACTTTAAACCTTTTGACAGGGTGCAGAACAGGGAATTCGGCTATTGGGCTGAGACTCTTCCGAAATGGGCCGGGGAAGGCCTGCCGGCTGCTATTACAAATGAGGCCGCTGCCAATAAATATTTTGGTTTCGACAAATTTATTGAAGCAAAGATACCTTTGGGCCTCTTTCCGCTTTTTGAACCAAAGCTGCTTGAAACGGGAAAGGAATACAATCTTGAAATCGACAGCGAAGGTGTTACTAAAAAAGTATTTACAAGCGGTGCCTCAATGATCCCCCACAATATTGATTACTCGCTGAAAGACCGGATATCCTGGAAGGAATTTAAAAAACGGCTGGTCCCGGGGGCCCATAGATACCCGGAAAACTGGAAAAAAACGGTTGCGAAGTTAAATGACCCGAAACGTGATTATCCTGCCGGCTTAAGCGTGGGCTCGCTGCTCGGGGTTCCGCGTAACTGGATGGGTTTTGAGAACTGCGCGATGATGTTTTACGATGATCCGGAACTGATGCGCGAAATAGTGGAGACCATGGGGGATGTTATTGTAGGGACTATTGAACCCGCGCTTAAGGAAGTAAAATTTGACTATGCTGATATGTGGGAAGATATCGCTTTCAAGAACGGGCCTATGATCTCGCCTGAAATGTTCAAGGAATTTATTATTCCGCAATATAAAAGGATCTCTGCCCTGCTGCGAAAATACGGCGTGGATGTTTGCTGGGTGGACTGCGACGGGGATATTAATTCCCTGGTCCCGCTCTGGCTGGAGGCGGGCATAAACGGCATGTTCCCTCTGGAAGTAGGCTGTTTTACCGACCCTGTTGCGCTCCGGAAAAAATATGGAAAAGATGTGTTGTTGTTCGGCGGTGTAAACAAGCGGGAGCTGGCAAAGAGCAAAAAAGAAATTGATGCGGAGGTTAACCGGCTGCGCCCTCTGGTGGAAGGCGGCGGGTTCGTTCCTCATGTGGACCACAGATGCCCGCCTGACGTTTCCTATGAGAATTACAAGTATTATCTGAAGAAAAAGAAGGAAGTTTTTGGTATTTCGGATTGGATCCAAACTTTCAAATAATAACTGATAGTTAATAACTAATTGAATAAAAAATAGTGACGCAAAGGAAGCACTCAGCCGACAGGCCCGGGAGGATAATATGGTGGAAAGAAAAGGTGTTGTAACTGCGAAGGGAAATCCTCTTACCTTGCTCGGAGGGGAAATAAAAGCGGGAGACAAAGCGCCTGATTTTACCGTGGTGGATAACGAGCAGAAACCGGTTACCCTGAAGGACCTTAAAACAAAAATAAAACTTTTTAGTGTGGTGCCTTCTCTGGATACCCCGGTTTGCGACCTTCAGACCCAAAGATTCGAAGCAGAAGCCGCGGGCGTGCCCGGAGACGTGGGTATTTTTACTTTTAGTATGGACCTGCCGTTTGCCCAGTCCCGGTATTGCGGAGCGCACGCGATCACGAAGTTGAAAACACTTTCAGACCACCGGGAGGCCTCTTTTGGCCGGGCTTACGGAGTGCTGATAAAAGAGAACCGCCTGCTGTCCCGTTCGATCTTTATTCTTGACGGTAATAATATAGTCAGGTATGTTGAATACGTCAAAGATATTTCCACGCATCCGGATTATGTGAAAGCGGTCGCAGCTTTAAAACAAATACCGGTATGAAATATTTCAAAGGGGTTTTATGAAAAAGCAATACACTGACCTGCACGCAATTTCGGGAATAAAAGAAAAGATGCCTGCCCTGGAGGTTTTCCCCAACCAGTATAAGGACTATGTAATAACCATAGAAATTCCCGAGTACTCTTCCATTTGTCCCAGGTCCGGCCTGCCGGACTGCGGCAAGCTGACGCTGAAATATATTCCCGGAAAATACTGCCTGGAACTCAAATCCCTCAAGTTTTACATCCTTGCTTATAGAAATCTGGGGATATTTTATGAGAACGCGGTCAATAAGATACTGGGCGATCTTGTAACTGCCGTGAAACCAAAATGGGCGTATATCAAAGGCGAGTTCACGCCCCGCGGCGGTATCTCAACCTGCGTGGAGAAAACTTTCGGGAAGCCCGGCCGTCCGGGCAAGGCGTAAGAGTCAGGCTCGTAAACTGAAAAAACCTGCAATGGGCGGTAATTTCCTGTACGGAAGTATCAAGATACCCGCGGGATGAAATATTTAGTTTGCGGGTGTAAGAGTGATATTAAGGTTCTGCTTTTTTTCCACCTCAAAGAGCTCATCTTTTAGTTTGCTTACAGGAACGGCGGCGGGAACGGCTATTTTTATGCGCATGTGAAAGACCGGGGTACCGGAGACCGGAGCGTTGCTTACGCCCGTCTCAAGGTCTTCAACGTTAATTTTATTCTTATGAAGAACACCTGTTACTTCATTTACTATTCCAGGGTGGTCCATCCCGAAGGTTTCAATTATGTAAGGAAGCGAGGCTTCTTTAGGCCTGTCTGCGGGTGCTTTCGTGTCTTTTAGCAGGACCGTAAGCCCGGCAGCGCTCTCAAGATCTTTTATTTCCGCTTTAACTTTTTCAATAGACGAAAACGGCCCGGAAAAAAGCAGGACCAGGGCAAAATCTTCCCCCATTACCGACATTTTACTGTCCTCAATATTACAGCCGCGCCCGGTAATAAAAGAAGATACCAGGTTCACTATGCCCGGTTTATCCAAACCTATGGCTAAAAGCACCTTGTAAAATATCATTAAATGGATTATATTATATAGTAGTTCCTTTGTCAAATCAAAACACGGAAAACGGAAGGGAAACAATGAAAGCGGTAGTTGTAATAGGCAGTTCAAACACGGACATGGTGCTGCGGGCTAAAAAAGCTCCTTTGGGCGGCGAGACCGTTATCGGCAGCGATTTTTGCATGATACCCGGGGGAAAAGGCGCTAATCAAGCGGTGGCCGCGGCCAAAGCGGGAGCCGGAGTCATTTTTATTTCAAAACTTGGCAGGGATATCTTCGGCGATAACCTGCTGGCTAATTTCAAGAAAGAGGGGCTTGATACGCGTTTTGTTTTCAGGGATAAAACTGAACCTACGGGAGCTGCGCTTATTACGGTTGATGACAGGGCGCAAAATTCCATAGTCGTCGCTGCGGGCGCGAATTTCAGTCTGCTGCCTTCAGATATCAAGAAAGCAGCAGAGGAAATAAAGCATGCGGCCTGTATTGTCCTGCAGCAGGAAATACCGGAAAACTCGGTGGCGTTTGCCATAGCCCTGGGAAACAGGTATAAAGTGCCGGTAATTCTTAATCCTGCCCCCGCCAGAAAGCTTCCGGTTTCTTTACTCAAAAAGCTCTATATGCTGGATCCGAATGAGAGCGAAACAGAATTCTTAACCGGCATAAAGGTCATAAATATCTCCACGGCCAGAAAGGCCGCGGCCCGGCTTTTGGCTTGCGGAGTAAAGCATGTAATAATTACGCTGGGAAAGAAAGGTGTTTTTGCCTGCGGAAAAGGTTTTGAAATGCTGGTTCCGGCCTTTAAGGTTAAAGCCGTTGATACCACCGCGGCGGGCGACGCTTTTACCGGCGGTTTTGCCTGCGCTCTGGCGGAGAAAAAAGATTTCTATGAATGCGTTAAATTTGGAAGCGCGGCGGCGGCTCTGGCCGTAACAAAACTCGGTGCCCAGTCCTCGCTTCCGGCAAGAACGGAGATAAGACAATTCCTGAGCCGTCAGAAGTGAAAATATATTCGTATTCCAAACTCTCGACTTTTGAAAACTGCGCTTTTCAATACAAGCTGCGTTATATTGACAATATTAAAGTTGATAAGGACACCATCGAACGTTTTCTGGGGAACACCGTGCATTCCACGCTTGAATACACTTACCAGAACCGGGAAAACCTGCTGAAAAAAGATAAGCCGAAAGAAGCCATGACGGAACTCTTTAATTATTTTTGGCGGAAGGATTATAAAGATTCTATCACCATAGTGAAAAGAGGTAAAGGCGCCGGGGACTATAAAAGCGCGGGGGCCAGGTGCATCGAAAGATATTTCGACAAGTACTACCCTTTTGATCAGAATAAGGTACTGGGTATGGAAGAACGCATACAAATAAAGCTGGATGCCGAAGGCAAATATCTGCTGAACGGTATTATTGACCGGCTTGACGAGACCCCGGGCGGCGGGCTTGAGATCCACGATTACAAGACCGGCATGAATCCTCCGAGCCAGGAAAAAATTGAAAAAGAAAGACAGCTCGCGCTGTATCATATAGGCGTGGCGGAAAAATACGGCGGCAGGAAGATCTCCCTGATCTGGCATTATCTGATGTCCGGTATAGAGTTCCGCCTGGAGAAGACCGAAAGCCAGCTGCAGGGTGTAAAAGAAGAAACCATGGGCGTAATTAATGAGATCGAGGCCACGGAAGAATTCAAGACGCATAAAGGGCCGCTTTGTAACTATTGCGAATATTTTGGCAGCTACTGCCGGTAGGCAGGAGCCTTAAATTCAGGGGTAGTGTCAAACAGTAAATGAAAGATATGGAGAAAAAGGCAGACTTGTGATAGCAGAAGTAGTTATCTGCATGGCTTTGTCATCCTGAGTCGCTTTTTACGAAGGATCTCTGTATTTTAGGTCTAAAAAGCAGGGATGTTTCGCCAAGAGGAAAATGGCTCAACATGACAAGAAAAAGATGGTGTAGGCAATTTGAATCCAAAGAAGTGCTTGTAGAAGTGTATGTAAACAGAGATTTACTAAAAGAAGCTTTACAATACCGGCGTTCGGGAGGAGAAATGAGACCATTGAAATTGCTGCTGCTAGTATGTGTTCTTGTGTCGTTTATTTACCCCGGGGAGCCAAAAAAAGAGGCTCCGTTATACGGCCTTTATACCTGGGGCAATGAATTAAATAAGAACCTTGAGCTTATCAAGGATACGGGTTTCAGGATAATCTGTATGCCGCTGGATGAAAGTGATACCGAAAAAGGGTATAAATGTGCCGTTAAAAATAACATAGAAGTTGCCGGCATGCTGGTCTGTAACGGATTTGTAAATAAAAATATGGATCTGAAGGGCTGGCGCGAGCTGGTCAATAAAAGCTTGAGAAGGTTCGGCCCGAACGGCAGTTTTTGGGCTGAAAATAAGGATCTTCCCCCGCGGCCGGTAAGGTTCTATATCATAGGGGGAGAGCCGGGAACGGAACTAAAACCACCCGGGGAGATGATGCCTGATGAAGCTTATTATCTGATGCTTAAAGCCGCGAGTGAAGAGATAAGAGGCTATGATAAAGCGGCGAAGATCGTCGCGATGTCCCCTATAGGCGCTTTCTCGGGGGCACTTTCCCGGGATACCGTAAATACTAAACAAAAAATAATGGGCCCCTACGCTTTTATCAGGGGAGTGCATAAGTACGGCGGTGCTGCTCTCTACGACTGCATAGATGTCCATCCGTTTACACACCCCATGCCTCCGGATGTGGGCGGGGTCCAGGAAATATTCAAATGGCTCAAAGAAGAAACCAAAAAAAACGGCGGGGAAAAACCTATCTGGTGCACGGAGATGGGCTTTCCGCTGTCTTATGGAATGGCCAACCCTTTCTTTTTTACAAAAGACCAGGCAGCGGATAATTTTGTCAGATTTCTGGCTCTTTGTGCGAGGCACGGCGTGCAAACAGTCACCCTGACCTATCCCGAGGATCAATACTCTGTTTCCGGCAGGTATAAGGGTTACGGTATTTACAGCCTGAACGGGAAAATGAGAGTTGCCGCGAAAGCGATAAAATTGATGACGGATCTTTTACCGGATCCGGAATTGCTAAGTGTAATAAGCGACGGCCAGACTCCCAACCCCGAGCCGGTAAAGTGTTCTTATGAACCGTATAAGGACAGCCCGTATTTCTGCTACAAATTCAAGGGCCGGAATAACAGTGAAGTGATAATTGCCTGGACCTCCGGGAAGCCTTTTAGCTATGAGATCGAAGGCCTGAAGGAAAAAAATGTAGTGTTGTATAACAGAGAACTGCTGGGCGGTGTGGTGTGCGCGGTCAAGGATAACAAGATCAAGATCCCGATCTCCAATGTCCCTATATTTATCTCGAATGAAGTAACGGACCAGCTTATTAAAAACACCGAGAATTATTTAAAAGTCGGCAAAGATATTAAATGGGCGCCTATTTACGGAGCCGAAGATTGATTTGCCTTAACCGGTACTGTCAAACTTCTTGAAAATTATCTTAAAGGAATAATAAATGCCTTTAGTTTCCGTTGTCAGCCTGGGCTGCGCGAAAAATCTTGTGGATTCTGAAATAATTCTGGGTTCTTTCAGGAAAAGCGGGTTTGAAATAACAGGAGAACAAAGCACGGCCGATTGTATCCTTGTTAACACCTGTTCTTTTCTTTCCGCTTCGAGGCAGGAAGCGGCGCGGGAAATAAAAAAAGCGCTTAAAAACAAAAAAAAAGGCTCGCTCCTTGCCGTTGCCGGTTGTTTTGTCGCAAGCCATGGGGAAGAACTCCGGAAACTTTTTCCGGAAGTTAAAATTTTTATCCCTTTTTCCTCAATACCGGAGGCCGGCAAGCTCTGTTTGGAAGCCCTGAAAAATACCGGAGCGGCGGTCCCTCTCTCCCCGGAAAACAAATTTCTTTATGACAGCGGCATGCCCCGCGTGCTGGCCACGCTTCCGCATTATGCTTATGTCAAAATAGCCGAGGGCTGTGATAATTGCTGTTCCTACTGCCTTATTCCTTCTATCAGGGGGCATTTCCGAAGCCGCCCGCTGGAAGATATAATTCTTGAAGCAAAGAAACTTGCCGCGCTCGGGGTCCGGGAAATAAATCTTATTTCACAGGATACCACCCGTTACGGTGAAGACCTTTACCGCAAGCCGGCTCTTTCAAAACTTCTAAAAGCGCTTGTAAGGATCAAAGGCGTTGCCTGGATACGTGTCTTATATATGTATCCTTCCCGGGTTACGGACGAATTGATAGAAGCCGTGGGCAAGCTGGACAAGGTCGCTCCCTATTTTGATATTCCCCTCCAGCATACTGAAAACAGGATCTTAAGGTCCATGGGAAGAACCTATTTAAAGGAAGATATTGAAAAACTTTTACAAAAGATAAGAGGCAGGATAAAAAATGCGGTTATTAGAACGACCCTCATTACCGGTTTTCCGGGGGAAACAAAGCAGGAATTTAAGGCGCTGCTTGAATTTATAGGGCGGGTAAAATTTGATAAGCTCGGGGTGTTTGTTTTCTCAAAGGAAAAAGGTACGCCTGCTGCTTTAATGCCCGGCCTGGTGAGCGGACCGGAAAAGCTAAGAAGGTTCAAAGCTCTCATGAAAGCGCAGCAGAAGATATCTTTACGATTGAACAAAGAAAAGATTGGGAGTAAAATAGAAGTGCTTGTGGATACTGTCGTAAACGGCCTGGCAGAGGGGCGGAGGCCTGTTGACGCTCCTGATGTGGACGGCCGGGTGTATTTTCAAGAACGCAAAACGGGCGGCGGTATTTTTCCGGGAAAGCTGGTGGCCGTAAAAGTCGTTAAAGCGCTTCCCTATGACTTGCTTGGAGAGGTTTTTGAAGATTAAACTGAATTATTCCAATTCACTGACTCTTGTAAGAATAATATTTATTCCTTTTTTTCTTGTTTTCCTTTTTGCACAATTTAAATACGGCGCGGCAATAGCCCTTTTTATTTTTATCGTTGCCTCGCTTACTGATCTCTATGACGGGATACTGGCCCGGGAAAGGAATGAAGTTACCGAATTTGGCAAATTCATGGACCCTATTGCGGATAAATTGCTTGTCTTTTCGGCCTTTGTTTCTTTTATACAGCTGGACCTGGTCCCCACCTGGATGATTATTGTCATGATGGCCCGCGAGTTCCTGATCACTTCCCTGAGGATGCTGGCGATCTCCAACGGCAACAAAGTCCTGCCGGCAGAGCAGTCCGGCAAGCACAAAACGGCCTGGCATATTGCCACCATAATAACTATTCTGGTCATAATCGCGGCCCAAAGCATTTATAAGGTGAATTTATGGCTTGAATCCAAAGGGCCTGTCGGCGAACATATCTCAGCTTTTATCGGAGCCCTGCCTTATACCTTGAGTTTCATCTGTGTGGTTTATTCCATTTATTCCGCCTGGGATTTTATCAACAAGAACAGGGGCCATTTTATTGAAAAACATAATAATTAAACTCCTTGCTTCAGGTTTTGGAACGGGGTATTCTCCCGTAGCCAGCGGTACCGCGGGAACTCTGGTCGGCGTGGCCCTTTTTTTCCTTTTGCCCCAAAAATATATTTTGCCTGCGGCCGTGGTCATATTTATGGCCGGGGTTTATATTTCTACTGAAGCCGAAAAACTTTACGGTAAAAAAGATTCGGGAAAGATAGTTATAGATGAGATCGCGGGCTATCTGTTCTCCCTGGCTTTTATGCCTCCCGCGGGTTTTGGCTCCCAAAAATGGCTTTTTGCCTCTGCCGGTTTTGTGCTCTTCCGTATTTTTGACGTATGGAAACCTTTTCCCGCGCGCGGAGCCCAGGAATTAAGAGGCGGGTGGGGTGTCATGCTGGATGATTTGATCGCCGGCATCTATACCAACGCGGTGCTGTGGCTGCTGGTACTTGCCTTAAAAATGGTTTCTTAAAGTTTGAAAAGCACCGCCTCCTGCAGGATCTTGCCGTCAAGCGCGTAAACTCTTCCGGTGGCTTTTTTTCCCTCCAGTTCCAGCATGCCGAACGAGAGCGTATTATTCCGGTGATCGCCTTTTTTTAGATGTCCCGGATTTAAGAAAAGCGTATCGCCTTTTATCATGGCTTCGTAGAGATGCGAGTGCCCGTAGAGGTAAATGTCCGTCTCGTTTTCTATGGCGATCTTTTTCGGGTCCAAACTGCCCGGCAGGTCTTCGGGTTCCGGCCTGTCTGAATGCGTTAGAAAGAGCTTAAAGCCGGAGAGCTCCGTGAAAAAACGGTTTTGGATCTTCGGCTCGGTGTATTGTTTTTCATAAAGCCCCGGCACGCGGAAAACCGTGTCAGAATGTTCAAAAAGAAGGTCCGCGTCCTTATAGGTGTCTCCGAGATGAATAAAACCGGCCGCGCCCAAAGTTTTTGCTTTTTCAACGGCTCTCCTAAAAAGGCCAAGCTCATTATGGGTATCGGAAAAAACACCTATTATTGTTTTGAGCATTTCATCCTGCATTTCCGGCAGGCCGCGTTACAGGGTTCCAGATGGAACATGACCTCCGTGTTCCTGAGCGATTTTTTAATATCTTTTTCTATATGATGCGTGAGTTCATGCGCTTCCTCTACATGCAGGTCCCGCGAGACCGTCAGGTGCAGGTCCAGATACCTGAAAGGCCCTGATTTCCGGCTTCTTAGTTTATGAAAATCCACGAAAGACCCGGAGTTCTCCTGGATCGCTCTTCTGACTGTCTTTTCCTCTTCCGGCGAGATCTTTGTATCCACCAGGTTCAATATGGAATCTTTAGTTATCTGAAAAGCGGCAAAAGATATCCAGGCCGCAGTACCTGCCGCTATGAGCGGGTCCAGGTATTCAATGTGCGGGACAATGTCTTTTAAAAGGCTGATCAAAAGCAGGGCCGTAAATACCCCCAGAGAGGTGTAAACATCAGTCCGGAGATGCCAGGCATCGGCATCCAGCGCATCAGATTCCGTTTCTTTGGATATTTTAAACAGGTATCCTGAAATAAAATAATTTACTACAGTTGAAACCAGCATTACACCGATGCCGATCCCTATATTGTTTATCTTCACGCCGTGCACAAACTTATCGTAGGCCTCGTGAATTATCAGGTAAGCCGCGAAGAAAATAAGCAGGCCTTCAAGAAGAGCGGAAACGTTTTCGACCTTGCCGTGCCCGAAATGATGTTTTTTATCGGCAGGTTCCGAGGATTTAACTACCGAGTATTTGGCAATAATAGCTGCCGCCAGGTCCAGCCCGGAGTGAATAGCTTCCGCGATTATACTTACGGCGCCGGACATAATACCCACCAGGAGCTTTAAAAGCACCAGTGCCAGGTTTGAAATGACCGAAAAATTGGCAGCGAATCTTTTTTTTATAGTTAATGCCGCGAGAGTCTTCTTTGACATAGTAATATATATCACAAAATAATCCGGAAAGCAAAGATAAACCAAACCTGCTCCAATATTCCATCTTTTGTTATTAATTTATTATAGATCCTGCACTATCTGTGTCATCTCATTTGTCATCTGTGCCATCTGCCTTCCATACTCTAATTATCGTTCAGCATCCGCCGTGGCGGAAGTCCCGGATCCAGCTTCATATTCCGGGACAAATAATACTGTTTCAAAAACCCCTTGATCTATGATAAAATCAACCATCTTAACGGGAGTATGAGGGAGCAAAATGGATACCGGGGAAAAAAAGGACTCGCGGCCGGAGGGCGTTTTTACCGCCAGAAATATCTTTATATTTTTACTTGTCTGTCTTGCGGCCTTCTTCATCTATCAGCTTCCGGTATTTTGGGCCAGGCCCAAAACAGCGAGGTATGTGCCCGGGGACTGGCAGGGTGCCTATCTGGGAATCTCCTCGGCGGAGCTGAAAAAAACAAGGAAAAATCTTTCCTATTACAGATTGAACGGGCTGCTTCCCAAAAATTGCTACTACGAAAAGAAAACAACAGGCGGGCTTTTTGAAGGTGCCCATTATACCGCGAATTTTTACGGTATGGTGACCCTGCTTGATTTCTCCGTGCACTATAAAGAGCAGCAGCTGAATGAAAAAAAATATGAATATTTGAAGGCCTTTATTTCCTGCTATGGCCCGGACTTTAAAAAAGCGCTGTGGGTTTACACTCCGTTCACGGACGCGAGATATGTGTATCAACAATTTATCTGGGAAAAAAAAGACGCCAGGATAGTCCTGGAATTTTCATTTTATGAGAACAACAGTAAGAACGGTTATGTGGCCAAAGACCGCGGCATATTCCTGCACCTGGGTTACCCCGGTGCCACCGGTGAGAACTTCTTTAACAAAATAATCAAGGATCAGGAAAATCCTGAGCTTAAAGATAATTTCCGTCTTCATTTTTCCGGCCTGGAAAAGCTTCCGGAAGAAATGAAGGCTGAAAAAATTAAGAAAAAGCCCTGAAACAAATTTAACGGGGCAGTGGGTTCCAATAAAAAGAAACTTTTTATAGTAGAAGCAGTTATCTGCATGGTGACAAGAAAAAGATGGGGCAGTCGATCTGAATCAGCAAAAGTGCTTGCAAAAAAGCAGATGTAAACAGAGCTTTGCTAAAAGAATGTTGACAATACCAATCTTTTTACGGGAGGAAATATGGAACTGGAAACTATCAAGGCGCTTTCGATTAAAACCGATTCAAAAATACTTTTGCTTGTTATGGACGGCTGCGGCGGCCTCGGAAATCCCTCAACGGGCAAGACCGAACTGGAAACGGCGAAAAAACCCAACCTGGATAAACTCCTGAAGAACGGGGTCTTTGGCCTGGCGCATCCCGTAGGCCGCGGTATTACTCCCGGCAGCGGGCCGGCGCACCTCGGGCTTTTTGGTTATGATCCGCTTCAATATGTCATCGGGCGCGGCGTGCTCGAGGCGCTGGGCATAGGGTTCCATATGACTTCCAGGCATATTTCCGCCCGGGCTAATTTTGCGACCATGAAAGACGGCGTGATCCTGGATAGAAGGGCCGGAAGGATCCCCACGGAAGTTAACCTTGCCCTTGTCGCTAAACTTACGGAGGCCATAAAAGAGATAGACGGCGTAAAAATAATATTTAAGAACGGCAAGGAACACAGGTTTGTGGTGATCCTTGAAGGGGACGGGCTTGAAGACGGGCTGGGGGAAACCGATCCGCAGAAAGAAGGGTTGAAGCCTCATCTTGTTACGGCGCTCAATCCCAAAGCGCAGAAAGCTGCGGATGTACTAAACAAGTTGATGCTCAAAATAAATGAGGCCTTAAAGAACGAACCGAAAGCGAACACCTGCCTGCTCCGGGGTATTGCAAAATGCCCGCACATTCCTTCCATGAACGAGGTTTTTAAGATCAAACCGGCCTGCATAGCCAATTACCCTATGTATAAAGGGCTGGCTACGCTTGTCGGCATGGACCTGCTTGCAACCGGGGATACTATCAAAAGCGAGTTTGACACTCTTGAAGCTAATTTTGAAAAATATGACTTTTTTTACATGCATATTAAAAAAACCGATTCTTACGGCGAGGACGGCAATTTTGAGAACAAAGTAAAGATCATTGAAGAGGTGGACCGGGAAATTCCGCGTTTGGAGAAACTCGGTTTTGATGTGATCACCGTGACCGGAGATCACAGCACGCCGGCGGTGCTCAAAGGGCATTCCTGGCATCCGAATCCGTTCGGCCTGGCGGCAAAATATCTTATCCCCGATGAATTTGAAACCTTTAACGAGCGTACCTGCAAAAAAGGCGGGCTGGGCCAGTTCCTTTCTGTGGAAGCCATGCCTTTGATGCTGGGCCATGCAAGAAAACTGGAAAAATACGGCGCTTGACTAAGCAAGAGAAACAAACAAAGCAAAAAAGTAAATCATGATAATATAGCCGGATGGGCGCGCCCTATACCGGAACGGATGATGGGTTGCAAAAAGGTGTTTAATATTATAATCCTGCCTTACAAAACATTCTAAATAATTAGTATACTGCAGTGACTGGTATAGGGGTGAAATGAAAACTACAGGGGAAGTTTTCGAATTATTTGCAATTGAATTTTATAAAAGACCGGTTCTATACGCCGCTCTCTGTTTTATTGCCGGTATCGCTGCGGCTTCAAAAAACCTTCTTCACCCTTTTGCCGCTCTGGCTTTCCTGTGCGCGGCCCTTCTCGGGTTTATATTGATGAGAAAGGCTTTTCCTTTATTCCTTATTGCCTTCTTTTTTTTCTCGGCAATCCCTTATTATTCCTGGATGACCGGGTATCCGGCGGGCCATATTAAGGATTACGCTGCCTGTTTTGGATGGAACCGCGCCGAAGTAACCGGCAGGATAGTTGCGGATCCCGATATTGTAAGAAGCACGGGCACGGCTAATATCCTGCTTGAAATCGAGAGTTTTAAAGTTAAAGGGCTTCCGGAAACGCGTACTTTCGGGACAGTTAAACTTGCTTTAAAGGAAAAAATAGAATACGGTGATTTAAACTATGGCGACCGGATACGCGTCTCAGCCCGTTTTCATGTTCCCGGCGCGCCTAAAAACCCCGGTGAATTTAATTATAAAAGGTATCTTGCAAGAAAGGGTATTTTCCTCACGGGAATTATTGAGCCGGCGGCGGGTGACACGCTGGAAAAATTGGGGGAAGGAAAGAAAAACCTTTTTGTTTTCTGGACGATCAATATAAAACACCGGCTGCTTCTTTCCCTCCTTAAGACCACGCGGGGTGAAGCCGCCTTTATGATCCAGGGCGTGCTTCTGGGGGAGGATAGCGGGCTTTCGGCCGAAAGAAAACAGCAGTTCCGCGATACCGGGACTTTTCATATCCTGGCGGTATCGGGCTTTAATGTCGCGCTGGTAGTTGCCGCTTTTTTCTTTGTTCTGCGTTTTTTAAAATATAAGAAAAAAATTTCCGCCGGGGTAAGCATAATATTTGTCATTGTTTTTTGTTTTGTTACCGGCTGTTCTCCTTCCGTAGTCCGCGCTTCTCTTATCTGTGTTTTTGCCCTGCTCGGGGTGCTTTTAGAGCGCGATGCGGATATTATAAATCTTCTGGCGCTCTCCGCTTTGCTGATGCTTTTTGCGGCTCCGGACACCCTTTTTGATATTGGCTTTCAGCTTTCTTACGTCTCCACGCTGGGCCTGATACTCCTGGCGGCCCGGGTGGAAGAATATCTTTCTTTTCTTCCGCGCCTTATTGCCGGGGCTGCCGCGGTAACCATTTCTGCCCAGTTGTTCGTGGCTCCCGTTTCAGCCCTGTATTTTAATTCCTTTTCTCTAGTGACCCTGCCGGCCAATCTTTGCATCGCTCCTTTCGTCTGGTTCTCGACCGTAGCCGGCCTTATTCAGGCTGTTCTCGGGCTGGTTTTTATTCCGGCCGGAATTTTAATTGGCTATGTCAATTCCTGGGCGGTTCTGTTTATGTTCAAAGTTGTTGAATTTTTCTCTTCTTTTTCCTTTGCTTTGTTCCGGGTAGCGGCTCCGGGCTTCTTTTTCTTGCTTGTTTATTATTCCGCGGTACTTACCCTGGTTTATTTTAAGAAACTCTACTGCGAAAAACCTGCCTTGCTTGCCGTTTTGTCCGGATTAATGGCCCTCGTGATATGGCTGAATATATTTACAGCAGGGCCGGAGCCGGAAATAACCATTCTGGCCCTGCGGAATTCCAGAGGGGTATTTGCCTCTTGCGGCCCGGAGGCCTCAGTATTATATATAGAAGGAAGAGCGGATGCTTATGAAGTTGAAAGGAAGATACTGCCCCTCCTGCATTCTAAAGGTGTGAACAAGCTCGGAGCGCTGGTTTATTCCGCTGACTTTGAACCGTTTGTCGCGGAATTCAGGCCTAAAACAGCCCTAAAACTCGAAGCAAGCGGGGAAAAAACTGTCGGCTTTCCCTGCAGGGGAGGAGGAGTTATCTATGCGGGAGGAAAAGCACCTCTGTCCGGCAGCTTTTTTGGGGAAAATTTCTTTGCGGATAAGGAAAAACTTGTTTTTGGCAGAAAAAGAACCATGGTTTTTTATAAAGAAACAAAAAAAAGTGGAGCGATCACGATAATTCTGAATAAAGATGGCTGGAGTATTAAAGACAACACGGGTCAATAAAGTTTGGAAACCGTGATCAAATGACAAATATAGCTGACAGCCAAAGCTGCCATTGCGAGGAATACGGCGATAAGCAAAGCTTGTTTTGATAGGAAGAAATATATGTTCCCTTCAATAGCCCAAAAGACGGCTATGAAGGATTGCAAAATATGCCGTGATTAAATGACAAAAATAGCTGACAGCATTGCTGTCATTGCGAGGAATGCGACGATAGCCGTGATTAGATGACATATATAGCTGACGGCTCTTCTGTCATTGCGAGGAATACGGCGTTAGCCGTGATTAGATGACGAAGCAAACCAGGAGATCCTTATGCCCTCTGACCCGAAATTCTATTATGTATACATTTTGACAAACATAGGCAATACCGTTCTTTATATCGGATTTACAAATGATATTGAAAGGAGAGTTTTTGAGCATAAAGAAAAACTGGTTAGGGGTTTTACAAAAAAGTACAACTTGAATAAACTAGTTTACTTTGAGATTTATGAAGAAGTTCATATGGCCATAGCCAGAGAAAAACAGATCAAAGGCGGGTCTAGACAAGATAAAATAGACCTGGTAAATAGAAAGAACAAAGAGTGGCTGGATCTGGCTAAGGAATTTTAGTTTGCTTCGTCGAAAGCCCCACCTATCGGTGGACTCCTCGCAATGACAACTGAGTGGAATAGGAAATATCTCTCCAGCTGTCAGCTATATTCCGTCATAGACCCTCCTTATCGGTCGATTCCTCGCAATGACAGTTGAGAGGAGAGTACATGAAATAGCAGCTATCAGCGATATTATGTCAGTAGCCGTGATTAAATGACAAATAAAGCTGACGGCTCTTCTGTCATTGAGAGGAATGCGACGATAGTCGCGATTAAATGACAAATATAGCTGACAGCCAAAGCTGTCATTGCGAGGAATGCG
>CAITEH010000053.1 GCA_903891415.1 Candidatus Firestoneibacteriota bacterium
GCCTATGAGTTGCTTTCAAAATACAGACAGTGTGGAAAGGATAATTTTTGCAATATTTTACCGACTTAACGATGTTTGGAAAAAAGCGTGATTTTCTATGAGAATAGCCCTGAAAATTACACATTACTATTTACATTACCAAGCACATAAATTTCTTGACAAAGCATAATTAAAACTGCTATATTAACTAAGCCTTTAAATCCAACCCTGTGAGGTTGGCAAGGAGTAGCATGAAAGCAGTTTTTGCTGATAATATATATGTCTTTTTAACGCGTAAAAACGTTAGAAAGACTTTTTTTTTGGGTAAATGAGGTGGCTGATGACTGAAAAAATGAAGAAAATAATGGATAAAGACGCTTTAGACAAAACTTTGTCCCGTCTTGCCTATGAAGTTATCGAGAAAAATGATAACCTTGAAGAAATAGCCCTGGTAGGTATCAGGAGCCGCGGTGATCATATTGCTGCCAGAATTGCCGGAAAAATTGAAAATATCAGCGGGAAAAAAATTCCGGTCGGGGCCATAGACATAACTTTTTATAGAGATGATGTCGGCTTGAAGATACCAAAAGGCGCCCAATCCACCGATGTTAAATTCAGTATTGACGGCAGGAATATCATCCTGGTGGATGACGTTCTTTTTACCTGCAGGAGCACCAGAGCAGCAATGGATGCTCTGCTTGACCTGGGCAGGCCGAAAAAGATACAGCTTTTAGTTTTGATAGACAGGGGGCATAAACAGCTGCCGATCCATGCTGATTATGTAGGTAAGAACATACCCACTTCCAATAAAGAAGAGGTTATTATTAGAATAAAAGAAATTGATAACGAAGACAGCATCTGTATTAAAACCAATGATTAACTGAGTTTTCTACAGCGGGAGGCTTGTGTGCAAGTGAAAAGAAAGCACCTGATAGGGCTGGAAGACACAACACCGGAAGAAATAGAGACAATTTTAAACACTGCGGGTTCCTTCAAGTCCATTTTTAACAGGAAGATAAAAAAAGTACCCGCGCTCAGAGGACATACCGTAGTTAATCTTTTCTTTGAGAACTCTACGCGTACCAGGACCTCTTTCGAACTGGCTGCAAAGCGTTTGAGCGCTGATGTTATTAACTTTTCGGTCTCAACAAGCAGTGTTGCCAAGGGTGAAACGCTTATTGATACGGCCAGAACTATTGAATCTTTGGAATCTGATATGATAGTTGTAAGACACTCCTGCTCGGGAGTGCCTTTATTGCTCTCCAAGACCCTGAAATCCTCGATTATTAATGCCGGTGATGGAATGCATGAGCATCCTACGCAGGGTTTATTGGATCTTTTTACAATTAAAGAAAAAAAACATAAAATTAAAGGTTTAAAAATTGTAATGGTTGGAGATATAGCGCACAGCCGTGTTGCAAGATCAAACATTTACGGTATGACCAAGATGGGGGCTGAGCTGACCCTTGTTGCTCCACCGACGCTTATTCCGAAAGATATTGAAAAACTCGGGGTAAAAGTTGAATACGACTTGAGAAAAGCTGCGAAAAATGCTGATGTGCTCTATATGCTCAGGATCCAGCTTGAAAGGCAAAAAAGGAATCTTTTTCCGTCAATAAGAGAGTTTTCCCTGCTATACGGCATGGATGAAGACAAATTAAGATTAGCTGATAAGGATGCACTAGTCATGCATCCGGGGCCTATGAATCGCGGGGTTGAAATTTCCTCAGAGGTCGCGGACAGCCCGCAATCAGTGATCAATGAGCAGGTGACAAACGGTATTGCGGTAAGGATGGCCGTACTCTATCTGCTTTCGGGAGGTGAGACGAATGAAATTGATTCTTTCAGCGGGCAGAGTAATTGACCCGGCAAATAAAGTAAACGACATTCTTGATCTGCTTATTGAAGACGGTAAAATTAAAAAAGTTGGTAAAGGAATTAAGGATAAAGACGCAGAAATAATTAAGGTTAATGGAAAAATAGTCGCACCCGGCCTTATTGATATGCATGTACATTTACGCGAACCGGGTTTTGAATACAAAGAGACCATTGCCTCGGGAGTAAGAGCGGCGGTAAAAGGCGGTTTTACTTCGGTGGCCTGCATGCCTAATACCGAACCGGTGATGGATAACACGGCGGTGGTGGAACTGGTCATCTCCAAAGGAAAAAAAGAAAAACTTGCGAATGTTTTCCCGATAGCTTCTATTTCAAAAGGCGCAAAAGGCGAAGAGATCTCGGATATCGGCATGCTAATTAAATGCGGCGCAATTGCCTTATCTGATGATGCGGCCCCGATCATGAATGCGGAAATAATGCGCCGGGCGTTTGAATATATTAAGCAGTTTGATCTCCCGATAATTACGCATTGTGAAGACAAAAATATGACCGCGGATTGTGTCATGAACGAAAGCTTTAGCTCCACTGTTCTGGGCTTGCGAGGCATGGCTTCGGCCGCTGAAAGTATCATGGTTTACCGGAACATAGCTTTGGCGGATTATATCGGCGCCCCGGTACATATCGCTCATGTCAGCTGCAAAGAATCAGTAGAAATAATCAGGTGGGCAAAAAAACAGGGTATACGTGTTACCGCCGAGACTGCTCCGCATTATTTTTGTCTGACCGATGCGGCGGTTAAGAACTACGATACCAATACTAAAATGAACCCTCCCTTAAGAACAGCGGAAGATGTTCTTGCCCTAAAGGCCGCGCTTAAAGACGATACCCTTGATTGTATCGCCTCGGATCACGCGCCGCATGGAAGGACAGACAAGGAACTTGAGTTTAACTATGCTGCCTTTGGTATTATAGGCCTTGAAACGATGCTTGCGCTTACCCTGACCGAACTTGTGCATAAAAAAATTCTGACACTTGAAAAGGCAATAGAAAAACTCTCTTATTCTCCGGCAAAAATATTAAGATTAAACAGGGGTACTCTTTCTTTGGGTGCGGCAGCTGATATCTCGGTTATTGATACAGAAAAAGAATACACGATTGATACCGGCAAATTTGAAAGTAAGAGCAAAAATTCTCCGTTTAACGGCTGGAAGGTAAAAGGTGAGGCCTTTATGACCATAATTGACGGAAATATTAAGATGAAGGAAGGGAAGATCTTGTGAGAAACAGAAAAAAAGCAATACTGGCGCTGGAAGATGGAATGGTTTTTGAAGGCCTGAATTTTGGTTTTGAAGGAGAGTCCTACGGTGAAGTAGTTTTTAACACCAGTATGACCGGATATCAGGAGATACTGACAGATCCCTCCTACTGCGGGCAGATAGTGACTATGACCTACCCTATGATAGGAAATTACGGAATTAACAATAAAGATATGGAGTCAGGCAGCTCCCACGTAGGCGGCTTTGTTGTAAAGGAATATAGCAAGCTAGCCAGCAATTTCAGATCGGAAGAAAGTTTAGGGGACTATCTTAAGCGGAACAAAATAATTGGCCTGGAATGGATCGATACCCGTAAATTAGTCCGTCACATCAGGACCCATGGAGCTAAAAAAGGTGTTCTTTCTACCGTGGATCTTGATGTTAAACGCCTGGTAAAAAAAGCTAAAGCTTCACCTTCTATTGTAGGTGTTGATCTGGTTAAAAGAGTGACTTGTGCTAGGGCATACAAATGGACAGAAGGCCCTTATTTTGTTGATAAAGATTTTGAAAAGAACAAGGAAGACCAGTTAAAGCTTTTTGAGGGCGAGAGCAGCAGAAAAACTTACAATGTTGTAGCAGTTGATTGCGGCATAAAATTAAATATTTTAAGAGAACTGGTATATCATGGCTGTAAAGTTACGGTTGTTCCTGCAAATACCAATGCAGGAACAATAATGGAGTATGAGCCGGACGGCGTATTTCTTTCAAACGGGCCTGGAGATCCGGAAGCAGTTACCTATGTTGTTGATACCGTAAGAAAACTGGCGGGCAAAGTGCCCATATTCGGTATTTGTCTGGGGCATCAGATGCTGGGACTTGCACTTGGCGGTAAAACCTATAAAATGAAGTTCGGGCATAGAGGCGGGAACCAGCCGGTAATGCGCCTGGAAAATAAGAAAGTTGAGATCACCTCCCAGAATCACGGGTTTGCCGTTGATATTGCTTCCCTAAAAAATGAACAGGTAGTTCAGACGCATATTAATTTAAATGATAAAACAAGCGAAGGTTTGGAATGCAAAAAGCATAATTTATTTTCCGTGCAGTACCACCCGGAAGCATCTCCCGGCCCTCACGATGCGGCTTATTTATTTAAAAAGTTCACTGATTTAATGGCTTAGCTCAATAACAACTACTTTACTCACAGATATAAACTTAGTTTACCGGCTTTTTTACGGGGGTGTCGCATTATGAAATGGTTAATTCTCCTGACCGCTCTTATACTGAACGCAGTCGCAAATATATTAATTAAGGCAGGAATGTCCCGCCCCGATACCCAGGGAGGCTTGCTTGAAACTCTCAAAGTTAAATGGCTTTCTCTTCCGGTTATCCTCGGGGTAATATTTTTTGGGCTTGCTCTCGGAGCTTATAGCATAACTCTAAAAAAAATGCCTCTTAGTGTTGCCTATCCTATCATGACTACCGGCGGATTATTTATTATCAGTGCTGTTTCTGTATTATATTTCAAAGAAACAATTACGCCTTTACAGATGATAGGGCTGGTGCTTCTTGTGGGCGGGATATGGCTGGTTGCAAAATGAAATTTCTTCTAAGACTAACCGGATTCTGATTGGAATTTAAAACACCCGTAATTTCCTGTTTTTTAACCATCTAAGAAGAAAAATATCATTTTTAGCAGGTATTTCCCGGCAGGGCTGCTATTTCTATTGCTATACGAGCAAATGCATCCCGGAAAATACTTAGAAATGTTGAAAAACAAAGCAATTTCTTGTATAATTAATACTTTAGGCAGTAAAAGTACTGGAAAAAATAGGAGATTTTATGAATATAGCAGTAATTGGCACCGGTTATGTCGGGCTTGTTACCTCAGCATGTTTTGCTAAACTCGGACATACTGTTATTGGCGCCGATAATGATCCTTCAAAGATAGAAAAACTCATAAAACTTCAAATGCCTATCTATGAGCCCGGCCTTGAAGAACTTGTACGGGACAATGTTAAGCATGGCAGAATAACCTTTACCTCAAATGTATCAGAAGCTATTAGAAAATCTACAATTATTTTTATTTGTGTCGGGACACCGCCGCTTCCTGATGGCGGAGCTGATCTTTCTGCCGTTGAGAAAGTAGCACGGCTCACGGCTGAAGAAATGACTGCTTATAAACTGGTAATAGATAAGAGCACTGTCCCTGTTCATACCGGCGAATGGGTAAAGAAAACTATACAAACCTATAATAAACACCGGGTTGAATTCGATGTGGCCTCCAATCCCGAATTCCTCCGGGAAGGGACCGCGATCTATGATTTTATGAATCCTGACAGGATCGTTATCGGCATAGCTTCGGAAAAAGCGAAGACTTTGTTACTGGAACTCTATAAGGACATAAATGCCGTGAAAGTCGTCACGGATATTAATACTTCCGAATTAATAAAACATGCTTCAAACTCTTTCCTTGCCATGAAAATTTCCTTTGCGAACGCGTTATCAAGAATATGTGAAAAAGCCGGTGCGGACGTTACAAAAATCGCGGAGGGGATGGGTTATGATAAACGTATCGGAGGAGCTTTTCTGAATGCCGGCCCCGGTTTTGGAGGTTTTTGTTTTCCTAAAGATGTTTCGGCCTTCATTCACATCGCGGATAAGCTGGGCTATGATTTTCATCTCTTAAAAAGTGTCGAAAAAACAAATGAAGAACAAAAAGAATTCATAATGAAAAAAGTTGAGGCCGCCCTTTGGGTGTTGAATGGAAAGACTTTGGCGGTTCTTGGCCTTGCCTTTAAACCTAATACGGATGATATCAGATTTTCTCCCGCAATGGATATAGTTACCGGGCTTTTAAAGAAAGGTGTGAAAATAAATGCTTATGACCCGGAAGCCATGGTAAATGCGAAAAAAATATTAAAAGATGTTAAGTATTTTCAGGATCCCTATCAAACTATGACGGGTGCAGATGCGCTGTTAATATTGACGGACTGGGAGGATTTTAAGAACCTTGACCTTGAGAAAGTTAAAAAACTATTAAAAGCCCCTATATTTATTGACGCAAGAAACCTCTATGATCCCAAAAAAATGAAGCAAAACGGAATTGAATATAGATCAGTGGGCAGGCCGTAGTTTCGGTTTTTTCGGTTTTGCGTGGGAATGCCCGGTTTTTATTGTTTTTACAATGAATATAATAAAGAGGAGGTTTTTAGTGAAGAAAACAACTGCATTGATAACCGGCGGTGCCGGCTTTCTGGGCTCTCATTTATGTGAATACTTCATAAATAAAGGCCATCATGTTATTTGCGTGGACAATTTATTGACCGGAAGCAGAGCTAACCTTGCACATTTGGATAAAAAAAAGCTTGAATTTATAAAGCATGATATTACAAAACCACTTAAAATAGCCGGAAAAATAGATTATGTGCTTCATTTTGCCTCTCCTGCCAGCCCTGTTGATTATAGTCAGCATCCGATAAAGACGGCTAAAGTAGGTTCGCTTGGCACTCATAATGCTCTTGGTATCTCAAAATTAAAGAGAGCAAGGTTTATTTTTGCTTCTACCTCTGAAATTTATGGAGACCCGGCGGTGCATCCGCAGGTGGAAGAATACTGGGGAAATGTTAATTCAATAGGGCCGCGAAGCATGTATGACGAGGCCAAACGCTTTTCAGAAGCTCTCACAATGGCCTATCAGAGATTTCATAAAATAGACACAAGAATAGTAAGGATCTTTAACACATATGGTGAACGTATGCAGATCAATGATGGCAGGGTCGTCCCCAATTTTATTTACCAGGC
>CAITEH010000054.1 GCA_903891415.1 Candidatus Firestoneibacteriota bacterium
ATTAAAAGAATCTAAAAGAGTATCATTTCAGAAGTGAGGATTGTGCCGGCAGGTTAAGTGGTCGTCATGACCGGATTTGCTGGTCGCCTTCAAGCGGATTCAGTGGTCGCTTTCAGCGGATTTTGCAATAAACTAGAAAATAATTGAAATAAGCTATACTATTATTTGTCTTCTATATGGTATATTAAAATACTATCAACATCTTGTAATGTCTTTATTAAGCAGATATAATGGTAATACTAATTATATTGTTATCCAAGGAAATTGGTTCATATGTTAAATATTATGCTAATAATAGATAAAAACATTGTTGTTGGACAAAAAACAAAATTAGACTTTAATATTCAAATTTTATTATCTGGCAATCAAGAAGGTAAAATTGGATCAACTATTCTACTTGATTAAAAAGCTTTTGTTAGTTAGAGGTGCAATATTTTGCCTCTTAATTGTAATGGTGTTCATTTTTTTTCCATTAAAAATAATCGAAAGAATTTCAAAGTTATTCTCTCGCTTAAATAACTATTTTGTTACGATATTGTTTTTGTTTTTCATATTTATTGGTGTTTGTTATTTATTCTATCCAAATTTTTTTGATCATGTTGAATCTACAATTGCATCCATAGGGACAGTAATGAAGAAAGGGGATTCTTTATATCCCAATCCAGAACCATACCCTTATCATGGGATACTTTACGGACCTGCATTGGCTGAAATACAGGGTACTTTCAACTGGACTGGATTATCAACTATTGTTAAGTCTAAATTGCCGGGGTTTATCGCATTTCTATTTTCTACATTAATTCTATTTCGTATTAGCAAATGTTCAGCTTCAAGAGGCTATCTGCTTTATTTGTTACCTTTTGGCGGTATGCTCTTTTGGAACAGACCAGAACCTTTTTTATTACTTATTGTTTCATTATCTATTTTGCTTGGACAAAACCTTAAAAATAAAGTATTTTTATCAATAATTCTGGGTGCTTTTGCTGGAGCTGCTTCTGCCCTAAAGATACAAGGTTTTGTCTATGTATTTGCAGTATATATTGCGATTACTTTTTCAAAATTTATATCAATACAGTCAATTATATTGTTTTCTTTTTTTTCTCTGCTTTCTTTTTTGACATTCTTTATACCACAAAACATTTCTATTAATGCATATTTTTATTATTTGAAATCATCAAGTATTCATGGTTTATCATTGAGAATTTGGATTGACAATGCAATATACCTTTTATTCTTACTTTTACCTTTTTTTTTCTATTACTACAAAGCGAAATTAGAAAAAGTTCAAATAATAAATCTTTTTTTGATATTTGGAATAGAACTTTTTGTCAGTATTTTAGGATCAAAGCCTGGAGCAGGAGCCCATCATCTATTACCTTTCATTCCAACAAATGCTATTATATTTAGGAAGCTTTTATCAAATGAAAATTCAGTAAACAAGCAACTTGTTAATATTCTTTATTTTTCACTAATAATTCCTTCTTTTGTTGCCGCACTATCCTTAGTACTTCCTATGATTAATGGCTGGGACAAGTTTGATAGAGCGAAGAACGAGGTGATATATTTTGAAAGTAAATATCCAGGTATAATAATGGGACTTGCAGACGATAGCACTTATTCTTATACCTTCTTGAGGGTTATTCTTGCAAACACACAAATAGATTATCCCGCTTTTATGGATTTGCAATATTCAGGAATTGGAGATTACGCTTTTGCGAAACACTTTAGGAACCGAAGAATAGAAAGTGTATTGATTCCAAATGGCGGAATACCATTTTCTATGAATAATCCATACACTTCGAAACCTTTATTTTCAGACTCAGTACGCCAGGTATTTTCAGAAAACTATATTTGCGTTAAAATCGGAGAATATTTTACAGTATACTCACTTAAGTAAAACTAAGGCCTTTTTAATATACTCGTGTTTTTGCATTAACAAACAAAAATACGCTATAAATAATAAATAATTACAAGCTACTTTAACATCCACAAGTGTTTTACTATCTGCACATAAATAACTACCGCGGATTTGTTCGTAAAACGGTTAAACATATTTTTTGCAACACTTTAAATATCAGATAGACAACAAAAAACATAACGGCTAATCTTAAACTTAAAAGAATATTCATGGTCCATGATTCCTCGAGCCGAGTTACAGCCACAGCAAACATTGAATACATTACCAACCCTATATTGCTTATTGAATTATATGCAAATAGCCAATAAGCAGCTCCTATGAGAAAGCCAAACACTAATATTCCAGAGACGATTCCGACAATCCCTAATTCAGACCAAAAAAAGACTAGTGGCCCAAATCCAGTATCCGCATCAGTGCCACGAACAACTAATTCTATTTGTTCCTCTGGAGAACGCATAGGGTTATCAGGAGAATATTTACCGGACCATAGAATATAAGGAACAATGTATTTAATTTCAGACAAAAGTAATCTACCATAAAAATAATCAGCGTTTGAAGGTATAACTTTCAGGGTTTCAGCTGTAAAAACCATTGTATCACCCATGCGTGATAGCTCATTATTTCTTTCATTTCTTTCAAGATAAGCTTCTCTCGCAAATTCTCTTATATCTGAAACACCAAGAGATCTAATTGCTTCCACACCATGAACTTTTGTAGCAAACGAAGTTCTGACAACATTCATTATTGGTACAACAACTGATGCCGATAATAGAACTGCTATCAACAAAGGTTTAAAATACTTTCGATCATAAGTGACAATGCCAACAAAGGCAAAATAAACCTGAATAAGCAACATAACGTATTCAAATGATAGTATTCTTGTTAAAATGGAAATCAGTGAGAATACAATAAATAATATAAATCCCTTTTTTCTTTTTTCCTGTGATTTTTCATAGTAAAAAAAATAAATGAATATCACGGAAAATGCCAACATTGAAAACGCACCAAGATTATCATATATCCATCTGGTTTTTGTAACCTGCCTATAAAAAGAGCCACGACCAAGAGCACCCCTTTGGAGTTGCTCAAGCAATTTCAATAGCGAAAAAGAAAAAATAATTGTTCCGACACCTAATAATTTACTAGAGTAAGTCTCGACTAAGTCAATGCTCTTTTTCTTGAAAACTCGTTCAGAAAGATGTATGCCTAAAATGACAAATACTGTTATAACAAGGCAAAGAAGCTGATTTAGCGCAAAATAATAGTTTAATTGATTCTCATACGTAGGGGAACCTGCAATATAAAAAGTGGGATATACAACCGAAAATATCGGCCAAAAGAACATCAACAAAAAAGGCAGAGAACCAAGTGGAAGCCTATATGAATAATAAATATGCCTAGCATAAAAATAGCATAAAAACAAAATAGTAGTGGTGCTTGCTGAAAAGAGAAGTGTTTCCAAGTCTGAAGCACCTCTGTTCTTAAAGAAGATAACAATAAGAACAGAAAATATAAGTACACTGATCAACAACCATATTGAAAGTTTACTTATTCTTTCCACCTCAAGCGCCTTTCATTTTATTTTGCTAATATAGGCTGTTTTATTCTTAATCGCTTTGAAGTATTCAACTAAAAATACAAAACCTATGGATAGAATCAAAGCAATAACAGATGCAATTATTATATTATTTTTTATTTTAGGTTTGGATTTACTTTCTGGCGGATAAGCTTTATCCAATAACCTTGCAACAGGTTTTGCTGGGGTAATTTTCAATTCATTATTTATTTCATCGAGATTGTAAACATAAGAATTTGCCAAATCTGCAGCAAGTTCTGGACTTGTAGAGTTCACAATAATCATTATGGTTTTTTCCTTTGTTGGAATAACCATTGTTTCGCTCTGTAGCCTTTGTATGGCGGAGGAAAACGATTTCATTTTGTATTTTTCAACAAGGTCAAATTCCTTTACCAAATACTCGGCCATGCGCCTGCTTTTCAACATTGCAATTACTACGCCAGAGTCATTCACACCTTCACCAAAAATATCGCTATAACTATATGAGAGTATATTTCCACCACGTTGAAGAGTTTCAACTTCAGGTGGAAGCGCAACGGCAGTTGCAGTATAAGTTTTTGGTAAATTCAGGCTAACTATGGCCGTAATTATTGCAATAGCTAAAGTAATACTCATTATCATAACTCGATATCTATAAATTAATTTAAAAATATTTAATAAATCTTCATCCCCGCCCATTCAACCTCCTAATTAATAATTCCATCAATTCTTAGAGTGTTCTTCCTTTTTTCAGTAAGTAAAAATTATTTTTTTACTGCTGCGTAGCCCACACCAATTTGGTAGAATATTTGTGAAGTATCCAAAAGCATCTTAAACCAATTTGTCCCAACGGTTATTTCTGCCGGGACTACCACTGTGTCACATCTTTCCAGATCTTTTCCCCAGGCACCATTCTTGTTTACTTCACCGCTGGCACTTATTATGTATACATCCCCCCTGTTGGCTTCTTTTGTAGTTCCACCGACTTTGTCAATATAATAGGAGATGTTTTTATTGGGTTCAAAAATAAGACTGGAGGAGTTATATACACTTCCAATAACATTTACAGAAGAGGGATTCTGCGGAATAAAAAGCGAATCATTATCCTCTATAATTATGTCATATATACTATCTTTTAGAAATTTTAGACTTTCAATTTTAATAATAAGCCTTCCGGGAACCTCAAATGCGGCATAGATCTTTGCCAAATCTTCCCTATTTTTTATTATTTCCTGAGCGCGTTTGGATGTAGAGGTGTCCATAATATTTGCGGATTCCGTAAATACCTCAGTCTGTAGGCGTTCAAGGTAACTTGCCACAGCTTTTTGTTGAGCCGTTCTAATTGAATCCCGCCTAAATATAGCGCCTGGAAGAAAAGCCTTTTCTGAAAACCCGCCAGCTCTTTCTATTATGGAGGAAAGTTTTTCCTCATAGTCAGCGACATAAATACCTGGAAATTTAAATTCACCACTTAAAGTAATTTTTTTCTTTCTCGTAGAGGAAACTTCTTCTCTTACAAAAAGGTGATCTCCGCCAAAAAGCACAAGGTCGGCATTTTCGTCCTTATCAACAAGTATTTTTCTAAGGTCTATTTTAATGACCTCCGGGGTTTTTCCTTCTTTCATATGGTAAAGCTCTGCGTTCTCTAATAGCGCAGTGGGCTTTAATCCACCAGACCTGAATATAAGGTCTGATATTTTCATTTTTTCTGTAAGGTCAAGTTTTCCTTCCCTATTTACGGCTCCGCTGATATTAACTGACTGCACCGGTATAACATTAAAGAGAGAATATACTATTACCTGATCCCATTCCTGCAGAGAATAATCTTCTGCTTTTTCTCCATCTAATAATTTTTGCATATCAAAAGCAATAATTTTCTTTGTTTTTTCATCCACATATCTACTTATTTCTCCCCTCGAAAGATAAGTTCCTGGAAGCACTCCTCCTGCTTTTTTAAGTAAGCCTGATATCCTAAGTTCCGGAGTAAGTTGATATTCCCCGGGCATACTGATATTACCACTTATTGAAACATAACCACGCCTTGTTTTATTTATTGGAAATATGGATATCATATCACCATCATTTACTACTATATCTTTGTTGCCTTTCAGCAATTCTATATTTTCCATCTGGAAATCAAGAACCGATTTTTTCTCATTGTTAACTATTCTTTCCAGTTGGATTCTATTTAGATACCCTGACGGAGTAATGCCACCCGCCATTTTTAATATTTCTGAGATTTTTGTCTCCCTAAGAAGTTCATATACCCGAGGCCGCTTAACACTTCCTCTGAGAGCAGCAACTGGGCCGATTGGAGGAACAAAAACAGTATCCCCTGATTGGAGGCGCAAATCCTTGGCTTTTTCGCCTGAAAGAAGGAACTCATACAGATCTATTGTAGCTATAATCTTATTATCCCTTATTAATTTAATTTTTCTAAAAGAGCCTACCTTTGTTGGTCCGCCTGCTTCAAACAGAGCTTGAAATACCGTTGAAAGTGAGCTAACGGTATAACCACCCGGCTTAAACACTTCACCGAGTACAAAAGCCCTAATAGTCCTAAGCTTACCCAAAGTAACGTTTATGGAAAAACTTGAATAGTTTTGGCTCAAAGATTCTTTAATTATTTTTTCTACTTCCGAAAATTTCAAACCCCAAAGGAAAAGAGCACCTGCTTTAGGAAGCGATATCTTCCCATCACGGTCTACAGTAAGTGTAAAAGTATCCTGGACAAGTTTTCCCCAGACATAAATAACTAAAGTATCTCCCGGCCCGACTATATAGTCAGGTCCTACAGGGACATTGTCTCCCGGGGCAAAAGTTGAGGAAGGCTGCTTAAAGATCTCATAACCAAATTGCCTTACAAAACTTATCTTATTCTCATCGGGGAAGAGTTCTTCTATTATGGAAGGTTTTTCTATAATATTCTCTTTTTTATTCTCAATAACCGGCTCCGGGACAATGGCATCCTTGCTTTTATTTATCGCACCGGCCATTTTTTCCATTTCCTCTTTATTTACAAGACCGCTCTTTACCAACTCTTGCACAGCATCTATAGGAGGCTGCTGTGAAAACACAGATGCTACAGAAAAAATAATTCCAAAAAATACTAAGAGCTTTTTAAAAAACATATTACCTCCAATAAGGGAATTGCTGATTTAAGATCATTGAACCTTTAATTAATTCTTTATTATATCAGATTTTATCGGTATTTTTCAATAATCTTAAGTATGAGCAAATCCCGGGCATTACTACGAATTAATGGAAATAAGCATATTTAAAGCAGAGTAAGGCAGTTGCGGGGAAAAAACATTAAAATATCAAAGTTGTGTTGCCGGCGTCACTTTCCGCTTGCGTTATAATATGTTTTCTTGAATATTTTTCTCATGGATTCCCAGCGCACATGGGACCCGTCATAGAAATCTTTTTCAGAGAGGCCATAGAAAGCGGGATCATAGGAGCCCCATATTTCAATATTGTGCCGGCCAGCGCAGCTTTCAATGTATTTTTGAACCTCGCCGATAATCCGGTATCTATCTGAACCTAGTAGAAGTTTATAAGTCACGGGATGATACGGGGAAAGATAAAATATCACTTTTACGTTGTCCTTTTGGAGCAGGCCAATAAACTTTTCGAATCTTTCCGTGTCAAGACTGCTGAATTTTTGAAGAAATATTGCGGATTGTTGAATTTGCCTTGCGTAATCACCGGTTTGCGCAACTGTCCGCGTCTTGTAGGACAGGGGATAGCCCAGGGAGCCATCAGTCCGTTTTAACCAGTCATCCGAAATACCGGCTGAAGTTGCCAGCATTTCTTTTCTCTTACTAAACGCTCTGCCGTAAAGTTCCTGGATAGAAAGTTGAAAATATACGGGAGAAAACAGCACGTCAAGCTTTTTTAACATAGAAGTGTCAATTAAATTTAACAGCGAGCTGTTTTTCTTTTCGCAGAGATATTCAGTTATTCCATTATACTCCGTTTGCAAGGCTTCAAAATCCCGCAAACCGCTGTTTTTATTGAACAACCACGGATCAAGCGAAATAATTACGGTCCCGGGCAGCAGCTTTCTTGTACGGTAGAGCCAGTAGACAGCCATAGTATCTTCCAAACCGGCACTCCCCATGCTGTTATTGTAAAAAGTCCGGCCCGGAAAATCCGGGGCACCGAGCTCCATCGTGCGGCTGGAACCCAGTACCACAATTTCCTTTTTTGAAGAAAACCCGTCTATAAGATACCGGGTAAATATGCGGAGGTTATACATGCCTCCTACATTGAAATTTTCAATATTTTTCCCGCTCTGCAATATTCCTGCCACGTTCTTGTAATATTCCCCGCTGCTTTCTCTTATCAAGCGCGACGGATCCACAAAATAATTAACACAGAGCATAAGCAATAAGACGGGCAGGAGCAAAAGCAGCTTTTTAAGAAATCTAAATACTTCCATTCAAACTCCTAAAATTGAAAATATATGAACTGCGACCTATTGAACACTCCGAAAAATAATATTCCCAGAAGCAGCGCGAGATATACCAGCCATCTTGTTTTTGCAGATCTCTCCGCAAGCATATGACGCATACTGCCATGTCTCTGAAGCAAATGCACGCACAACAGAAAGATAATGGATAACACGGAGAGCAAATAATCATATTCATTCAGCCCGTTTTTCGGCATCATCAATTTCCACCAGCTTAGATCAAAAATATGCCGGGCTCCGTAAAATAAATGCCCGATAATATATAAAGCATCCGTTAAACTGTTTGCCCTGAAGAAGATCCAGGCAAAGCAGACCAGTAAAAAAGTAATAAATACCCTGGCAATTTTATGAAGCAAGTGGGACCTGTTCAGGCCAAAATAATCTGCGATTTTTTTTCTTTTTTCCCCGGTCCAAATTGAAAAAATAAGATAAAAGCCGTTCAAAGCACCCCAGATAACATACGTCCAGTTCGCGCCGTGCCACAAACCGCTGACCAGAAAAGTAATAAAAACATTATACTGCCATTGCCATTTTGAGACCCTGCTTCCCCCCATGGGTATATACAGGTAGTCCCTGAACCAGGAAGACAATGAGATATGCCATCTTTTCCAGAATTCAGATATTGATTTTGAAAAATAAGGCCTGTTGAAGTTATCCATAAGCCTGAAACCCATAACCTGGGCAGAACCGATAGCAATATCCGAGTAGCCGGAGAAATCACAATATATCTGGAAAGCAAAGAAAACGGTGCCGGCTATCAAAGGTAAGCCCGGAAAAGCCTGCGGGTTATTATATATCTGGTTCACTATCAGAGCAAGCCGGTCCGCGATAACCACCTTTTTAAAAAGTCCCCAGGTCATTAATTTAAGCCCGTCAGTCACATTTTTATATAAAACGGTGAATTTCGTGAAATTGGTGAATTAGATTTTGAGGCCTTTCAATAGGCCCTGCCACCAGCTGGGGATAAAACATCACATAAAGGGAATAAATACCAAAATGCTTTTCAGCTTTCTGCCTGCCCCGGTAGACCTCAATGGTATAGCTCATAGCTTGAAAAGTATGAAAAGACAGGCCTATGGGGAGGATAATATTTAGAGCCGGGATAGAATAATTCCAGCCGATCAGATTTGCAAATTGAGCAATATTAGCATTAAAAAAATTAAAATACTTAAAAAAGGCAAGAACTCCGACATTGGCACAGATACTCGCTATAAGGAATAACTTTCTCCTTGGCCCGGACGATCTTTCAATATAAAGGCCTGCAAAATAATCAACAATAATTGTAAATACCAGGATCAACAGATAAACAGGGATAAAGGCCATATAAAATATACAACTTGCCAAAAGAAGAAGCGCCCATCTTAACTTATGCGGGAGGACAAAAAAGAGAATTGTGACCAGGGGAAAAAATACACAAAATTCCCAGGAATTAAATATCATAATATACCGCCCAAAACGAAGACAACATATTATGCCAAGTTTTAATGCTTTTTATAATTTTTCCGGTTGACACTTTTATACGCATTCAAAAACATTCCCCGCCTTTGAGCACGAATAAGTGCGTGGTTCGTAAAAACCTAAAACTAGAATTTTATCATTGCAAAGCTCTTTCATAAGTGCCTGATTGATCAGGCGCTTAATCCAACCCTTAGGCGGGCAGAAGAATTGAGCAATCACGAAGTCTATTTACAGTTTATTAGGTGAAATGTACTTTAATTTGCCGTTTTCCCAAATGGGGAGAGGACGGCCGGATTTTTTATGCTGAGCTATTACGCCTTTTATTGCGGCTTTCATAGCGGCAATAGCTTTGGTATTCAAGTCATGTTTCTTTTTCATATAAATCCCTCTTCATTAATTTACTAAAAAGATCTTCGTTGGTGATTTTAACAGTTCCATTAGCATTTTCTGCAATTACCTTTGGAATCTTACCGGAGTTATCAAATAACATCCAAAAATCTGCTAGATCTTTGTATAATTGAAAAAAATTGTCTATGGAACGAGTATATCTTCTTATTACATCTGCTTTTGGAATGTTATGGCCTCCCTCGGCTACTCTTTCTTTTATACGCAGCAATGCTAATTCAGTATTTGGAATCCAAAGAAAGTATATATGTATATTATAGCCTCTTTTCTTCAGTCCCTTTATTAGTTTTGCATATACTTTTCCTGAAAGTGTAGTCTCAAATCCGAAATCTTTCAGAGATGAGGAATATTGCTTTATTTGCTGCAACACCAGCTTGCCGGACTGTAGAGCCGCTTTTTCCGGAGCAAAAGGCGACAATCCCTGCGCAATCAAATCAGCATTTATAAAATTTTCGCATTTTGCATATTCAGGCAAAAACTTCTTTGCAAATGTTGTCTTTTCCGCCTAAAAGACCGGCGGACTAGCGCCTGATATCATGCCTTAGGCAGATCCGCCTCAGGCGGAAATCAGACACCTACGGGTGCTGTTTCAAAGAGTTACTTGTTTTTTATGAATTCTGTTATTTCTTTTTTGAAAAGCGTAAAGCTGTTTATTTTTGTTTTTAGTATCTCAAAAGAGAGTTCGTCATTGATTGTTGCGTATTCGTGGACAAGGATATTTCTAAAACCTCTCATTTCTTTTAATTCGCTGTTTAGCTTTTTTGAGATTATTTTTTTCTTCTCCAGTGCCTCCAGAATGTCTATTTCCTTACCCGGAATACCCAAATTTGCTCCTGACACAATCAACTTGCAGACATCTACGACACACTCAATTGACAATTGCATAAGCCTTTCACAGCTTCTTTTTTTCTCAATTGTAAGGTATTCCTTGTATGTTTTTGGGGTGATTTGCTCCAATTCATCCAGAAAACGAGCGAGCTCATCAAATTTTACCGCTATTCTCTTTTGGTCTAACATTTTACCGCCTCTTTGTAATATTCCTCGTAGAATCTCTGCATGTGTCCAAATTCAGCAAGAGTACTGAAAGCTATTTCGTATAGCTCGTTTTCTTTTTTACAGAATAAAATCTTGTGATTTTCCAGTATCCTTTTTCTGACGTAAAGCGGTAATTGCTGATAAACTTGAAGGTCCAGGTTCCTTTCATAACCTGCCGTATATTCCAGTCTTTTCTTTGAAAGGACAAGGTTCTCATATTTTCCTGGACAAAGAACGAGGCATAAATCAGTATCCGAATTCTCGCGAACCTCGTTTTTCACACGGCTGCCAAAAAGTAATACGGCCAAAACGTCCTTATCACTTTTAGCTTTAGTGATCACCGAATCTATGCTTTTTTGTATGTTTTTCATAACACCTTTTCTTTAGACAAAACAATTAATGAATATCTTATGTCAACACTCGTCACTGTAACCGGCGATACTGCGAGTTCTTTTGTAGTTGCTCAATTCATTGAGCGGCCTGATATCATGCCTTAGGCAGATCCGCCTCAGGCGGAAATCAACTACAAGAAACTTACCTTCTTACCGCAGAGTAGCCTACGCCCACTTGATAGAATATTTGTGAGGTATCCAGAAGCATCTTTAACCAATTGGTGCCTATGGTTATTTCTGCCGGGACGACCACGGTGTCGCCTCTTTCAAGATCTTTTCCCCAGGCGTTGTTTTTGTTAACCTCACCGCTGGCGCTTATTATGTAAACTTCACATCTATTCGCTTCTTTTGTAGTTCCACCGACTTTATCAAGATAATATGATAAGTTTCTATTCGGCTCATAGACAAGGCTGGAGGAGTTATAGACACTACCTATCACATTTACGGAAGAGGGATTCTGTGGGATAAAAAGGGCATCATTGTCTTCAATAATTATGTCGTATTTACTGTCTTTAAATGTTTTAATATCCTCAATTTTTATGATAAGCCTGCCAGGAACTTCAAAAGTCGCATAGATCTTCGCAAGATCTTCTTTGTTTTTTATTATTTCTGCCTCCCGCTTGGACGATGAGGGATCTATTAAATTGGCCGACTCCGAAAACACTTCAGTCTGAAGGCGCTCGAGATAGCTTGCCACCGCTTTCTGCTGGGCCGTTTTTATTGAATCTCTCTTGAAGACAGCGCCGGGCAGGAATGCTTTTTCGGAAAAACCTCCCGCTCTTTCTATTATAGAGGAAAGTTTTTCCTGATAATCAGCAACATATACCCCCGGGTATTTAATTTCCCCGCCTAAAGTTATTTTTTTCTTTCTGGTGGACGCAACCTCTTCTCTTACAAACAAATGGTCTCCGCCAAACAATATAAGATCGGCCGCAAGGTCTTTATCAACAAGTATTTTCCTTAGATCTACCTTTACGATCTCCGGGTCTTTCCCTTCTCTCATATGGTATAGTTCGGCATTCTCAAACAAAGCAGTAGGTTTTAAACCGCCTGACCTGAAGATCAAATCTGATATTTTCATTTTTTCAGTAAGATCAAGCTTTCCTTCCCTGTTTACGGCGCCGCTGATATTCACAGATTGCACGGGTATCACATTAAAAAGGGAGTAAACAATAACCTGATCCCATTCTTTCAACGGATAGTTTTCTGCGGTACCGCCTTTTAATAGTTTTTCCATATCAAATGGGATTATTTCTTTTGTTTTTTCATCCACATATCTGCTGATTTCACCTCTTGGAAGGTAAGTTCCGGCAAGCGTGCCTCCTGCTTTTTTAAGCAGCTCCCTCACCTTTAATTCCGGGGTAAGTTCATATTCTCCGGGCATGCTTACATTGCCGCTTATTGAGACATAACCGCGCCTTGTTTTATTTATCGGGAAGATAGAGATCATATCACCGTCATTTATTTTAATATCCTTACCGTCTTTGAGGACATCCGGATTTGCAAGTTCAAAATCAATAACTGACTTTTTTTCATTGTTCACTATTCTTTCCATCTGTAATCTTTTCAGATAAACCGAAGGAGTAAGCCCTCCCGCCATTCTTATTACCTCGGAAATCCTAGTTTCCCCTAAGAGCTCGTAAACACGCGGCCTCTTCACGCTCCCCCTGATGGCAACAACCGATCCTATAGCAGGAACAAAGACAGTATCCCCTGACTGCAGGCGCAGATCTTTCGCTTTTTCTCCGGAAAGAAGAAAATCATAAAGGTCGATCGTTGAAATAGTTTTATTATCCCTGATCAATTTGATCTTTCTTAAGGAACCGACTTTTGTGGGCCCGCCAGCTTCGAATAAGGCCTGAAAAACCGTGGAAAGAGAACTTATAGTGTAGCTGCCGGGTTTATATACTTCGCCAAGCACAAAAGTCCTGATCGTTCTGATCTTACCAAGTGTAACATTAATAGAGAAATTCGCGTAGTTGTTAGACAGTGCTTGTTTGATAATAATTTCTGCTTCGGAAAACTTCAGGCCCCAAAGAAATAATGTTCCTGCTTTTGGAAGGGATATTTTTCCGTCCCTGTCAACTGTGAGAGTAAAAGTTTCCTGCACAAGTTTTCCCCAAACATAAACAACCAATGTGTCCCCCGGTCCGACCACATAGTCAGGCCCCACGGGAACATTGTCACCCGGAGCAAAAGTTGAGGACGGCTGTCTGAATATTTCATAGCCAAACTGCCGGATAAAACTGGTTTTACTCTCGTCAGGGAAGAGTTCTTCTATTATTGAGGGTTTTTCAATGATATTTTCTTTTTTGTTTTCAATAACCGGTTCAGGGACGATGGCATCCTTGCTCTTATTTATCGCGCCGGCCATTTTCTCCATTTCTTCTTTATTTACAAGCCCGCTCTTAACCAGCTCATTCACAGCTCCTATAGGAGGCTGCTGTGAAAACACTGATGCCACAGAAAAAACAATTCCGGCAAATACTAAGAACTTTTTAAAAAGCATATTACCTCCAATCGAATAATGGCTTGTTTTAAACAAAAATACTGTATCTTTTGTATTTTATCAGATTTTTCTTTTGTTTTCAATACGTCTAATGTTCTTATATAACAGTGTGTTTTCCCTTGATTCTGTAATTCCCTTTAAATAATAGACATATTTATTAATCTTGACCGGCTATTTGATCGCGGGTATCATACGTCGAAGTTCGAATTACGGCTTTGTAAATACTGAAGAATGCGTATAAATATCATTCTTTTAGGTTTTTGTCTGTTCGGGCCGGCTGTTATGTTATTTTTCTATACTTTTTATGTAGAATTCTATTGGATTCTGCTCCTCGATATATAATATCTAATGTTATATATCAAGCTTTAGCATTACAGGAGTTTTTCCCAATTTCTTGTCATCCTGCCAGTCCGCCTGTGGAGGAAGCGGTATCATGCGAAGGATATCTGTTCTTTAATGAAAAGCGAGGATACTTCGCAAAGGGCAGCTCAGTATGACAAATGATGTTTTCAGTTTCTTTTTTCAATGCTACTTATTATTACTTGCTTTTTACCATTTTATTTAAAATTATGAGGAAACTCCGGTTTGAATTATTTACTTCTAATCAATAAAGACACCGTCCGCCACGATGTGTTGAGATCTAACGACCCGCAATGTGGCGGATGTTAAAATTGTTCCTCTACAAACTTCATTATTCAAATTGTGCGGTCACTGCCCACACAATCTTTGACAACATTAAAAACAAACTACTTTATTTCAGGAAACTTTTCTTTTGCTTTGATAATGACTGTATTCTTAAATCTATTTATTTCGCCTATAAGTTCTTCCACATCGGGCTCTGAAACTACATTTGCCGATACATAGTCTGTTATGTTTCTTTTTGCTCTGCAAGCGTCAAAGTAATCGGAGATTTCTTCAAAATCTTTGCCTAAGAGCACTTTTAATACAAGAAAGGTCGAGTAATGATGACCTGCGCCTCTTGTCCTGTAACCATTTAGTCTAATTATAATGGTCGAAAGCTGCAGTGCCGCATTATAGGCAGTTGCAAATCTTCTATCAGCAGAAATTGCTTTTACGTTGGAATCTTTAAGATCTCTTTCAACCATTTTGAAAAGCTTTTCTATTTCTTCTTTGCTTACAAGTTTTTTTTCAAGTTTTCCTTCATTTGAAAGTCGTTTTAAACTCACTTTCGCTCCCTTTTACAAACAGTACTTTTCCTTTTAGAACATCTTTTAAAAAATAATCCTTTGTTTTTAAGCGTTTTTGTATTTCTTTTTCTGTAAAGCAAAAATAATTAAGCTCCTTTTTTAGGACAACTTTCACCGGCGCAAGAACAGAAGATACTTCCTTTAGTCCGGCCTCACCTACAATTAACAAGTCAATATCGCTTTCCGGGCCTGCCTTGCCTTTCGCATAAGAACCAAAAATAAAGGCCAGCTTTATTCCTTCCACTTTCTCCAGTTGTTTTTTTATTATCTGAGCCGCACCGGTTGTCTTTATTATTATATTTTTCAAGTCGCCATATATAGGATTATGTTCGTTGATCCTATAGTAGGTTTTTCCGTTCTTAATAAGCTGTTCCACCAATCCGGCAACCGAAAGATGTTTTAGCTCCCGTAGTACCGCCGTAAACGGCAAACTTTCACTTTTCGCTATTTCCCGGGGATAAAACACTTCCCTTGGATTTAGAGCCAAAAGCGTCAAAACTCCTATCCGCGACTTCGATGTTATTAAGCCTTCCATATCTGCTCCTCATTAACATGTTCTGTGTTAATGTTAACACATATTGTGTTAATTGTCAATGAGTAGTCACAGCTATCGTAGCGTCGTCTGCGACGTTCAGTAATCTACTATGATTGGTAGCCGCAAGCTTTAGCTTGCGCAATTTCGTAGGCTAAAACCTGACGCCTACAAGATTACTGATGAAAAACATCAAAGACACCGCAACACAAAGGCCCTGGATCTCCGCCACAGAGCGTTGGCGGATCAAAAGAGACCCACCTGGCGAGGATGACAAAAACTTTTTTTCAACCACTGTTATTCTTTGCTTTCCGCCCTTAAGCCTGGAGGATTGGAAATCTCGCCATGTCAGTATGACAAAATGATGTTTTCAGTTTCTTTTTTCAATGCTACTTATTATTACTTGCTTTTTACCATTTTATTTAAAATTATGAGGAAACTCCGGTTGTTTTAACCTCGCAACTTTTAGGCCAGCCTCTGAAGAGATGCGGCTGCCTTTATTTTTTGGCTTGCCGCATCAGGACCGCTATAAGCCCAAAGAGCAAACATGCTTGAAAAAATAGAAGAATGGCCTGTTCTTCGGATGCGTTGACAAGAGCTATGGCTGAAAAACACAGTATAAGGTTCAATAAATAGAGAAAAAATAAGACCTGTTTCTGGGGCAGTCCGGCCTGCAGCAGGCGATGGTGAATATGGTCTTTTCCGGTGAATTCTATCCATTCTTTTACGGTAGAAACCGAGCCATTGCCTATTCTTAGCACAGAGGTATAAAGCAGATCAAATATCGGCAGGCCCAGCACCAGGACGGGTATAACGGAACCTGTAACCGCGTTTTGGGTGTTCCATATTCCGAGTAACGGGAAACTTGCAAGGAGAAACCCGATGGTTGTGGAGCCCGCATCGCCAAGGAATATTTTCGCGGGCCTGTAATTATACATAAAAAATCCCAAACACGCGCCGAGGAACGCAAGGATCAGGTAAGCCAGTTCCGGCTGGCCGGAGGAATATATAATAACGAAGAAACTCAACCCTGAGATAACACCGAGGCCGGCGGCCAGCCCGTCAAGGCCGTCAAGAAAATTAACCGCGTTTATTATCCCCACCACCCAGATAACGGTCAGCAGGTGTTCCAGAAATACCGAGCCCGGAAACAGAGGAAGAACTCTTATATAAACTCCTGCGATTATAAGGATAATAGCGGCCGCAACCTGAGTTCCCAGGCGCAAGAAAGCTGAATTACTTTTCAGGTCATCCAGGAATTCCACTATGAATACCAGTGTAAGCCCGGAGAACAGCCCTATCAGCTCTTTTGGAAAATGAACTGTCCTTACGGCGGCAATAAGAAAAGCAAAAAAGACCGCCAGCCCCCCTATTCTTGGCATCGGGGACAGATGTATCTTCCTCGCATCCGGCAGGTCAAAGAGTTTATACTTAACGGCAATTTTAATAGCAAGAGGCGCAAAGAGCACGGCAAGCAGGAAAGCAAGGCACAGTACATAGACGCACCTGAGGTTATTTGCATAGAACCAGGCACTGCCGGCCGGCAGTAAAAGATAAAAAGCGGCGGCCGCCTCAAAAACATAAAATATTTTTTTCAGCATTTAAAATCCGCCATTTCTAATTTTAAGGGCATAAAGCCCTCGGCATATTTCACGCTGTTTTGAACCCCGCGAAAAACAGCGGTGGCTTCAGCGTTCTTCAAGATACCGGCACCATTATTTTTTGTTTTATTAACCTGGGAAGAATGCGCTCTCAGCAGCATGTATTTGCGTGTTACGACAGAGCTGATATTAACATAGACCTTTGGGAGAAAATCCAACGAGGAAGGCAGCTCATAAAAAAGCACATTCTGATGCGCCCGGGCAGCCGTCAAGACCGCCAGGGAAATATTACGGTGATCCTGATGGGTATCTTTATTATAGGGCGCAAAGATCAGGTCCGGAGCGGCTATATTTATCTCTCTTTCAAGGAGCTGTATCAATTCCCTGTTCAATTCCACTCTTGTATCGGTTAAGCCGCCCCAGCGCAGTTTTGCATTCAAGACCTTCGCGATAGTTTTTTGTTCTTTTGTTCTTTTTTGAAGGTTTCCGCCGCCGCCACCCTGGGTCATGACAAGAAGATCAATAGCATATTTTTTGTCCTTTGCTATAAGCAAGGATCCGCCGCAGCCAAACTCTATGTCATCAGGATGAGGCCCGATGGCAAGTATCTTCATTAATCAAGCTCCTTACAAAACTAAGTCGAAGGTCCATAAAGTCTAAAAGTCTGTAAAGTCTTAAGTGCAAGTCGAAAGTCCAAAGGTCTGTAAAGTCTATAAGGTCTTAAGTGCAAAGTCTTTAAAAGTCCGTAAAGGTCTTTAAAAGTCTATAAAGGTCCGTAAAAGTCTATCAAAGTCTATAAAAGTTAGAGACATCCTTTATAGACATTTATGGACATTTAGACCTTATGGACTGTTTTTTCTACTTATAAGACCTTACGAACTTTTTACTTTTTTTTCCCTATTGCGTCAAGCATGGAGATCTTTATGTATTTAAAATCAAACGGTTTAAAGATACAGTCGTAAGCCCCGAGACGAAAAGCCGAGACCACTCTTTCCGCGTCTCTATAGGCCGTGATCATGATCACAGGGATTTCCGGGTCAATTTCTTTCATTTTTTTAAGAACTTCTATTCCGTCAAGGTCGGGAAGTTTGATATCTAAAAATACAAGCGAGGGTTTTTTCTTTTTGAATTTCTCTATAGCGTCATCTCCGAGCTTTGCGATCCCCGTTTCATAACCTTCTTTTTTGAGGAAGATCGTCAAGACATCACATATATCCTGTTCATCGTCCGCTACGAGTATCAAAGCCACCTCTTTTGACATATTTTCAGGAAATCATATTCAATATTATCAAAAGTTTTCAGAAAAAGCAATAAAATATCAGTTCTTTTTCGCTGTAAAGGCAATGCGGAAAACGCACCCCCGATATTAATTTTCAATTGATTCCCGGGTTATTTATGTCATAATACTGATAAATGTGGTAGTGTCAAACAGAAAGTAAAAGATATGTAGAAAAAAGGCAGTTAAGAAACTTGTAATAGCAGAAGTAGTTATTTGAATAGCTTTGTCCTCCTGCCTGTCCGCCTATGGAGGAAGTCGCTTTTGACGAAGGATCTCTGTATTTTAGATCTGAAAAGCAGGGATGTTTCGCCAGTAGAAAAATGGCTCAACATGACAAGAAAAAGATAGAGAGGCAATCTAATTCCGAAGAAGTCCTTGAAAAAGCAGATGTGAACAGAGATTTACTAAAAGAAGTTTCTCTAATACCATAAATCTCTCAAAATGGAGAACTATATGAGAATCTTACTGCTAATACTCTTCTTTCAGGCCTTTCTGAATGCTGACCATATATGGTTCGAAGGCGAAAATTTCAAAGAGACGAATTTTCCCGAAAAAAGCTGGTTTTCTCCTCAAAATGCAGACGAAAAAGATGCCCTCTCCGGAGGCAATTGGCTTTCTTCCGATATTAAAAGAGAAGGCCCCGCGCTTTATGTCAAATATGAAATTACCGCTAAGGAAGACAATACTTATGACCTCTGGGTGAGGAAATTCTACACACACGGGCCTTTTAAATGGCGTTTTAACGCCGGAGAATGGCAGATCTGCGGCAAAAATGTTCCCCTGGCCGATTCTACGGAACTAAGGAAATTTGTCTGTGCCAACTGGGTTTTTCTCGGAAAAACCGGCCTCAAAAAGGGGGTAAACCTGCTGGAGCTGGAACTCCTGGCGGAAGAAGGAGAAGAAACAACTTCCGCTTTTGATTGTTTTATCCTGACAACTTTTCCCTTTATCCCGAACGGGAAAAACAAACCCGGGGAAAAATACGGAAATACGGCCGCGGGTTACTTTGCTTTTGAACCGGAGCCGGACCGGTTTGCTAAAAGCGCGCTCCTGGACCTGCGTCACCTTAACGAGCCGGAAGCCGGTTCAAAAGGCTTTTTAAAAGTAAAAGGAAACTCTTTTGTCTTTGAAAAAGATACCACGCCGGTAAAATTTTGGGGGGTTGTGGCCGGAGAAAATACGGTCACCAGGGATCAGGCCTCCGTAAAATATCTCGCAAAACGCCTGGCCAAGCTCGGGATCAATATTATCAGGGTCCACTCCGCGCTCTTTGATAAGAACGCCAAAGACCCGGCTCAAATTGACCGCGCCTATCTGGATAAACTCCATTTCTTTGCCGCAGCAATGAAAAAAGAAGGTATTTACATAAAACTCTCTTTCTATTATCCCCTCTGGTTCAATATAAAACCGGAATACGGCCTGCCCGGCTACGAGAATTTGAAAAACAAGCTCCCCTTCTCTCTTTTATTTTTTTATCCCCGGATGCAGGAGCTCTACCGTTCCTGGGCAAAAAGCCTGCTTACCACGGTCAATCCCTACACAAAGCTCGCTTTCGCGGACGACCCGGCCGTTGCGCTGGCGGAAATTGTCAATGAAGACAATTATTTTTTCTGGACCTTCAACCCCTATGAAACCATCCCCGCTGAGTGCATGGCGGTTCTCGAACAAAAATATTTTGCCTGGCTGGCAAAGAAATACGGCTCCTTTGAAAAAGTAAAAGCCGCCTGGAGCCCGGGAGAAAATATAAAAGGAGATGTTTTCTTTGAAAAAAGGGCTGGGCTTTATCCGGTTTGGTTCCTTACTGCGGGAGCAAAAGGCAGCAGAAACGACCGGCGCGCTTTTGACCAGGCGGAATTCCTTACGCTTGAGCTCCGGAACTTCTTCCGCGAAACCCGGGACTGGCTGAAAAAAGACCTGGGGGTAAAATGCCCGGTAAGCGCCACCAACTGGACAACAGCGGATAACAACACGCTTGGTCTGCTTGATAAATACGCGGCCATGGCCTGCGACGTAATGGACCGGCATGTATATTTCGACCCCAAGCATAAGACCGACCGGAACTATACTCTAAGCGCGGGCGACAGCTATACCGACACAACCGTCCTGACAGACCCTTGCAACCAGCTGCTGCAGGAACGGGAATACGACGGCCGTCCGAATATAGTCAGCGAGATCTGCTGGGATATGCCGAACAGATTCCGGGCGGAAGGCCCGGTACTTATGGCCGCCTGTGGCTCGCTTCAGGGCACCGACGCTTTTTTCCAGTTTGCGGTAAACAGCACTGAATGGGAAAGCCGCCTTACTAAATGGCCGGCTTTTACTCCCGAGACACTCGGACAATCCCCCGCCTGCTCGCTTATCTTCCGCAAGGGCTATATTAAAGAAGGAGGGTTCTCGGCCGTTTACAATTATGAGCTGAAGGAACTTTTTCAGCTAAAAGGTAATATCCCCGGCCGGGCGGAAAAAAGCGGTAATACACCCAACTCTTTGCCGGGTAAAACAGGAGTAACTATAACCACACTGCCCGGCCGGGTTATTTTTGCTCCTGAAAACAATAATATCTCCGGTTTGACAGGGGAGCTGGACTGGGATCATAAAAACGGGCTGGTCCGGATAAACGCCCCCTGCGTGGAGGGAGCTGCCGGTTTTCTGGCAAAAGCCGGAGAGCTAAAATTTAGCGATCTTTCCATTAACAGTAAAAATGAATACGGCTGTATACTGGCGGTTTCAATTGACGGGAAAGACCTGAAGAACTCGGGAAAGATACTCCTCCAGCTCATGACCGAAGATATGAATACGGGCTGGCAGGCAACGGGCGCAAAAATAAAAAAGATCGTAACCACGGGAAAACCGCCCATCCTGGTCAAGGAGTTTGCAGGAACTATTTCTTTCCGGACCGCCGGTCCGGGAACCTTAAAAATAAAAGCTCTTGATCTCAACGGTTATCTTAAAAAAGAAATAGCCCTTACCGCCGCTGCCGGAGAAGAAACTTTCGAGCTCCTCCCCGACTGCATGTATTACATTATTGAGAAGTAAATAGGCCGTGATTAGATGACAAATATAGCTGACAGCCAATGCTGTCATTGCGAGGAATCGACCGGTAGGGAGAGCTTATGACGAAGCAAACTAAAATTCCTTAGCAATATCCCTCCACTCCTTATTTTTTCTATTTACCAGGTTTATTTTATCCTGTCTGGATCCGCCTTTGATCTGTTTTTCTCTGGCTATAGCCATATGAATTTCTTCATAAATCTCAAAGTAGACTAGTTTATTTAAGTTGTACTTTTTTGTAAAACCTTTGACCAGTTTTTCTTTATGCTCGTAAGTTCTTCGTTCAATATCGTTTGTGAGACCGGTATAAAGAACGGTATTACCTATATTTGTCAAAATATATACATAGTAAAATTTCGGGTCAGAGGGCATAATGATCTCCTGGTTTGCTTCGTCATCTAATCACGGCTAACGCCGTATTCCTCGCAATGACAGCTGTGCGGAGAGGACCTAATATGGCAGCTGTCAGCGATATTTCGGCAGAGACCCTCCCTGTCGGTGGACTCCTTCCTCCCTAAAGCCTGGCGGACAGGCGCAATGACAGCTGAGAGGAAGGTCTTGCACAATTAACAAGCTTCCTCAGTATTTTCCGAGACTGCCGGTTTTTCTGGAATAGTAGAGGGCTTTATTAAATATCAGGACCGCGATAATAAGGCCGGCAACCGAAAAAGTTATGAGGTAAAGCACGCTTATCTTTAGCGAGCCGGAGGCCATATAGCCCAGGCCAAAACCATACCGGATGATACCGAGAGCATGGGTTACCGGATTGAGCAAGGCAAGTTTTAAGAGCCAGCCCGGCAGGACATTGACCGGGAAAAATACCCCGCCCAGCAGTGTAAGCCCGGCATTCAGCAGAAAGTTTACGGGGTCGCCTCTTTTAAAAGCCAGGATAAAAGATGCGGAGAGGATACCGAGGACGGCCATCGAGGTAAGGCCGAGTATTATTCCGGTAAAGAGAAGCGCCGGAGCAAAACTTCCTCCGGGTACAATAAAAAATAACGCTGCAAGGTAAAATACCGTTTCGAAGATCCCGAGCAGCAGGGGATAAGAAGAGGCTGCCGCAAAAAGCCTAAGGGTGCTTCCCGGAGCAAGCGATAAATTCTCAAGAGTCCCTAAAAGCTGTTCTTTTCTAAGGCTTTCCGAAAAGCAGTTCAAAGGGACCAATAACAGGTTCGCGAATACGATACCTAAAAATATATTGATAAAAAATCTGCCTCCAAACGCACTGCCGCTGCTGTCAAGCCAGAAACCCATGAAATAGAAGATACAAATATAAAGGGACATACCCGCAATTTTCATAAAAAATGACAGCTTGTAATTTTTTTCTATCAGAAAATCCCTTTTAATAAAGGCGGTGATCTTCATTTTGAAAGCTCCAATTTTCTGTGTTTAAGACTCCTGAAATCTTCCGGATTGTGGGTCGCGATAATTACGCAGTTTTTTCTTTTTTTAAGCACCCCGAGTATTTCCAAAAATATTTCCCGGGTCTTCTTATCAAGACCTTTGAGCGGCTCGTCAAAAAGCACCAGTTCCGGGTGGGAAAGCAGGCATCTGGCAATGGAGATACGCTGTTTCATACCCAGCGAGCAGTCTTCCACGGGCTTATCCAGAAATTCTTTCAACTCAAGCCGTAAAGCCAGTTTTCCGATGCGGTCCGCGGTTGTTTTTCGGTCAATATTATAAAGCGCCGCAAAGAACTCAAGATTCTGCCTGCCGGTGAGTTTCCAGTAAAGGGCTCTTTCTTCGGAACCCATAAAGCCGAGGAACGGTTTTATTTCTTTTTGTTTTTTTACCGCATCCAGGCCTTTTATTAATATTCTGCCGGAATCAGGAAGCAGCAAACCCGCGAGTATTTTGAGCAAAGTTGTTTTACCGGAGCCGTTCTTGCCCGTAATTACAAGCACCTGCCCCGCTTTTAAGGAAAAAGAGATGTTCTTCAACACCCTGTTTTCCGCCGCGCCGGCCTTAAAACTCCTGGCTATTTTTTCAACTTTTAACGTTTCAAGCAAGTTTCACCTTCTTCACAATGTAATCTTTTATCAGGCGGAATTTCAGCTCAAAAGAATCCGCGAGCAGTACAGGTATGACATAGCCGTAAAATGCCGACCGGCTGTCGTACCCCCTCTTCAAAGCATTGCGCAGGTTATATTTTATGAAGTAGCGCGCTCTTTTGTGTTCTATATTATAGCTCAGCCCTGTTTTATTATGCCATAAAATGCCGGTAAACGCCACAGGCAAAAAAGCGGCTCTAAAGACCCCTTTTTGCCGGGCTATTGCTTCAAGCCGGGCCATATCCACTTTATATTTTTTCAGATACTCGTTTATGTCAACAAGTTTGGAAATATTGTAAAAGGAATGCGTCATGGAAGTATGCAAGGCCAGGTGCAGAAGGTTATATTCATGGTTCAAGACAGGGGCTTTTTCCCCGAGCAGCCGGAGCTTTACGGTGTTCTGCAGAAGTTCCTCTGCGGGCAGTATTTTTTTCAGTATCCCGAGTTCCGTGTCCAGGTCAACCTCCAGGCCGTTCACATCATTCAGTACCGTGGTAACCTTTGTGGACTTGTTTTTATCTTCCTTAAAGCCTTTTTTAAAAAGAGCTTCTTCCGCTTTCGCCTTGTCTTCTTTTTGCACGAGAATATCTATGTCGCTCAGGAACCTTGCCCCGGCAGGAAAAAGCTTAAAAGCCAGATAGCCGCCTTTTAAGAGCACGTAGTTTACCTTTGCTTTATTCAGGGCCCGGAGGATGACCGGTAGTTTTCTTCTGTAATAGGAGTGCCTTGCCCGCTCCCGCTCTTTCAGGCGTTCTATTCTTTTTAAATACTTGTTTTCTATTTTCAACCTGTGCGTTTTAATTATTTTATCCAGATAAAAACCAAGCCAGTGGACTTCCGCGGAAGAAACTATCTTCTCCCAATCCAGCCGGCTCGCGTCATACCCCCCGGAAAGCACCGGTTTTGAGAGGACACAGGCATCCAGGAGAAATTTCTCTTCCGCGCTATATTTCATTTTGTATTTGCTCTCCAATTAATCCAATAAGAGTCTACGGTAGCGCTTTCGATGTAATATCGCTGACAGTTTACCATATATTTTCCATTCCTATTAGCTGTCATTGCGAGGAGTCCACCGATAGGTGGGAATTTCGACGAAGCAAACCAGTAAAGCCCTTCTTTTGATATTATTTTCTCTTTAGTTTGCTTCGTCATATAATCACGGCTAACGCCGTATTCCTCGCAATGACAGAAGAGCCGTCAGCTATATTTGTCATCTAATCACGGCATATTTTGCGATCCTTCATAGCCAGCTTTCAGGCTATTGAAGGAATATATATTTCTTCATATCAAAACAAGCTTTGCTTATCGCCGTATTCCTTCCTCCCTAAAGCCTGGCGGACAGGCGCAATGACAGCTAATAATTAACTAAGAAAATGGAAATATCAGATGGTGTTTTTGTTTTGTCCTGCCTGCAAGGTAAACTGTGTTTTTTGTTGCAGAAATTACAATAACTATATTATCAGATATTATTTTCAGGTGTTGTCTTTCCTCTTACTTCTGGCCTGCCTGGCCCCATCTTGCGGTAAACGAGATCCGGTGAGTAATACCCAAATCGCCAAAAGGCACAAACGCGTAATCAAGCTGGTAATCAGAGATCCGAAGCCCGATGCCGGCTGTTAACCCGGCAAGGTTCCCCAGCGCATCCCCGTTCCATCTATACCGGTACCCCGCTCTTAAAAATATTAGGTTTTCATAATTATATTCCGCGCCGGCTGAAAACCTCGTGAAGTCGTCTATCGGCTGGTTTATATCTATATCCCCGGTTATTCTCCATTCAGGTATAGCAAAACCAAGCCCTACTTTAACGTTAAAAGGCAGCCAGTACGACTGCTCACGTACCGTCAAATTGGGCCCAAAATTCTGTATCACCATGCCCAGTTTCATGTTCGGTGAAAGCTTGTATTGCGCTCCGACATCCAAAGCCGCTGAGTACCCGTTGTATACATCCAAACTCTCGCAGATCCCCTTTAAATTAGCTCCCAGGGTCCAGGATTCATCCAGTTTGAAGGCGTAGGAAAATATCGCCACTACATCATATGCTCCAAAAGTCCCTTCAGGCACAGACGGCGCATCTTCCGGATTCTCCAGCACTGTTCTCCTCTCTAATCCTGACATGTATAAGCCGCCCAGGGAGAACGCTCCCACGCTCCTGTCACTCAGACGCAGCGCTACGGAAGCATATTCATAACGGATATCCTGAAACCACTCCGTATGCATTGCAGATAATTCATTCTTGGTCAGATTGTTCAACCCTGCCGGGTTCCAGTAGACCGCGTAAATATCATCCGCTATACCGGCGTAGGACTCGCCCATACCAACCGCCCGTGCTCCCAGCCCCAGCTTCAAGAACGACGCAGAGGTCTTGCCGGCATTCGGATGGATCTGGACATCATCCGCCAGAGACAATGCTGTTACCGCAAATATTATCGCGGTAAACTTAATGAATGATCGCAAATTTCTTTGTAACATATTTTCTCTCTCCGGTCGCCGCGGCGACTGCTTCTAATTTATAAACATATACACCGCTCGCATAGTCCTTGATATTCCACGGTATTTCCAGCCCGTTCCCGCCCAGTCCCGAGGCGGTCAAACGCGCCACTATTTCTCCCGCTACATTATATACACTCACGGTCACATCCGCATCACTACCCAGGAAACACTTGAACACTGCATTGTTCCCTAAGGCGGGATTTGGATATGAATACACAGTATCTTTGTTGATCAAATCTGCGGCTCCCGTAAATTCAAAGATCCGGTAATAAGTTGGGCTAAAAAAGTGGCTCACTGTTGCCGTCACCTTTCCTGCTCCTCCTCCCGCTTTTACTACTTTTGAGGTATTTACAATTAGCCACTTTGACTTTACCGTATCCCAGACCGCGATACGGAGATTATTCTCATTCGCTCCGCCTACTCCGTTTGTCCCGCCATACGGAAGAGATACCGTCACTGTTTTCTTAAATAAATTTGGATAAATGTTTGCCGAATTTGTAAGAGCAAATGACCTTACTATAGTTGAAGCCGTAAAATTCAACGGATACCCTGAAGCCGAGTTTGAATAAGTTCCTGCTGCAGGTTGATCGATTGTAACTGTATCGTCAGCTGAAAGTGCGCCGGGGTCAAATACCACCTGTGTGCCGTCCGTACCGGTAGCTGTTCCGCCGGAAGCTACGGTAACGGATATATTTAGTGCCAGTGCAAAACTTATTGAAAACCCTATTACTCCCTTGCTATTTAAAGCTGTCCCGTCGTTTGCCGTCAGCCTTAATGAATAGGCCCCGGATTTTAAACCCTCCGTCGAAAAACTTCCCACTATCCCGTCGGCGGGTATCGTGTTCGCTTCATTTATTTTTATCCAGGAGGCCTCTGTCGTTGAGCAATATTCCAGCTTATAGGAGGTCAAAGCACTGTTTACAATAATTCCCTTTACATCAATAACCCCCGAGACAGCCGAGCCGTCCTCCGGGTATGTTATCGCTGAGGCCTTAGAGGCCTGGTAGATATACAAATAGCCGTCCCCATTCTCTCCCGCGCACGCGTAGACCTTACCGTTTGCCACCGCAGGCGAGGACAGTACCGGCGCTGATGTTGTATAACTGAATAATACCGTTCCATCCGCCGCGTTCACCGCGTAAAGCTTATTGGCTGCGGATCCAACATAGATAACCCCGTTCACAGCGACAGGTGAAGATACCATATTTGACGCTGACGGCTTATCCAGCGGGCGCGACCATTTTTGCGTCCCATCCGAGGAGTTCACCGCAAAAAGTATTGACGGTGCTGCCCCGCTTACGAAATACAACACCCCATCCGCTTCCGTTATCGACGAAACCACCGCGTACGTCGTTCCAAAATCCACAGATGCCCAACCGCTCTTCAATTCACCCGTCTTTGCGTTTAGCGCGTACAATTTCTTAACATCCCCTCCGGGCGTAAAATATACCCAGTTCCCGTCCGCCGAGACGCAGGGACTGGACAGATAGACATCGCCTTTAGTCTGGAAAAACCACTTCGTCTCTCCTGTATAAGCGTCAAAGGCATACAGACAGCCGTTATTTGCCCCTATATATACTATTCCGTCCCCGAACGCGGGCGACGAATACACATACTGCCCCACATTCTTGGTCCAGGCCATAGCATGGCTTGTCAGATTAAAACAATACACCGTTGTGTTCGGATAGCCCGTCGCTCCATACAAACAACCGCCATATACCGCCGGTGACGAGGAATCCTTGCTCCCTATGTTATACGTAAATAATACCTGGCCTGTAGCGTAATTAAACGCATAGAGCTTTCCGTCCTGGCTTATGGCGTAGACCACTCCTTTCTCCGCGACCAGGGACGAAATAACCTTGCCGGCTGTTTTATAGACCCACACCGGATCAGCTTTATCTCCCGAAGCATCAAACGCCCAGATCTTGCCCGTCAGGTCACCCAGAAAAACCAGGCCCCGGTACACTATCGGCGAGGTCCTTCCTGCTCCGTCAAGCTTTTTTTCAAGCTTTTGCGTAAGAGGAGGATTTGCCTGTTCCGTGACGGCTCCCGACCGCTTCACATCCCGCTTAAAGGACCTGAAATCAGCCGCCGTAACCAGTCCCGTGGCCAGCATTACTGCTAAAATTATGTTTATGATCTTTTGATCCATGTTCGCTCCAACTTATTTTAAAATACTGTTTTTAACGTTCTACACTACGGTAACTGCAGTGTGTAAACTTTTCCGTCCTGGGAGGTGAACGTAATACTTGTATAGTTGCTTCCGTCCCACCCGCTGAGCACCGGCATGGCCTTTACTTCCGCGCCTGTTGTCACCGGCCAGCCCGTCTTTAAGGAACCGTTGCTTGTGCTGAGCGCGTAGCATTTACCGTCATCGCTCCCGAAGAAGACCGTGTTGTTATAAACTATCGGCGATGAATTTATCGGCCCGCCGGCAGTGAAGGTCCAGCAGCCTGCTTGTGTACCATTCTCGGCGTTAACCTGATACAGCTTATTGTCGTTGGTACAGATAGTCCCGGCAACCCCGGTTCCAAAATATACCATTTTAGGTGACGCCATTAAGTCCACAAAAGGAACAGTGTTTATAGGGCTGTTTCCCGGATTAAAATTATCTGTTGCCCAAGGATATGTCGTGAGATTTCCTGACGACTTACAATAAAGCTTTCCGCTAAATGAAGCAATAAAGAGGTTGTTTGTATATCCGGTATAGGCCGCATCTATGAACGGCGAAGACTTTATCGCCCCGCCTGTCGCAAAGAAGGAATGCACAGTGCCGTCACCGGTATTTATATTATATAACGAACCGCCTTCTGAACCTATCCAGCAGGAATTTATTCCCGCCGTGAAATTGTCAACCGCCGCGGAACCGGTAAGATTACCGGAGATCGCAGCCGCAGTGTCCCAGATGACAGTCGCAGGAGTAGCGTTTGTATCTATCTTATACAGTTTCTGAGCCGCGCCCACATACATCGCGTTATTCACCCTGTCTATTATCGGCTCGGATTTAACCACAGCGCCAAGGGCCAGGGTCCAGGCAGTAGTCCCTGAACTACCCATGTCCTGTATCTTAAAGATAGTTCCGGCGTCATTTGCCGCATAGATATAGGTATTGCCGCCTTCTACAACTACCTGGGGTGCCGAGGTTATCGGCGAACCGGTATCAAAAGGCGCCGGCCATCTGGTACTGCCGTCGGCATTCAGCGAATAGAGCTTGCCGGAAGAACCGCCGATATAGTATGTGTTTTCTGTGACCCTGTTATATGCTGCAGGCGCGCTCAGAGCTTCACCAGAAAGGGCCGCAGGATAACTTGAACCTCCCGGAGCCGCTGCCGGAGTTATGGCGGTCAAAGCCGTTGAAGAAACATTCACAGTATAGTTTAAAGGCTCCGCTGCGTGCGTGCCGGCATTGCCGACAATAAGATCTTTTACTGCATTAACACTGGCCAGGAAATTATTCGGGCTGGCCGCGTTAGCGCCGGCTTTTATCTCTCCTACCAGGAAGAAAACAGATCCCGGGCCGCTAAGCACCGTTGAGGAAGTAAAGTTTGTCATAATAAGACTGCCGCTGCTGACAGAAATATCAGCGTTTGCTACTGTCTTTAAAATGGTTGTATCAAAGGCAGTCTGGTAAGTATTATTCTGATCATGAATGTTATTGTCTTTAACAAGCAGGATATTCGCAAAAAGCGCTTTAACCTGGGAGGTAGACAAATTGCTCGTTCCTGTTCCGTCTGCAAGGTGTACATTTAGCGACTGCAATTCCATGTCATTGATAGCGTTAACTGTAATTTTCAATATAGGCACCCTGGCGCCATTATCGGCTTTTCCGGATGGCGAAGCATAGTTAACTACTAGCGCGGTATGCTTGGGGGTGAATTTCCATTTGGTATTTCCGTTCATATCGATGCAATTATTCGTAGCCGTGATCGTGCTGGCACTGGTGCCGGCATCTGAATCCTTCACACTAACATAAGAAATATTGTTGTTCCCGCTGACATTCAAGCTCCAGGGTGCACTATCCGTAACGCTTCTAAGCGTGACTAGATGCCCGGAAACTCCTTGTACAGTCAGGTTCGTTATCGTGAACGCCGACGGCGAGGTATTAAATTTTAGATTAGAGTCGCCAGTTACATCCACAAAATTCCCCGCCGCAAACGAGTTCCCAAAAGTCACAGGCGCCAGATTGTTCTGGATATACAGGTTATTAAAGGCCCCGCTGTTGGCGGCAATAGTCTGCGCCGTTGTACCGTTCACATAAACAGACCCGGTATTCGCGTTAAATGTGCCTCCACTGTTCGTCCAGTTTCCCTGCAAGCTTATGTTATTTGTTCCTACGCTCAAGGTTCCCTGCGTCAGGGTAAAGTCTTTCACATTCAAAGACCCGGGCAAGGAGAAGGTCCCGCCGCTTCCCGCTATTTCCAGATTCGAATAG
>CAITEH010000055.1 GCA_903891415.1 Candidatus Firestoneibacteriota bacterium
ATTTAATTACCCCCAATATTCTTTTATTGTTTCGCCTTTTTTTCAAACTTTACAAGTTTCATGAACGACTCTGCTTCAAGCGCGGCTCCGCCGACCAGAGCACCGTCAATATCCGGCTCGCTCATAAGAAGAGAAATATTATCAGGTTTAACACTACCGCCGTACTGTATCCGGAGCGCTTCCGCCGTATTCTTATCGTAGAGCTTAACAAAAAGGTCGCGGATAAATTTATGCACTTCCTGCGCCTGTTCCTTGCTTGCTACTTTTCCGGTACCTATGGCCCATACCGGCTCATAAGCGATAACCAGCTTAGAAACTTCTTCCTTAGTGATCCCTTTGAGGCCGCCGGTTACCTGCGTCTTTATTACTTCCTTCCAGATATTTTTTTCTCTTTCTTCCAGAGTTTCTCCCACACAAACTATCGCCAGCAGGCCTTCCGGTAATACCGCCTTAATTTTTTTATTAATAAATTCATCCGACTCCTTAAAGTACTGCCTTCTCTCGGAATGCCCCAGTATAACGAAACTGCAGCCGGCTTCTTTTAACATTGCCGGGGAAACCTCACCGGTAAAGGCCCCTTTTTTCTCAAAATAGCAATTCTGCGCGCCAACTTTGATGTTGCTGCCTTTTAAGAACTGATAGACGGACTGTACCGCGAGGAATGGCGGGCAGACAACGATCTCTACGTCCGAGACATTTTCCAGTTTAAACCGGAGATCTTTTACCAGTTCCAGCGCCTCCGCGACAGTTTTATTCATCTTCCAATTTCCCGCAATTATCGGCTTTCTCATTTCTTATTTCTCCTTTCTATCTGATTTTTTATTTGTTTTATATGTTCAGGGGTCGTACCGCAGCACCCTCCAATAATATTCGCGCCGGCTTCGAGAAGAGCATTAGTAAAAGACGCCACTACCCCCGGTGTCCCGTCATAATAGATCTCGCCTTTATTAAACCTGGGAATACCCGCGTTGGCTTCGGCGATCAGCGGTTTTTCCGTCTCAGCTCTTATGGCTTTGATAATATCCACCATCTGTTCGGAACCATTTCCACAGTTAGAACCGATAATATCCGCACCTGCCCCGGTAAATTCGGCTACCATGGCCCCTATATCAACACCCATAACGCTCCGTATGTCTTTGTTTGCCTGCACTTCAAAGGTCATACATGCAATTACCGGTAATTTTGTATTTTCTTTAACTGCTTTTATGGCCGCAACTGCCTCCTCCACGGCTATCATGGTTTCTATGATAACCAGCTCCGCCCCGCCTTCAGAAAGAGCTTTCGCCTGTTCTTTAAAAGCTTCAAAAGCCTCCGCAACAGAAAGAAAGCCCAGCGGCTCGAGAAGTGAACCGGTCGGCCCGATATCTCCGGCGATCAAAACTTTTTTTCCTGTTTTTTTTACCGCTGCCCTGGCATTGGCAACACCTGAAATATTTATCTCCCTGCTCTTATTCTCAAGGTTGAACTTTTGAAGCTTCAAACGGTTACCGCCAAAGGTATTGGTAATAATAATGTCCGCCCCGGCCTCAATATACTCTTTATGTATAGAAACAAGTGTTTCGGCTTTTGTCAAATTCCAGTATTCCGGGCATTCTCCCGCGGAGAGGCCGTGTTTCTGCAGCATGGTGCCCATGGCACCGTCACATACCAGAATTTCTTTTTTAAGCCGGTCCAAAATATCCGTCATCAGTCTCCAAGTAGTGTTTCTCTATTTTTTTATAAAAAGTTCAGGCCTGTGATGTTCGATCTGCAGCCACATCTCAGGTTCTGAAATAGAAGTGGTCCGGCCGCCTTTGTATTCGGTATCTATCCAGGTTTTAATAGCCGCGACCACCGCGTGCTCCTTGTTCACCCTGGACGGGCCCTCAAGATGCAATCTGGCATTTATCCAGAAAGCAATACCGGCCAGGCCGGATTTATCGGTAATCTCCACATCCACATTCCTTTTTAGAATTTTCATCGTGTCGAAAATATTATAGATCTCTTCATTCTTCATAATGCCGTCAGCGTGTATCCCGGCTTTGGTCACATTGAATTTGGAGCCGACAAACGGCTGGTTGCCCGGGATCTTATAACCTATCTCTTTTTCAAAATAATTGGCGATATCGGTAATTATTGTCGTATCCATACCGTTTACTGTGCCTTTTAACTGCTGGTATTCAATGAGCATGGATTCGATCGGAGTATTTCCGGTCCTTTCACCTATCCCGAGAAGCGCTCCATTAGCGGCGCTCACTCCATACATCCAGGCCGTGGAGGCATTAATAACCCCCTTATAAAAATCATTGTGCCCGTGCCATTCCAGCCATTCACTGGGAACTCCGGCGATCTTGCAAAGCCCGTGAGCTATGCCCTTGACACTTCTTGGAAGTGCAACTCCGGGATAAGAGACCCCGTAGCCCAGGGTATCGCAGGCCCTTATTTTAACAGGTATCTTAGCTTCCTTTGAAAGTTTCATCAACTCCTGAACAAAGGGAACCACGAAACCGTAGAAATCCGCCCTGGTAATATCTTCAAAATGACAACGCGGGATAATACCGTGCTCCAAAGCCGCACTGACCACGCCAAGATAATCTTTCATGGCCTCGCTGCGTTTCTTTTTTAACTTGAGAAAAATGTGATAATCAGAAACTGAAGTTAAGATACCGGTTTCCTTAAGGCCCATCTCTTTAACCAGCTTAAAATCCTGTTTCACGGCCCGGATCCAGCCGGTGATCTCCGGATACTTGTACCCTCTTTCTATACATTTCTCAATGGCTTTTCTATCCTTTTCTGTATAGAGAAAAAATTCGGTTTGGCGTATCATTCCATTCGGACCGCTTAAAGTATGCAGCATATCAAAAACATCAACTATCTGTTTGACCGTAAAAGGAGGCAGCGACTGCTGTCCGTCCCTGAAAGTTGTATCCGTGATCCATATTTCATCAGGCGGATTCATCGGGACTATTCTATGGTTAAAAGGGATCTTGGGTACTTCTCCATAGGAAAATATATCCCGGTAAAGGTTGGGTTCCTCCGGATCCTGCAGAGAATACTTAAATTCATCCTGTTCCAGTGTTTTTGTAATATTATTATACTTCAGCATCTTGAGTGCCTCCAAAAGGCCTGTTAAAATTATAAAGAAGAGCAAATTTAAACGGCTTTTCCGCTAATTTATACACAATTCGGCGTATAATTATAGCATTTTCAGAGCTTTTTTTACAAGTAAAACCTGTAAAGCAGTCCCGGGCTCAAAACATATTTGCGCAGCTTTTAACGTTGATACGTGTGTGCCTGCTCTCCTGAAAGGCACGGTATAAATATCAATTGAGAAGTAAGATTATTTTTGCTATATTTATAAGGTATCTTCTGAACAGCATTATTAAGGACTGCAGCTATTTTAATCAGGATCCAAACAAAAGGAAGGTTAAATATGCCTCACAAGGTAACATTGATAAAAGGCGATGGTATCGGCCCGGAAATCGCAAAGATCGCGCAAAAAGTAATAGATGCTACCGGCGTAAAGATCAGCTGGGACGAAGCAGAAGCCGGAATAGATATTATGGAAAAGGAGGGTACACCTCTTCCTGAAAAAACCCTTGAATCCTGCAGAAAAAATAAGGTGGCGCTGAAAGCCCCTGTAACCACGCCGGTCGGAACCGGCTTTCGCTCCGTAAATGTAGCACTTAGACAACAACTCGGACTTTACGCGTGCGTGCGTCCCTGCAAAAGTTACGAAGGTGTGCGCTCCAGATATAACAATATCGACCTTGTGCTCGTGAGAGAAAACACCGAGGACCTATATGCCGGTATTGAGTTTGAAAAAGGAAAACCGGAAACACAAAAACTGATAAACACAATCAAAGAACTCGGCGGCAAAAAAATAAAAGACGACTCAGGCATAAGCATCAAACCCATCTCCGTATCCGGAACAGAAAAAATAGTTGAATATGCTTTTCAATATGCCGTGGCGAATAAAAGGAAGAAAGTTTCTGCCATCCACAAGGCAAATATTATGAAGTTTACCGACGGTTTATTCCTGTCAACCGCAAGAGCTGTTGCAAAGAAGTACCCGCAGGTAGAATTCAACGATGTTATTGTGGACAACATGACGATGCAGCTCGTGCAAAAACCGGAACTTTACGACGTACTCGTCCTTCCCAACCTTTACGGTGATATCCTCTCGGATCTTTGCGCCGGGCTGGTTGGCGGGCTGGGTGTAGCTCCGGGCGCGAATATCGGAGAGAACGGCATGGCGGTTTTTGAAGCCACTCACGGCAGCGCCCCCAAATACAAAGGGCTTAATAAAGTCAATCCAACCGCGCTTATTCTGTCGGGCATGCTCATGTTGAAACATCTCGGTGAAAATAAGGCCGCGGAAGCTCTGGAAAACGCGGTAAAGCGTGTGATCAGGTCCGGCAAGGATGTAACCTACGATATGAAACCGGATAGAAATGACCCCTCAGCGGTTGGTTCAAAAGAAATGGGTGAAGCGATAATCAAAGAATTAGCAAAAAGCTGATTCTTTGTTGTCCGTAAAGTTTTTAAAATCCATAAGGTCCATAAAGTCAAAAGACCTAAAGAGCGCTTAGACTTTACAGACTTTACGAACCTTATAAACTTTATAGACTGTTCGACTAAAAGGAGAACACATGTCACGACCTAAGATCAGCATTATCGGCGCAGGCAATGTCGGCAGTATTATTGCATTGCAAGCGGCGCAGAAAGAACTTGGAGACATTGTTCTGCTGGACGTAGTGGAAGGCATGCCGCAGGGAAAAGCGCTTGATCTTTCGCAAATGTCAGGAATATTTCATTTTGACGCCAAAATAACCGGCTCAAATAACTTTGCAGATATAAAAGACAGCACTATAGTGGTAATCACCGCCGGGGTTGCCAGAAAACCCGGGATGAGCCGCGAAGACCTGCTCAAGATAAACGCGGAGATAATAAGAAAAGCTTCCGAGAACATTAAAAATTATGCTCCAAATGCCATAGTTATTACAGTTACCAATCCTCTGGACATGATGACCCAGCTGGCCTTTAAAACTACCGGGTTCAAAAAAAACAGGGTCATTGGTATGGCAGGGGTGCTGGATTCCGCCAGGTTCGCGCATTTTATCGCGGAGGAATTAAAGGTATCTTCAAAGGATATTACCCCTATGGTACTCGGAAGCCACGGAGATACCATGGTCCCGCTTCCAAGATATTCGACCGTCTCAGGTGTTCCTCTAACTGACCTTATGAAACCCGATGTTATAAAGAGACTCGTTGAGCGCACGGCGAACGGCGGGGCAGAAATAGTCGGTCTGCTAAAAACCGGGAGCGCATATTTTGCCCCCGGGACCTCTGCGGCGATAATGATTGAAAGTATCCTAAAGGATCAGAAACGCATACTCCCCTGCTCCGCTTACTTGACCGGGGAATACGGTTTGAAAGATGTTTTTATAGGCGTACCGGTAAGCTTAGGTGCAAATGGAATTGAGAACATTATTGAATTGAAACTTTCCGGCGAAGAACTGGCAGCCCTGCACAAGTCAGCGGGTATAGTTAAAGAAGGCATAAGATCACTTTAAGAATGTCCATAAGGTTCGTAAGGTTTTTAAGGTCCATAAAGTCTAAACGCTTAACAAACCTTTAAATTAGATTGTTTTTCAAGATTTTAGGCATTATAGACTTTCGACTTTACGAACTTTATAAACCTTATAGACTTGCTAGTAAAGGAGCTAAATTGATTACAGCAAAACAAATAGCAGATACTGTCAGCGCACTTTGCATTCAAGCCAATACTGTTCTTCGTGCTGACGTAAAAAAAGCTCTCTGCAAAGCCCGTGCCTGTGAAAAGAACAGGAACGCAAAGTTCATTCTTAACGCGCTTATTGAAAACTACAAAATCGCGGAAAAAGACTGCACGCCGATCTGCCAGGACACCGGTATTACCGTTATTTTTGCGGAAGTGGGGCAACAGGCAAGGATCAAGGGAGATCTCGGCAAAGCCATAAACGAGGGCGTGGCGGCGGGATATAAAAAAGGTTATCTCAGAAAATCCATAGTAAAAGATCCTGTGCTCCGGGGAAACACCGGAACCAACACTCCGGCAATAATCTATTATGACTTCCTTCCCGGAAAGAACCTAAAACTCACAATACTGCCCAAAGGCTTTGGTTCAGAGAACAAATCCAAACTTTTCATGCTGAATCCCACGGCAACCCGGGAAGAGATCATAAACGCGGTCATTTCAGCCGTTAAAGAGGCAGGGCCGGATGCCTGCCCGCCCTATATGCTCGGGGTCGGCATAGGCGGCGACGCCGGCAAGGCAGTTTTCTTGGCAAAGAAAGCTTTGACTTTGAGTATCGGCTTTTGGGGTGAAAACGCCTATTACAGGAAACTGGCCGGAGATATTTATAAGAAAGGAAACACTTTGAATATTGGGCCTCTCGGAGCCCGCGGCAAGTCCACGCTTCTCGGCGTAAACATCCTCACCTTCCCCACTCATATCGCCGGGCTTCCCGTGGCTGTTAATTTTTCCTGTCACGTCCTAAGGAGCGCGTCAGCGACATTATGAAAACTATAAATTTACCGGCGGCAAAAAGCGAACTCTCCAAACTTAAAGCAGGGGAGCTTGTCCTCCTTTCCGGAACAATAATTACCGGGCGGGATCAGGCGCATAAACGCCTGGCGGGCGCCTTAAAGCTGAACAAAAAACTACCGGTCAAAATCAAAGGGCAGGCGATCTATTACACGGGGCCCACCCCCTGCAAGCCGGGAGAAATAGTCGGTTCCTGCGGCCCCACCACCAGCAGAAGAATGGACGCTTTTACTCCCGCTCTTTTAAAAGCGGGACTGGCCGTCATGATAGGCAAGGGAAACCGCTCAAAAGAAGTGCAGAAAGCCATTAAAAAATACGGGTCTGTCTATTTTTCCACCCTTGGCGGAGCCGGCGCCTATTTAAAAAGAAAAATAGTTGCAGCAAGGACCATAGCTTACCCTGAGCTTGGCCCTGAAGCAATTCACGAATTCCAAATAAAAGAATTTCCAGCGATCGTCTGGATAGACAGCGGAGGCAGGTCCTTATGATAAATTGGAATAGTGTTAAAATAGTCGCCACGGCAGGCCCGGCAAGCGCTTCCTATAAAACGCTGCGGGCCATGATATATAACGGCCTGGATATAGTAAGAATAAATTTCTCCCACGGGAAATATGAAGAATATAAAAAAATAATTGCCCTCGTAAGAAAAATAGAAAAAGAACTCGGCCGGCCTATCGGGATCCTTGCGGATATGCCGGGCCCGAAACTCCGCGTTAAAGGCATTGAAGAGCCCATTTCAGTAAAGCCCGGCAGTGTACTGGTTATAAAAAGAAACCAGCCCCGGCTTCCCGGGGAAATAAGCATTGCTTACCCGGTAATCTTAAAGGTGCTGAAACCCGGGGATAAAATATCGGTCAGCGACGGCAAGTTTATAATTAAAGTTTTCAAAAAAACAAAGGATTCCGTAACCTGCAGAGTTCTTGACGGCGCGGGAGAGATAAAAAAAGGCGCGGGTTTAAACTTCCCGGAAGTGGATCTTCCAATTCCCTCCGTCACGCCCGAAGATTACAAGCATATTAGTTTTGCCTGCGCTAACGGAGTAGACTTCATAGGGCTTTCCTTCATAAAGGAAGCAGAAGACCTGAAAAAAGTCAGGGCTTATCTGAAAAAGATAAAAGCAAAACCTTTCCTTATCGCAAAGATAGAAAGAAGAGCCGCCCTCGCCAACTTGAAGAATATCGTACTGTCAACCGACGGGGTAATGGTTGCCCGGGGGGACTTGGGCGTGGAAATGCCGATAGAAAAAGTTAACCTGCTTCAAAAAGATATCATTAAAATGTGCAACACCCACGGGAAGCCGGTAATTACCGCGACTCAGATGCTTGAATCCATGATAGAAAATCCTTTCCCCACCCGGGCGGAAGTTTCTGACGTGGCAAACGCTATTTTTGACGGCACGGATGCCATAATGCTGTCAGGGGAGACGGCCGTCGGTAAATATCCCCTGCAAGCCGTGGAAATGATGTACAAAATAGCCAAGAATGTGGAACCCAAACTGGATCGTTCTAAGAATGTGGCTTATCTTGAGGATGACGATATTTCGGATATAATAAGCAAAAATGTCGTAAGAATTGCGGAAGTTTACGGTGTTAAGAACATACTGGTCCCGACTGAAAGCGGCAAAACGGCAAGAATGGTCTCCAGGTACCGTCCAAACGCCAAAATAATAGCCCTGGCAACAACCGAAACGGTACTGAGGCAGTTAATACTTCCTTTTGGAGTTTATCCCTGCAGAATTGGAAAACACACAAATTCTTCCGTGATCTTTAAACTTGTTGACGAGTTCATAAAAAAATCGGGGCTTTTTAAAAAAGGCGATAAGTTAATTATCGCTGCCGGAACTCTGGAGAAAAAAGGCAGCGCCTCAAATTTCATTAAAATAGTGACTGTCGCGTAGCGATGGTTAGTAAAGTTTGTAGTTTATAAGGTTCATAAAGTCTTAGAGACTAAGCGAACAAAAAAAGGCAGCCACACGTACTCCAAACACCTTACCTAAGCGCGATCCTTTGAATTACGGCACCTTTAATGTCTGTATCGGAGATACCCGTAAGCGCCGAGAGGAGTTTGAATATACTGGTTGTGCCTTTGGCTTTCAGATCTACGGTGATCAGGTAATTTTCCCCTTTTTTCTCCACTTTTTTGACCGCCTCCGGCTTGAGTTCAGGATTAAAAGCAAAAGGAACGTTAAGGCCTGCTTCATAGACGGCTTCGGAATATTGCAAGGCCGCGGTCAGGTCGACCTTTACGGCAGAGAGCAGTTTTATTCCGGGTGGAAGGTTTTCTGCAACGAGTTCGAGGACTTCTTTTTCGTTCAAAGAACGTGTAAGTTCCAGATCAAAGGCCTCACAACAACTGTCAACCCCGACCGGCAGTGCGGGTGAAAAAGCAACTTTTGGATGCGGGTTAAAACCTTCCGTGCGTGAAAGCGGCAAGCCGCTCCGTATTATTGCTCTAAGCAAAGCATTCGCAAGTTCCAGATGAGAAATAAATTTTATAGCCGGCGTTTTTTCATAGCTGAGCCTGTATTTTGCTATCGCAAAACGCTTTAAAGGGGAAACTGCCGGAAACCCGGAGTCCTTTACGAGTTCCGCTTCCTTGAGCTTTGTACTTTCACAAAATTCTTCCGCCCCGCAGGAAGCGCAGACCGCGCCGCGGCAATCCGCGGTCGTCTCCCCCTTCCCGGCTTTTTCCAATTCTTTTTTCAGATATTCCTTTGTCACCAGGCAGTCAATATGTTCCCAGGGGAATTTCTCGTCAAGCGAACGCTTCCTTGCAGTATAAAAAAGCGGATCTATTCCTGCTTCCTTAAAGGCCGCTTCCCATATTTCCGGTTTAAAGGTTTCACGCCAGGCATCAAAACGGGCGCCCATATTATAGGCCTTAAGTATTACCTCAAAAAGCCGCCGGTCTCCCCGGGCAAAAACACCTTCAAGCATTGTTAATTCCAGGCTGTGCCACTTCAGCAGGCGGGGGTTAATATTTTTCCGGAGCAGATCTATCTTGCTTTTTAATTCGGCGGCTGTTGCCTGCGCCTCCCACATGAACGGAGTATGCGCTTTGGGGATCATAAAAGAAATACTGATATTAAAACCTTTGAATCTTTTGTTTTCCTGCCTGCAGGCATTTTGCACTCTTTTCGCAAGACCCGCAATACCCAAAACATCTTCCTCTGTTTCGGTCGGCAGGCCCAGCATAAAATACAGCTTGATGTTATCCATACCTGCTTTGACCGCCGCCGCGCAGGCGTCTATCAGGTCTTTTTCCGTAACACACTTATTGATCACATCCCGGAGCCTCTGGGTCCCCGCTTCGGGCGCGAAAGTAAGCGTTGATTTTCTGACGGAATTCAAGCCGGCTGCAAGTTCCACCGAAAAAGCATCTATCCTGGAGGAAGGCAGAGCCACCGAAATGCCTTCTCCAAGAAGGCTGCTGTTTAAGCCCAAAACTATCTCTTTTATTTTTGAATGATCCGTGGAACTTAACGAAGACAGGGAAATTTCGTCAAAACCGGTCGCGGACTGGCTTTCTTTAGCAATATCAAGGATCGCGGAAACGGAACGCTCCCGCACAGGCCTGGTGGTCATGCCGCTCACGCAAAACCTGCACCCGCGGGTACACCCGCGCAGTATTTCCACTGTTACCCGGTTCTGTATAATATTCATATAGGGCACGAGCGGTTTGAGCGGGGCATAGGCGCGGTCAAAATCCCTCACTATTCTTTTGGTAATTTTTAACGGCGTGCCGGTTTTAACCACGGAAAGCCCGGCAAAGGTCTTATCCGGGTTATAGACAGGGTCATAATAAGACGGAACATAGACACCCCTGAGCCCGGAAAGTTTTTCAAGTATGCCGGAACGCTTTAATCCAGACGCTTTTCCCTTTTTATAGACTTCGATAATCTCAGTTATCGCTTCCTCTCCCTCTCCTATCAGGAAAAGATCAAAGAAAGCCGCCACGGGTTCGGGATTATAGGCGGCAGGGCCTCCGCCAAGAATTATGGGGTCGGTTTCCTTTCTGTCGACGGACAATAAAGGCACACCTCCTAGAGCCAGTATCTGTAAAATATTGGTATAGGTCATTTCATACTGCAGGGTAAAGCCAATAATATCAAATTCATTTACCGGGGTAAAACTTTCCAGGGAGTATAAGGGAAGGCCGTATTCCTTAAGCCTGCTCTCCATATCCGGCCAGGGAGAAAAAACCCTTTCCGCGAGAGCATACGGGAGTGAATTTATCAGGCCATATAGTATCTTAAAGCCGAGATAGGACATGCCCACCTCATAGGCCTCAGGAAAAGCCAGAAGCACCTTTACCCGGTCAAAAGAATCTTCTTTAATGCTAATATTTTGTTCCTGGCCTATGTACCTTGTGGGATGGCTTACGAACGGAAGCACTTTTTCAAAAAGATCTTTCTTCAGACTTAAATTCTTTTCTGTCATGAGGAGAACTTCTTTAGTGACATATGAATATTTAGAAGTATTCCCGCAAGAAACATGGAGAAGATAAGCGAAGAACCGCCGTAACTCATAAAAGGAAGAGGCACCCCGACGATAGGCAGCAAACCCAGGGTCATACCGATATTGACAAAGACCTGGGTTATAAAAATAACAATGATCCCGGTCGCGAGGATAGTGCTGGTCCGGTCCTTGGCATAAATAGTTATTTTAATACCTTCCATAATAAGCATGTAATACAGAAAAATGATAAATACCGCGCCGATAAATCCGAGTTCCTCCCCTATAACAGAAAATATGAAATCCGTATGATGTTCCGGGATAAAATTCAGCTGGGACTGGGTTCCGCTCAACAGCCCCTTTCCGAAAAGCCCCCCGGAGCCTATGGCTATCTTGGATTGAATGAGAGAATACCCGCTGCCCAGGGGATCCGCCTCCGGATTGATGAAACTTAATATTCTTTTTTTCTGATAATCCCTCATTACCAGCCAGAATAACGGGGTCACCGCGGCAAGCAAGCTGAAGGTCCCTATCAAATATCTTTTTTTCATCCCGCTGATAAAAAGCATAAAAAACACAATGGGAATAAAAATCAAAGTAGTACCCAGATCAGGTTGGATCAGGATCAAGAACATCGGGGCGCCCACCAGAACAAAAGTCTTGAACATACCTTCGGCAATGTCTATCTTGCCTTTATTTTCGGAAATAAACTTTGTAAGCATAAGCACCAGCACCACCTTGGCAAATTCCGAAGGTTGAAAAGCAAAGGGCCCGAGATGGAACCATCTGACGCTGCCGAATTTTGATTTCCCGACGAAAAGCAGGAGCAAAAGCATGCCCAGCGTGATAAAATACATCCAGGGGGAAAAACCGATCCACACTTCGTAATTTATCTGGCTTACAAAAAAAAGTATAAAAAAAGAAACCGTAACCCACATAAGCTGTTTCAGAAAAAAATTGTACCGCAGGCCCGTAAGATCACTCGAGCTTGTGGCGCTGTAGATCATAACAAGGCTGATGATACTGAGCAGCCCTATTACTGCAAGTATTGCTTTATTTAAGCTTTTAAGGCTCTGTTTTTCTATTAGAGGCATATCTTTCCTTCTTCAATTTGAAATAGGTTTCTATCGCGGCTTTGCCCAGCGGCGCGGCATTTTCACCCCCGGCACCGCCGCCCTCAATAAAGACAAGGACCGAAACTTCGGGACTTGCGGCAGGCGCGTAGCCCGCGAAAGCCGCATGTGAAGGCCCGTGGGGATTTTCTACAGTAGCCGTTTTTCCCGCAATGCTGTAATTTGATTTTGCTCTGGCACCGGTACCGGAATTAACCGCTTTCCAAAGCGCTTTTTTTATCAGTTCAAGCGTTTTTCCGCCGATAGTAAAACTCTTGAGAATTTTCTTTTCAATTTTTTTATCTCCGATAGCTTTGACTACATGCGGGGTATAAGAAGTCCCGTTATTAATAATTACATTATAGGAAGAAAGTATCTGCAGGGGATTTGATGTAATATAACCCTGGCCGATGGCATATTGAATAGTATTTCCGGGGAACCAGTAGATGCCGTATTTATCCTTCTTCCAGGCCGGTGTCGGTACAAGCCCCTGCTTTTCCCCGTCCAGGTCTATGCCCGTAGGGTCTCCGTAGCCAAAAAGCTTTGCGTATTCAGAGATCTTATCGGCGGAAACAGTTAAGCCCAGCTGATAAAAATATATATCACAGGACTGGGCAATGGCATCCTCCATGGATAAAACACCGTGCCCCTCCGACTTCCAGCAGTCGTAAGACCAGTCTTTCCCGTAATGATACGTGCCGCGGCAGACAAACACGTCTTTTGCAGAAAGTTTATTTTTTTCCAGAGCCACAACAGCCGGAACTATTTTAAATACCGACCCGGGGGAATATAAACCGCTGACGGCCCGGTTAAGGAATATGCGGTTCGGGTCACTTAACATCCGGTTCCATTCCTTGGCATTCAGCTGGCCGCAAAAAACGTTGGGGTCGAAAGAAGGTTTGCTCACCAGAGCATAGATCTCTCCGTCTCCCGGATTCATCACGACGATAACGCCTCTGCGGTTCTTAAAAAGTTCTTCACAGGCCTTTTGCAATTTAAGATCTATGGTCAGGACCAGATCGGTCCCTTTTACATAAGCCTCTTCTCCCAGATCTTTTATTTCTTTGCCTGAAGCGTTCACCCTGATCTTCGCGGCTCCATTCACTCCGCGCAGTACGTTATCAAATTTACGTTCCACACCCGCGCGGCCGATAGTATCTCCTATAAAGTATTTTCCGTTATCAAGGTCCTTCAGTCCCACTTCACCGACATAACCGAGCACATGCGCGGCCGTATCTTTATTCGGGTAATTCCGTTTGGCTTCGGTGTGAATTATCACTCCCGGCAGTTCCGGTTTGTTCTCTTCAATAATTGAGATCACCCGGGCATCCAGATCCCCCTTGATCTTTATAGCTTCAAACACCTTATACTTTTGATCCTCAATTTTTTCATTTATTTCTTCTTCCGGAACACCTATTATTTTCGCCAGGACCGGGACCACTTTGTCACTGTCTTTTAGATCCGCGGGAATAACTGACACGGTATAAGAAGGCACGCTATCGGCCAGCTTTTCACCAAATCTGTCAAATATTATGCCGCGGGCTGCCCGCTTGGGGACCACACGCGTGCTGTTGCTTTGGGCAAGAGACTTGTATTTCGAATAGAAGATAAGCTGGAGATAGAATAATCTTAGAATTATTATAATGAATAATACCGAGGCAAAAGCTATCAGCAGTTTGAAACGCCGTTTTTGTTCTTTATCATGAACTCTTTCTAGAGCCATATCAACCGAACGCTTTTTTTACATTACCCTTAGACAGGTAATAAATAACTACAGCCAGAAAGAGGACAAAGGAGGTAGATAATGCGAGAGGTAAAGTTATCCTGAGCAGTTCGCTTAAAACGTTGATCTTTGTGTAGAATAAATAGAGAAAACTCAGCGAGAGGAACCCGCTTACCAGCGTGATAATAAGCGTGATAAGTATTTTCGAAAATACATTATCGCTGAATACATGTTTTTTCAAGAAAGCAATAATGAATCCGGAAATTGTAAGGGTAAAGACCCCGGCGCCAAAGGTACCATAAGAAATAAGGTCGTAGAACAAACCGCAGCCGGCCCCATAAATTGTACCGTCCAATAAGTCATTCTTCTTTATTGCCAGAACAAGGCCGAGTATTATGAAGTCGGGAGCGATCCCCGAGAACAAAAGATACTTCCTGCAGGACGCCTGCAGTAAAAAACAAACAAGCAAGCCAATAATTTTTGTGATCATCTGGACAGTTACTCCTTAAAAACAATAAGGACTTCTTCAAGTTTCAATACATTCACGGCCGGAATTACGTTAATATCAAGGCTCATGCTGTCCGCGTCGGCTTTTAACACGCTGACCTGCCCGACAACCAGGCCTTTGGGAAATTTTCCGTCACCGGAAGTAACAAGCAGGTCCCCGCCTTTTACTTCATCATTTATGGATAGATATTTCATTTTGCACATACCGTTACCGGCCCCGCTTACCGTACCGACAACCCGCGTCTTTTGATGAATAGCCATGATACCGCTTTTATAATCCGTAAGCAGCATTACAAGGGAATATTCCGGATAAACTTCGATTGTTTTACCTACAACTCCGTCCGGAGTAATTACGGGCATGCCGGTAACCACTCCGTCCCGCTCTCCCAGGTCAACAGTGAGTATCCCAAAATAATTACTTAGATCCCTGCCGACAACCCGGGCCATAACGGTCTTAAAACCCGCTTTTTTCTTATAATCAAGGAACCGCTTTAATCTTTCGTTCTCTTTCTCTGTCTCCGCCAGCCGGTTATTCTGGTAAACCAAAGCGGATAACTCTTTGTTTAATTTGTCATTATCGTGTTTAAGGTAGGCAAAATTAAGAGCTGTATTCCAGACGTAGAAGGCGGCATTACCGAGCCGTCCCGTAATTTTCTGCAGGGGGAACATTATTTCTGAAACGGCGCTGTTTTTCCCAGCTCCGGGTTCACGGTTATTAAAAATAAAAATAAAACCGGCAGCTGCAAGTAAAATTGCCGAAATAACAAGGTATGCACGGTATTTCTTTAATAGTTTTTTCCACATATTTATATGCCTTTTAATATACCAAAAAAGGCAATGTTTCTCAAGGTATTAAGTACCGTATGAATATTAGGATATTTGAGCTTTCCAAAAACGGGACCAAGGGATTAATTTAGCATAAAAAAGCCCGTTCTTTATAAACGGGCTTTTAAACTCATATTTTAATTCTGCCGAAGTTATTAGAAATACTCTCTTTCGTATACAGCAACTTCCCGCAGTATACCGTCATCTATCTCAAGAAGCCTGCCGACACCGCGCACAACACAGGTGACCGGATCATCGGCAAGATTGACAGGAACCCCGGTTTCATATCTAAGCCTTTCAGCAAGTCCTCTTAACAGGGAAGTACCCCCGGCAAGGATAATGCCTTTATCAACTATATCAGCTGAAAGTTCCGGCGGGGTCCTTTCCAACGTTTCTTTTATAGCTTCTATTATCTGCGAGACCGGTTCTTTCATTGCTTCTCTGATCTCCTCGGAAGTAACTTCGAGAGTCCGGGGAAGCCCGGTTACCAGATCCCGTCCCCTGACATTGATCTTAAGCTCTTCTTTTAAAGGAAAAGCAGAACCAATCTCTATTTTTATTTCTTCGGCGGTACGCTCCCCAATAAGTACATTGTACGCTGTTTTTAAATGGGCGGCAATCGCGTCAGATAATTCGTCTCCGCCGACCCTTACCGAAGCATTACAAACGATCCCTTTCAAGGAAATAACGGCAATTTCGGTAGTACCCCCTCCAATATCAGCTATCATATTCCCTGTAGGGGATTCTATAGGGAGCCCCGCACCTATAGCGGCAGCCATGGGTTCTTCGACAAGAAAGACTTCCCTCGCGCCGGCCTGTTCCGCGGAATCCCTGACTGCACGTTTTTCAACTTCAGTAACACCTGAGGGTATTCCAATGACAACGATAGGTCGCACGGGCGTCCTTTTATTATGGACTTTATTAATAAAATATTTAAGCATTTTTTCGGTAACTTCAAAATCCGCTATAACTCCGTCTTTCATAGGCCTGATCGCCAAAATATTTCCCGGCGTGCGTCCCAGCATCTTTTTGGCATCGGCTCCTACCGCCAGTATCTCATGTGTATCTTTTACCAGCGCCACAAGGGAAGGTTCATTAACAACGATCCCTTTGCCCTTAACATAAACCAGAGTTGTTGCAGTCCCCAGGTCAATAGCCAGATCGTTTGAAAACATGCCGAAAATAAAATCCCAGATCATTAACTGCCTCCTTCAATAAATTCTGCCACATCATTACCTTTTTTTTCAGAGGTTCTTTTTTCAATATAGTCCTTAAGCAAAAGAACCGTTTTTGGTTCTGCAAATTTCAGCCGCACAATCCAGCCCAAAGCCAGTTTTGTAAGCGCCTTTACCTCTCCCCTGGTCATTGCAATTTCGGAACCATCAGGCAGGCAAAAACTCACCCTCAGCTCGCCAAATTTGCTGATTCCTTTTTCAATTTGTGTTTCAAATTTTATCCCGGAAGCTGAAATATCCACAATTTGGCCCTTTCCCATCAAATCTCTGGAAACAGAAAAAACATTCACCTCAATATTAAGACCGATCCGTTGAAAGCGCCGCGGTTTTTTTATATTATTAAGTTCATCGGACAATAACGTCACCTCTTAAGGCTTTTATAACACTCCGCCTCTATCCGAAATTCCAGATGTTTTGAATTTTCCAACAGGAGCCCGGTATCTTTTAGTATCTTACTCTTAATAGTTTCTTCTTTCAAATATAAAAAATTTACAAGCACATTAAGATAAGCCGCCTTCAGCGCGGCATGCGCAAAATACGCTGCTACGCCTACATCGCTTAGAAGGTTTTTATTGCCTTGCGCCGCCAGCGGCTCACAAATTTGGAGCACCTTGTAGCAACAAAGCATTATCTCATAAGGTACTTTTGCCGCTTTAAGCAAAGCCTTTTCAAGTGCTTCGGCTCTTTTTTTCTTTTCATCTTCAGTCTGCTTCGGCATTTTAGAGGCCGTCGCATAACTGCCGTAAGCAATAATATCCTCTTCAAGCAGTTTTAGCAGTTCATCCCTGGTTACTTCGGAAGTTTTTAAAAGCTCCCTGACCTCCGCGTCAACACCGGCATATTTTTCATTGCCCGCCGTAAAATTCCCTACCATACAGTTCAGGCTGGCTGCTGCGGCTCCGACAAGCGCAGCTGCGGAACCGCCCCCGGGCGCCGGAAGCCTGGCGCTCAGATCTTGCATAAATTTCTTTATTGATTCATTGACATAATGCATTTCTTAACCTTTCTACATTGTATTTGCCGCTGTAATAAGGCATAAATTCGCCGTCTTCCGCGGTGGCCATTACCAGGCCCGCTCCGGCATAAAGCGACGCGGACTTTATCTGGAGTTCATTTATCTGCCCCGGATCCCGCCAGAAGGCGGAACGGGAAATGGAGACATGCAGCTCTCCGAAGCCCATTCTGCCGAATAATTCAAATTCCTTTTCCGCCTTGGAAGAATAAGTTACTTTATTCTTGTTGTAGATCTCTTTAGAGATAGTATTTATTTTATCCTTAAGCGCCATTTTGTTGTTATATATCGGCTTAAAATAACTCTTTTCTATCCTTATTATCTCGAGCACGCTCTTGACAAAATCAATGCCGGCTTTTGTGGAATAACTTTTTGTATTGGAGAAGACAGGTTTAACGCCAAGATCCGAACAATATTTATCTATTATTTTAATTTCTTCACGGGTTATCTCGCGATTTTCGCAGATACTTACCAGTACCGGAACGCCGAATTTCTTAACATTTTCTATATCACTCGCAAGGACAAGAATACCTTTCTCCAGGGCTCCCAGGTCTTTTTGCTTCGCATCCTCCAGGCTTGCCCCGCCGTATATATTAAGTTCATTAACAAACGCGGTAATAACAACCATGTCGGGCTTGATCTCATTCTCCGAACAGCTGATATTCAGGAATTTTTCAATACTTAAAGGCACGCCGCTGTCAAACTTAGCAACAACAAAATCAGCCAGTGACGAGGCAACGGAAAACGCCAGCGGGTTACCTTCCGGCAGAAAATTACCGCTGGGCGAAGAATAGACCATTACCGGGTCACCGTTCCTATTCTGCATTATCTTCGGGCATAAAGCCCCTTTTAACATCCTGAAAACAATTTCATCAAGCTTTAAGTCCTTCAGATGAACCGCGGTATTTTCTTTGGAAATTCCGACAATTATCTTAGCCAGGCGGGCTTTTAATTCTTCTTCCGTAAGCGAAGCCGCAACCACGGCAAGCAGTTCGGAGTTAAGTACCTGCATGACACTTTCTTCTTTTAAGGCCCTGCCCGGCCTCGTATTTCCAAAGCCGGTAATGACCCTTTTAAGCGCCTCATCCCTGGACGTTGAAGCCCTGCTCCACATAAGATGATGAGGCAGTGCCGTAGAATGCCCGTTATGAACAAATTGATTATTAATATAATTAGCGATAAAATTATGCATGTAAGCAATATTGTTAATTTCGCCGCAGCCCGTGATCACATCATCCAGCGGATAGAGATTATTATAGGTTTCATGAACGAGCATATCTTCAAGGGAAAAACCGGGAACACATAGGAGTGTTTTTTTCCTGAGTAAAGAAAAGGCCTGAATAAGCCGCTCGCATATTATATAATGTTGATTATCCGTGCCATGCACAGGCATGGTGGGAGCCACCAAAATAAGCTTTGCCTTCCCTCCCTTCTTGAGCCGCTGGACAGCTTCCGGATTCAGCTTTCCGCTGTACTTTCCAAAAACGTCAAAATCGTTTTTGGTTAAGCCCATCTTTTCACCCAGCTCTATTGCGGACTTTGCCTTAAAAGTACTGGTTTTTTTTGCCATTTTTGCTTTTTGCCGGAAAAATACCGGAATCCCCCTTTCTAATAAAAAGTTTCAAAGTGCTACAAGAATATACAAGATTTGATATTCAAAGTCAACCTAAAAGCAAGATTTGCTGGAAAAACCGTTCAGTTATAGGAAAATCATTTAAATGTCAGAGAAAAGGGTGGTTTCGAGGGATATTCAATACTGAACTGATCTACTCTTAGAATTACCGGAGCTTTGTTTACAAGCAGGCATAAGCTCTATTTTCCCCGCTTTTTAACAAGCCTGATATTAAATTTCAATTGCGTGTCCGGACTCAAATTAAAACACTTCTCGACCCCCTCGCGGTCGAAGGCCAGAGGGATCATACTTTCAAGCTCTTTATAACGGCCGAATCTGACTATCCTCTTAAGACAATTTCTCATGGAAACCCGGCACCGCTTCTTTGTCAGGTGCGGAGCGCCATGCCCCGGCAATATAATATCCGCATCCATATTCTTAATAAATCTCACGCTTTTTATATATTTTTTCAGGTCTGAGCCCCACAGAGCATTATACCAGCCCACCAGTCCTTTCCCGCTGCGCGGTTGATCACCCAGAGCCGTGTCTCCCGTAAAAAGAACCTTTTTGCCGTTTATTTCCGTGAGAAAGCAGAGCCCGTCCGGCGTATGACCGGGAGTATTAAAAACCCTGAGCTGAACATTTCCGACATTTATCCTGTCACCGGTCTTAACAAATCTGTCAGGTTTGAGAGTAAAATAACTGCCTTTTCCGGCAAAAACAGCTGCCTTGAAAATCTTTTTTAATATCCAGGTATTAGCAACATGGTCAAAATGGTTATGCGTAATTAATAATTTCTTTATTTTTTTTACGCTCAGCCCGGTTGAAATAATATTCTTGCGCAATTTAAGAAAATTCAATGCTTCCCCGTTATCTATCAGAGCCAGCTCGCTTCCCCCGTCTATCAGGTATATATTACAATCATATTTTGAGGTCAAACGCGGCAGGTGCCCCCAATCACCGCGGCCGACAAGATAGATCTTGTCACAAAGCTTAATATGGTCCATTTTTCACCTCTTAATACGGCATCTTGGCACAGTTCCTGTGCCGGAATATATGATAGGACAAACCACAGGATTTTTCAACATGAAACGTTATGTAAAAAGCTTTTTTGACAATATTAGGTTCTTCCCGCTCTTTGAAATTCAAGGCTTCGAATCCATATGAATAACATTGACTAATTTTATATTATACTATAAAATATTCTAGATTTCCCAAAGGAGGCCTGATATGGCGGACAATAAGATATTTCTAAGCGAAAAAGACATTCCTGAAAAATGGTATAACGTTCAAGCCGATCTAAAAGTAAAACTTCCCCCACCCTTAAAAGGTGACGGCAGCCCGATCGGGCCCGGGGATCTGGCGCCGGTCTTCCCTATGGAGTTAATAATGCAGGAGGTCAGCCAGGAAAAATGGATAGCAATTCCCGACGAAGTCCGTGAGGCTTACAAACTCTGGCGTCCTTCTCCCCTGCACCGGGCTTTCAATCTGGAAAAAGAACTAAAAACCCCGGCAAGGATCTATTACAAGAACGAAAGTGTTTCCCCCGCGGGTTCGCATAAATTGAACACTGCAATTCCCCAGGCCTATTACAATAAGAAACAGGGAATAAAACGCCTGACAACCGAAACGGGCGCCGGTCAATGGGGCAGCGCGATCTCTTTCGCCACTCAAAAATTCGGCCTGGAGTGCGTTGTTTATATGGTGAAAGTATCTTATGAACAAAAGCCCTACAGAAGGATACTTATGCAGACCTGGGGTGCCACCATATTCCCTTCTCCGACAACCCGTACCAATGCCGGCAGGGCCGTTTTGAAAAAGGACCCGAAATCATTGGGTTCTCTGGGTATAGCAATTTCGGAAGCTGTGGAAGACGCGGTAACCAGCAAAGATACCAGGTATTGCCTCGGGAGCGTGCTTAATCATGTCTGTCTTCATCAGACAATTATAGGACTTGAGACTGAAAAACAGCTTGCGCTTGCCGGAGAAAAAACGCCTAATGTTATTATAGGTTGTGTCGGCGGCGGTTCCAACTTCTCAGGTATGGCCTTCCCGTTTGTCCCGCGCAAACTCAAAGGCGAAGATATTACTTTTATCGGGGTTGAACCTACGGCCTGTCCTACTCTGACCAAGGGCCCGTATCGTTATGACTTTGGAGATGAGGCAAAAATGACGCCTTTGATGAAAATGTACACCCTGGGCCATTCTTTTATGCCTTCGGGGATCCACGCGGGAGGGTTAAGGTACCACGGGGATTCACCGCTTTTAAGCTTGCTGGTACACGAGGGAATAATAGGAGCAAAAGCGTATCCCCAAAACCCGTGCTTTGATGCGGCAGTTATGTTCGCAAAAACCGAGGGGATCCTGCCTGCACCGGAAACTTCTCACGCAATTAGAGCAGCCATAGATGAAGCTATCACCTGCAGAGAACAAAAGAAAGAAAAATCCATTGTGCTATGTTTAAGCGGGCACGGGCACTTTGATCTTGCATCCTATGATGCTTATCTTAAAGGCGATCTGCAAGATATTGCTCTTGATACGCGGGCAATAGACGAAGCGCTTTGCGAATTACCTGATCTTTAAAGAATTCAAGGAAAAAGGGTGTCTTAAGAGGCACCCTTTTTAATTTTTTTATTTTCAGGTATCTCGGAAATTATCATACCGGCAACCATTAGAAAACCGCCAAAAGCTGCTATTGGCACATATTTCTCCCCGCCCAGAGTCCAGGCAAAAAGCGCCGCGGAAACAGGTTCTGCCGTTAAAAGTAAAGAAGCTCTGACGGTCGAGATATATTTTTGCGCTACTACCTGCAGAATAAACGATAAAACTGTCGGAAAAATTATCAAATAAATTATCCTCAGGATGTTACCTTTGCTTCCAAAATGATAAGGTATACCCAAAACTAGAGAAAAAACCAGGGCCGCCAGAGCAGTTACAAAAAACATCTGAAAACACAGTACAAAAGCATCCATTTTTTCCTGTTTCATAATTTTTGACAAGTATACTATCTGAACACCGCAAACCAGTGCTGTAATAAGCGTCCAGACATCCCCGGCATTTATGCGGGTCAGGCCCCCGGTCAAAAACCATAAACCGACAAGATTGACTCCGATAGCAAAACACTTTAACAATGAAGTCCTTTCTTTATAGAACAATAAAGAAAAAAATGGCACGGTAACAATGAACATTCCCGTAATAAAACCGGAGTTCGAAGCGGTAGTTATCTTAAGGCCTAGGGTTTGAGTTATCAGAATAGAGGAGAGCAATACTCCAAGAATAATACCCTGTTTAGGATGTTTAAGCAGGTTCCTGCCCGAGATAAGCGCAAGCACGCCGATAACTATGGCTCCGCCAAACATTCTTACAGCAACAAAAGGCAGGGGTTGAATATACACCATCGCGTCTTTCATTTGATAGAAAGAAGCGCCCCAGAGTATGCAGCCTATTACCAGTCCGATACTCCAGAATATTCCTTTATTTTTTTCAAGCATAAGCGCCCTTTTACTACGGATATTTATTACTATTTACCTGTTATTTAATACAGACGGGGCCGCCTTTCTTCAGCAGGGCCTGCCTTCTTATTCCGGGATGCAGGCTGTAGCAGGCCTCCGTTTTATTGTATTTTCTAAATTTCCTGTGCAAAGTTATTTCTGCCCCCACCAGCCCGCTTTTGCAGATATTTGCCGAAATAACTTCTCCTTTTTGCGGCGCCCGGCCGGAAATGAAGCAAGTAATTTAGATATTATGTTTCCGTATAGTTTCCAGCATCATTTCTACATTTTCTACCGGCGTCTCCGGAACGATAGCGTTTGACACGCCCACAATAATACTTCCAAGCTTCTTTGCAGTTTTCAGATTGTCCATAGTTTCCTTATAAACATCCTCTTTGCTTCCCTGATGGAGAGTTATGGAAGAAATATTACCCTGTAGTGTGAGCATGGGATATTTCTCTCTTAACAATTTAAGATCCATACCGGCAATACGGTCAACTTCATACAAGCCCCGGATCCCGCCCTCTTTAAAAAGAATATCAGCGATCGGCCATAAGTTACCCGCGCTCCCGTATATGAAATAGCTGCCAATTTTTTGGCTGTAGGAAACAATTTTCTTTATGCGCGGGAGCAAAAGAGCTCGAACTGTGTCCGGCGAAAAGAACGGCGCTTGAGTGGACGCGCAATTACCCCCGCCAAGCAGTATTTTAATTCCCAGCTTTGAATACAACTCAAATTGTTTTACGGCTGTTTTCACCTGAAGGTCCAGGAACCTTTCAACAATTTGAGGCCTGAGCAGCGTGGCTTCAAACCAAACAGGCGGCTCGTAAAGTATATGCAATCCCGCACCGGCGCCATAGACGGCCCTTTCACCTTTAAAATAGTCGTCGGCTTGCTTATATATTTGAAACTCATCCAAATTCCACACTTTCTTTTCGTAATTAAGTTCCATTTCTTCTACAAATTTTTCCAAATAAGCAAGATCTTTTTCCGGCCCTCCGCTCGAAGTTTGAACAGTCTGATACAACTCCTGTTCCGGAGAGCAGCTTTTAACGACATAGCTGCCGTCCGGCTCATCATACCTGAACGTCAGGTCATCTATTTTTTTCGAGGGTTTTTTTAATTCACGCCAGCCGGTAACTCTGACAAGATCCATATCGAACACTCTTGCGACTTCCATAGCATCTAAAAAGCTTTTTTCCATGAACTTCCGGTGCGCGTCTTCCCCTTCAAATCTTGCTTGTGCTTCCCGGAACTGCTGCAGTCCGCCTCCTATAAATATTTCTTTGCCGGTGATCTCCGAGGCGATCTTTGAAGCCATACCAAGATGATGTACCGGTACTTTATCCGTATATTTGTGTTCAAGCGCGGCAAATATCCTTTCTTTTGAGTTCATTAGCCTCTCTATTATTTGGGTAAATTATGCCGGTATTTGGACCACATCTCCATTATGAAAGGGTCCCAGGCCTGCTTCTGCCGCTGCCAGTCTGCGGAATAGTCCTGACCTGTCTGCTCTTTGATTATTTTAATAAAGGCAGTATCATCCTCGGTCATCCAGCGGTCAACATAATCAAAAAAAGCATCATGCTGCCAATTTTTTTCGGCATGCATTATCCTGGCGGCAAGAGCTTCGCCTACCCATACATGGCTCGTGCAGCAGCGGCGGTAATTTTCTCCTATATAGGTCCCCTTTCCAAAGCCGGAACTGTCTCCGGCGGCAACAGGCCAGTCTTTTGGCTGAAGATCCTCGTACAAGCCCCACCCTTTTTTATATTTTTCCCCGTCTTTTCCCAAATGGCCGGCATACATAACTTTCGCGCCGGTCCAGCAGTCTCCGTACATTGTCTGCATATCTTCGCCAAACTTGACATTCGGATATTTTTTATCGGGCGAAGACATAGCTTCGTCCCCGAGCAGCATGCCCGCAAATATAATTGGCCACTTCCTGGCGTTGCCATGCCCCCCGAAACCGGGCCACCCGGGATAGCCCGCTCTTACCAGCCCCCACAGATCGATACCGTACTGCACGACACCAAGCAATAGTTTCTCTTTTTCTTCGGATTGCAAATCGGTCATTAAAGCAAGCGTGGCAATACCCACCGCTCTCGCTGTTTCCGCGGGATACCCCGGCATATATTCAACAGGAGTGTCATATTCAAAAAACAATATATCCAGCCAGGTCCTTATAAACCGGTCTTCAAGTTCTTTCAAACTGAGTTTTCCTTTTTCCACCTTGAAAATATTTTTTCCGTAGGCAAGCCGCGGTAGAAGTTCTCTTTTCAGATCTTTTGCAAGATAGAGTTTTTGTTCTTTACTATAGCCATCCGCATAGGACGGCCTGAAAGCATCTTGAGGAGGAGCCGCGGCCAGGCAGGTTAACACAGAATAACTCTTTATTGGACTGTGTGAAGCGGTTTTCTTGAGCCAGTTTTGAATTTCCCCGACTACAGCCGCGCTGACCGAGGAAACTAGCATATCCCCGGGCTTCATTTTTACCGGCAAAGCCGCGCGCATGGCAGGATCATATCTTCCCGTTTCCAACCTGCTGTCGTAGCCGCTTTTATCTGCGTTTGGCGGGGGATTAAGAGCAGAGCCGTTACGCCCATTTTCAGGTTTGGGAGTTATATCGGTCACAGTTACCGGACCGAGCACATAATAGTCGCCGTTAACAAACTGACCGCAGGGAACTATTTTATCAAAGGTCCAGGTAACGCCATACCGGGTAATTTTATCGGTAAGCTCTTCACCTGATAACAGAACCGCAAAAAGCATACCGGCGATACATGCTTCAAAGAGCCTCATATTCCTCTCCGCAACCGCAAAAGTTGTTATCGTAAAGGGCTGTTTTGTGTTTCACTTCGAGAAAGTAACCGGGCCTTTCGTTCCGGATTGCAGCCAGTTCAGATCCAGAGTAACTGTTTCCTTAACGCTTTCAGGCCAGACAATATCCACGGTAACACTTTTTTGATCCACTCTTCCTTTTACACTTACAGGATCTTTCTCGGCTTTTGAAAGAGGAAATAATACATTTAAGAACCCTGTGCTCCCGGCCTTTTGCGCTTGCAGCGTCAGTTCAAAACCCCGGTCTTCTTTCTTCCCCTTCCCCGGCGCGGTACCACCCATTACCGCGGCAATCCCGGTTTCCGCCTTGAAATTATCGGGAAGCAGATTAAAGGTTAAAAGCCTTGCCTTGCCGTTTTCCGTGACGTAACAGCCGCCTTCCTTTTTATATTCTTTATCGGAATGGCTTATCCAGGTATATTCATGCGGCTTTTCGCCTGAAAGGGAGTCAAATACTACCAGGTAGTTTTTTGTCATAACAACCTGCCGGAGCAGTGCCAGTTTACCCAAATCGCCTTTCATATAGGCAGTAGAAATATCCCCGGCTGCATACCCGTATTCCTTGCATAAGAACTGTTTCTTTATACTGACGCCGTTAAATTTGTTATAGGGCATCCCTCTTTCGTTATGATAGGTACCGTCATCTCCCTGCCCCATTCCGTCAACCAGAATGGTATTGTGATCCTTTGTCCACTTATTGGCGGTATAGCCCGTATCAACCGCAAGGTAGGCGCCTTTTCCATAGATCCAGAAAGAACCGATATCCGGGTGAACATGACCGGCATTCATGGTCCAGTCCTTGAACTCTTTAAGTTTAGAATTTGCGGCGTGGCCTTCAGGCGGGCCGCTTCTGAACAAATAAATAGTCGCATCTTCCTCCCAGGAAGACCGCCAGCCGACAAAATCTTGGTCACTAAAATAATGATAGGGTGGAATTTCTTCCATGGGTGCGGCTTTAACTTTATCGGCATACCAGAGAAAATACATAGCCGGATCATCGGCATTAGAGCTCATCGCCACAATCCTATCCGCCACTGCTTTCATTTTTCCGTCATTGAAGACACCCGCAAATCTGTAAAGCATGTAACACCACTGCAAAGAAATATTTTCCGGCCGGTTATTTGCGCCGCTCCCGATATCATTAATATCAAAGCAGAAAGGTGAAGCCGGCAGGGACAGGTGTAGCGCAAAAAGATAATTATTTTTGAAAAGCGGCAAATTAAACATATCTGCACCGGTTGCGCGGGAGAGCATATCGGCATATCTGACATGCCAGTGCATCGCATATTTCCAGTAGCCATAGCCCTCGTAGTAAAAACCGTCGGACCCCAGCACATACCTGCTTCGTTTTACTACTGCGTTCCCCAGATTCAGCCAGTCAGAGGCCGCCTTGACTTTATCCAGCGCCAGAGCCGCAGTAATAAGCGCAATCGTGGGGATATAGGTGTGGTTCTGATCGTATCTGTAGCCGCCCTCCGGCGCCGTCTTCATAGAATCATAAATAGCCTGAGAGTGCAAAATAAGCCCTTTCTCTATAGTTTCTTTTTCCGCTGTGGAGAGCTCATTATACAAAATATCATAGGCGAGAGAGATATAATACAGGTACCAGGAAGCTTCAAGGTCATGATTGGAATTAAACTTTGTTCCCCAGGTGTCTACCTCACAATGAGCTGTCATCCATTTGACCGCGCCGTCTTTGTACTTTTTGTCTTTTGTGACAAAATAGGCCAGGGCCCCGGAAAGCACATACTCAATACGCCAGTACTTCCCGCCCTGTTTTATGTCCTCGCTCGCAGGAAGCGACTTGTTTAAACTTTCCCCCTGACTGAGAACATTATCCCAAAGGTTTTTTTGGTCTTTGGCTCTTTGTTTAAACAAAGAAATATCCCCGGCACCAAAAAGCAATCTGGGATGCTGCTCTTTATAGCCTTTTACCAGGTTGACTTCTGTTATATCCTCTTTTAACGTCTTTTTCGGTTTGTACTCTTCTGCCCTGACCGGCAGGCAGGTAAAAATGAAAACCGCAAGAAAATATATTATTGTACACTTCTTCATAACGTCTCCTTTTAACCAACGATTCCACTGATTACAAAGCTTTTGGATTCCGCTGATCGTTAAACAAAAATTTTCATTTTTTAATTTCTTTTTACTCTACCACCTGCTCCGAATAAAAAATAACTTCAGTAAATATTAATTCTGTGCTATCTTTTTGATCAGCTCCATAGTTAAAAGAGCAGCTTTCAAGGTATGTGCAGGCTCCTTCTTCTTCAAAACGCATTCTATGAAAGTTTTGTTTTCCGCAAAAAAACCGTAATTAATACGCTGTTCTTTTGTTCCGGTGAGATCTTCCGCTTTGATGAGCTCGGCTTTTTCGCCTTTATATATCTTCAGATAATCCGGGGGCATTATCTCGACCATAATTTCTTTTCCGTGAAGTTCAAACCGTTCATACCGCGCACCTGATATAAAATTAGAGCTCAGGTTCCCGGTTATTCCGTTCTCAAACTTAATGAGAGCATTAAAACTGTTTTTCCAATCTGCACTAATCTTATTCGAAAAGCTCATTACTTTTTTGGACTTTCCGCCCACCCAGCTTATTATGTCAAGAACATGAATTATATCACTTATAAGAACACTGATCCCATAATATTCCCCCTTGGATAAAAGATTCTTGTGAAACTCTCCCAGGATATGGTTCACACCTCCATTGTTTTCGAGTATTTCCCTTGCTTTCAGAATGATCGGAGAATACCGCCTGTTAAAACCCACCATGCTCAGGCATTTATTTTTTTCCGCCGACCTTAACATCTCCCTGCACTCTTTAAGATTTATTCCCGGGGGTTTTTCAAGAAAGACGGCCTTTTTTGCATTAAAACAGTCTATTACTATTTTTTTTATAGCGTCCGGCCGGGTTGTCACATAGACCGCGTCAAGCTCTGCCTCCTTGAGCATTTTTTTATGGTCGGTAAATATATTTTTAATTTTATATTTTCCGGCCATTTGATGTAATTTTTTTATGTCAATTTCGGAAATTGCGGTTATTTCGGCCTCTTTTATTTCCGCCAGGATCGGCAAATGATATGTTCCAGCCATCCAACCGGCACCTATTATACCTACTCTTACTCGCTTCATAATATTTCCTCTATTTTAATATTTTTTCCAGACAATATCCGGTTTAACCGGGCTTTCTATAAAGGAATCTCCAATGCTTAACTTCATCCCTCCGGACATACCAAGTTCAAGCACTTTTCCCTTTTTATCAAGCCTTATAACAGAAACAAGGGCATCGGTTGAAATGTTACCTGAAACAGAAGCACTCCCGGGAAGCCCATTCTCCTGCCGGTCAAATCTGACAATAATATAATCCGTTCCCTCATCGGTTCTTTTCACTTTTATTCCACAGGCGGGAACAGGGCCGTTTATTTCTATTTTCTCTATGGAGCTCACGACGGCAAGCGACATATAAGGTTCTATAACGGCGGCAAATACCGCCTCCCTGCCTTCCCTTCTGGCAACTACTTCATGCCTTCCCCCGGGAACCTTGCCTGCGTAAATAACAGTATCCGGAGAACCCAGCAAGCTGGCTTTCACAGTATTTGCAGGGTGAGTTCTTTGATCATCCGGCAGGGCTTTTTCATCCGGCTGGGCAGTTGCTTCAACTTTAACAGCAGTCCGGCTCCAAATCCCGGTCCAAACCTTTTCCGTCCTGACCGGTTCGGAGATCATTATTTTGTTATAGGCCCTTACCGCAGGAGCTTCCATTGGTTTTAAGGTTTCCGGTTTTGCATCTTTTAGCTGATCCAGAGTTCCCCTGAAACAAAGGGGATAATCAAAGGTATGCTTTGCCGGCCCCCAGCCTTTGAATATATCAGCAAAATATCCCGGCATTTGCACAAAGGTCCGGTCAAGAATAACACCCGGATACGCCCCGTCAGAAACCCCGCGCATTATTTTCATGTTCCCCTTATCATAAAATACAAGCAATTTTCCGGTAGTGGCAGTTTGGCTGTTTTTATCCACGCACATCGTCCAGTGCCCTATTGTGGGATGTTCCCATTCGGTATATAAATTATCCTCATATCTGTACGTTTGCGGTTCACCTGTTAATTCATCTCCGTCCGCATATAAAATTATGTTCAGTTTATCCGGATGCCCGTGTCCGCCCCCATGCGGCCCGTAATCCATAAGTTCGTAAGTTTTGCTCCCCCCATCCTCCCCGCGCAGAACAGCGTAGCCAAGATTATCAAAAATAAGGCTGCCAAAACCGGCCAGCTGCTGTTCGGGAACTTTCTCAAAAATAATCGTCGGGAAATAGTTCCCCGCAGACTGGAAGATCTGGCGGTAGGTTTGATTAACGATCGTACCGTAATTCAGGTCCCGGTATCTCAAGTATCCGAAATCAAAAGCCATTGATTCCGAGCCGCCTCCGGCGGACACTCTTCCTGAATCATGAATACCCGGCGCCGTACCGTCAGGGAATGCGTACACAAACGGCGAATCAAAAAGATTTTTAAACTTACATTTTTCAAAACTGTAAAGATCTATCCCTTGCCTTGCCAGGGGCTCCAGGCCCGCAATAAGCGCCTGCCGGGCAAAGAGCTGATAACCAATAGCCCCTTCAAGCCACATCCCGTCTTCGCCGATGCCAAAATGCAGGTTGCTTTTCGCATTTGCCGCTCCTATATCTATCCAGTTCTGGTCTTTCAAAACAATACCACCCTGAATATACGCGGCATTATAAAAATTGGTCCAGTTCCCGGTAACTTTACTAGGCCCAACGGGATCAGTTGTCCTCCATTTTGGGTTTTCTTTGTCTCTTCTGGAGGTTTCGTCAGCGGAGGCGGCCTTTTTAGCCCACATAGAACTATCTATAAACCTCAGGGCCAGGCCAATAAGGTCATTTTCTATGAGCTTTTTATCTTCATCAGACATGCACTTTGAGTTGTAGATCATATCGTAGGACTGAATAAGCGGCAGGAGCCACATGGCCTCACTCAGTCTTTGTGCCATTATTTTGCTGGTATCTGAGGGATGGACGCCTTTATGTTCCTTGTAGTCATTGGGATAAAGCTTTGCATAACCCGTCAGTATTTCTTTTGCTTTTTTTGCGTATTCCTCATTGTCCGTTATTTGATAGGCCCAACCCAGCCAGCCGGCCATTTTACTCATCAGGTCATGTGCTTTTGCCTGGGCATCTCCCCGGTCCTTCATCTGAGCCGGAATATTCGGATCAGGGTGCTTGATATCTTTTTTCAACCATTCATCACAGGCCGTCAGCATTTTTTCCAGCATCGGTTTTGACCTGGGATCAGTTTTCATTTTTTCTCTCATCTCAACGATCTCAGCCCTGGAAAGATAGATCCCCGGGTGCTCGCCTAAAGCTATTTTTGAAGGCATGAATACCTTAACATTTGAATAATCAGACCTGGGCACCTCCCCTTTAATGTATGCCGGCGCGCCCGCATTATAATCAGCGACCACGGTGTATTGTTTCAGTTCTGCGGGTGTTATTACTTCAATCTCTCCAATCCCTCCCCAGGTGCATTTTTTCCCGTCTTTGTTGGGCAGGCCCTCATAATTTGAAAGAACTTTTACCTCGACCCATTCAAGCAGCTTCCCGCCGGTTTCAATAACCTGCCGCGGTTTATTATTTTTTCCTTTAGGCCTTATAATTTCAAGTGTTTTTTTAATAACCATACCGTCGGAAAATATAACTTCTATATCTTTCGGAGATTCTTCGATCTCCGCGTCCGAGCAAATAAAATTGATCTGCGCGACCGGAAGCTTATCGACAAAATTTATTTTATACGCAAGCGGAGCGCCCCAAACAACGCATCTTGTATGTACATTTCCATCTATAACTTGTTCCGCGGTGGTTTGCCTGTCTTTCCCGGCATCCTTGCCTATAAATTCCAGAGAGATTCTTCCGCCGTTCTCAGGCCTGGCAAGGTTATGTTCCTGGATAAGTTTATCTTCATCTTTGGCAGCAGCCTGCTTTTTAGAAGCTGCCGGTTTTTTTTCTTCTTTTTCCTCCGCATAGGCCCCAAACATAAAGCTTGCCGCCAGGATAACAGCCAGAACTTTTTTCATTTTTCCCCCTAATAGTTTTATAAGGTTAAATAACAATAATATTTCACTGCTCCGGTTATTCCGGTATTTTTCTTTTCCACATCCCAAAACCACCGTTAAAATATAGTGTATCTTCATGAGGATCTACAACCAGTGATCCCTTGCCTCCCATAGGAAGATCTGCCTGCAGGCACTTCCAGGTACTTCCGAAATCAGAACTCATAAAAACACCCGGTTCCCCTTCCCCTTTGCAGCAGCAAAAAACCACGCCTGATTTTTTTGGATGGGTGGCAACTTCACCGCTGCAGGGACAATCCTGTATTATATTCAACTGTTTCCAGCCTTCTTCCGGAGAATATTTAAGAATATTACATTCGCTGCTGACAGTATAGAAGACATCTTCTTTTTTTGTATCAACGGCAAATTCAGCAGTCCCATGCCAGTGATACCCCAGCTGCACCGCTTTTTTTAGAGGCGGTTCAGGAAGTTGTTCCCAGGTGGCACCCTGATCTTTGCTTTTATAGATATTACGGTTGTTCTTTCGCTCCCCTCTCGCACCGTAAATAATATCCCCGTTTTTCCTGAACAGGCCGAGTACCCTGTATGTTCCGTCCGCCATTTTTTTCCAGGTTACCCCGCCGTCACTGCTCTTTAAGTTACAGCAATAGATAATATTTTGCTTATCTGGATGCTGTAAGATGGCTTCAGCATACCCCAATTCCAGGGGAAATTTATTCTCATCTTCCACAAAATGCCAATTTCTCCCTTTATCTTCCGATATATAAATAGTATTCCGAAAATACTTTCCCCCTATAACTATCCACCTTTCCTTGTCCTTATTTTTAACAATTACGCCTCCATAAGTACAGCTTCCCCAGCTCCACGTGCCGTCTTTCCATTTTGTATCCCCATTCCCATAGCAGGCAGCAGTATCCCAGCCATCTTCTGTCGCAACTGTCCCAAAATCAAGATTAAAAGTCCATTGTCTTTTTGGATCATCCCCGTCAAAATAATGGTTTGTCGACGGCGCAGACCAGCCATAAGCAAAGCCCGGATTTCCTTCGCTGGACGGGTCCCAGTTCTCACCGCCGTCTGACGTCCGATAAATTCTGGTGCCTATTGAGATCAGTCCCTTGTTTTTGTCCCGGGGATCCGGGGATATTCCGGTTGAAGGATTTCCTATCCATCCGGAGCGGATAAATTGCAGTTCCGCATTGATCTTCGATAGTCTCCATTCCTTCCCTCCGTCATGGCTGTAATATGCGTCTTTGTCCTGGGTAAGAAGATACATATAATCATGATCCACAGGGCTTAGCTCAAAACCAAATGTTTTTGGCCTGTTTTCTATTTTCTCAAAATTGCGCCCTCCGTCCGGGGACCGGAATAAACCTTCATTTTCAACAACCGCATAAACAAGGTCCCTGACTTTTGGGTCAAATTTGAGGCTGCCAATAGCGGTCCCGGCTGCAGCTCTCGCCTTCTTTTGCAGCGTCAGCTCTGCCTTGACCCATTTATCGCCCGCATCTGCCGACCTCCAAATATCACCTTCATCAGTTCCCACAAGAATATTATTACCGTTAAATGGATCTATTTTCACATGCCTGATATACAGGCCTTCCAGACCCTTTTTTTCCCAGCTCCCGGGGTCACCGCCCTTCTTTGACTTGTATAAGCCAAAGATCCAGGTGCCGAAATAAACAGTTCCGCTTTTTGTATCTATTTCTATCTGATGATGAGCCCGGTGGATCCTGGGTTTACTTTTCTGCTTGTCCACAAGCGCAGTAAGATCCAGAGTTAACTGCCACTTATTACCGCCGTCTGTCGACCGAAAAAAACCGTCTTTTGAGCCTTCTTTGTATACTATATAGTGCCCGTACGCGTACATTTTTTCCGGGGTTTCAGGACTAAAAGCAACTGAAGAAACAGCTCCACCTCTCAGGCCTTCCATTACGGGAAAAAACCAGTTTTTTCCGTTGTTGACGCTTTTAACAACTCCTCCTACATCTATACCTGTCAAAATAATATCCGGCTCCCTCAGACTCCTTTCCATGCAGGTTTGATACTGCCCGCACTCGCCGCCTGTAATGCCTGCCGCTTTCATTGCTGAAGTCCTTAAAAATACCGGCTGCCAAACGGACTCAGCCAGCATATAAAAGGGAGTCAGAATAAAAAAAACACCTAATAGAATTCTATTTATCTTTATCATTCTCTTCCTCTGCAGATCCTAAAACGAGCCCGTGAACCTGCCGTTGTTCATTATCATTTTCCCGTCAACATAAATAGTAGCCCGGCTGACTTCACCATCCATATGATGCTCGCCATGAATATTTTTTTTCCGCAAAACATTGTTTCCTAAGGCAATATGTATCCTGTCATGATGGTGGGTTTTGTCTCTCCACCAGTACCTGTCATTATCCTTAAATTCCGTGGTAGGAATGCCAATTTCATCTATTGCATCGGCTCTGGGTTTGCCGCTTTCTATAAATTCCGTTAAGCGCTTTACCTGCACAGCGTCACCGCTCCAGCTGACCGCTTTACCGGCTTCTACAAATACTTTTAAGAATTTTTTATTCAATTCATAATAAGGCCGCACGCCCCTTTGCGTCGGGCCGTCTATTACAAATACGCCCCGGGCCGTATTCGCCGCCGGAGTGATCGCAACTTCGCCGTAGAGCGGGCAGATAGCGAGAACCGGGGTAGCCATATAGCCTTTTCCCAGGCAAAAGCTAATATCAGTACCTTGTTTAGAAGTGATCCTCACGTTTTTTGATCTGTTAAGCAGCTTTATAAGCTTGAGCGTCCTTGTTCTTATCCCGGCTGTCTTTTGCCCTGTTATAGCCCATTTTTCCATGGCATTATTGTTTATCCATATTTTTCTATCTGCGCCTGTATGCCACCTGTCGTCATTATTTTTATGATCACCCAGCATTCTGCTTATTCCTGCAAGATCCTGCAGATTCAGCACAATATCGGCCGAAACGATAGCTTTTTTAAGCGGCAGATTAACTATCCGGTCCTTGTAGGCGTTTCCATGATATTCCGTGATATCAATGATCAAAGGGTTTAATTTAAGTTCAACCGCTTTTTTTGCCAGAGCAGCGGCATAGAGCAGCTTTTCCCGCATGGCCAGGATCAAAACAGTTTCTCCTGCCCGGGCTCTTCCGCAGACCTCAAGTATTATTTCAGCGTTTTTCATTAACCGCTTCTTATCTTTTAAATTCATCCTGGACTCCCGGCCGCAGGTTTCGCGGCATTTTTTCTCTTAATTTAAAATAAAAGGGCCGGGAAGAAAATAATCGCCCTCCGGTATTTTCCTTTCTTTTTTCCCGTTAGACGCCGTAAAATAATAATCATTCCGGGGTTCCTCTAAGGTTGTTTGCAGAGTATATTTAACGGGTCTTTTATAGTCCGGCTCCCTAGCACAGTCCATTTTAAAAGCTTTGCCGTTTATTACTACCTTAATTCCGGCAGGAGGCAATCCGTTCAGGTCATAATAATACACGGAATAGCTTACGGGAGCGCCCTTTTTTCCGTTATTTACATCCACGTCTCCGGCCATCAGATAAGGCGCTGTTTCCCGGGCTTCTATTCCAAAAAACTCCGCATAGGCTCTGGCAATAAGCTCTCCGTCCTGCAGAATATCCTCATGCCTTCTGTAAACGTTCTTCTCCGTACCCGTATATTGGCCCGCAAAAATAAAATCATTGTGCGAGCTGAAAGTGATGGCATTCGGGAATACCTTAAGAAAACTGCAATTCATGTATTTTTTCGGGGCCTCCAGCGGGCCTGCTTCCTCTCTCCAGGGTATGTTGTGTTTTAATATCCCGAGTAATTCCCTTTCTTTACTCTTATTTTCTTTTGCACAGTCTTCCGGCCTGAAATGATTCTGCGCGTAACAGCAGGAATGGAACTTAAAGCCAACATCAAATTCTACGCCTTCCTGCTTCATCTTGCTCCAAAAATCCCTCATGAGTTTTACTTCATGATACGGCGGTTCTTTGTCCCAGGCGGCCGTAACATACACAAAATTGTTATTTTCAGGATCAAGCGGGTAATTTGTACTTCCGACCGCGACCCCGTCAACAGAAAAAATAGGAAAAATATAAAATACTATTTTTTTTAGCATTTCTTCCGCTGCCGGATCTTTTGAAAGCAGGAATCTGATAACTCCTTCCACCGCCCAGGACCCGCCTGCTTCATAAGCATCTTCCCTGCCCGTAAGAAATAATTTTTTCTTTGTTTTATCAGGCAAGTTCCCGTCGGTGATCTTAAAACAGGTAAGAGGAAGCTTTTTAAATCCGGAAGCGCCTATACTTTCAATTTGCACGCGCCGGTCTGAGTTAAGTTTCTCCGCCAGCTCCGCCATTTTTGTATTTGACCAGGGCGCGCAGTAGGAAAACAGGGCTTCATCTTCACGGAAAACGTGGGTAAACTTCTGAACATAGTTGCCGGAGGCCGCACCGGGAACTTTGGAAGTAAGAGCAATATCCTTTACAATTTCAAAGCCTTTACCATCATAGGTTACCATGGCCGCGTTTTCGGCCCCCCAGATACTGCTAATGGGACCCTTATAGATCATTTCAAATAATATATTTATTTTTTTGTTCTTGACCCCTTTTATTTTGAACGAAAACCAGCTGTCCCTGTGCCCGCTTATAGGCCCTACGTAGATCGTATCCGGCTGGATTATGGTATATTTTCCCAGATGGCCGTTTTCAAACGCGGTATCTATCGTAATATCTGAAAACAAATTACACCCTGCAAATACAAGAAAAAGAATACCGGTCAACCCGTTTTTTCTATCCATTTTTTTTCCACCTTCATTATTTTTCCTCTCTGAACTTCCGAAAGATAATTTACTTTCTTTTTGCCTAACAGCTCCTTCACTTTGTCTTCCGCTCTTTCAAGCATTGTTTTTGAACCCGAGCTTTCCCAGGCTTCTCTTTTACATCTGGAGACCAGCTCCGGAAAAACCAGTTCCTTCTTAAAATTTTCCAGGGTATGTTCCGTGCTTAAATAATCCCCCCCAAAACCCACCCGCTTGATCAGGTCGAGAGCAATACTGTCCCGGTTCACTTCTATCCCTCTTTTTACTCTTTTTAGCTGGCCGATGATCTCATTGTCAATAACAGCCTGCTCCAGGCTCAATGTAAGCTGTGATTCCACCTGTCCCACACCCCAGATAATATTTACTCCGTTTGCAATATGGGCAAAAGCATTTAAAGTTTTTTCAAAAGCTGACTGTTCATCAACAACCATGGACTCGGTACTTACCCACGAGGCCGAAGGGAGCTTATAATATTCCGCCAGATTAGCCCCGGCTCCGGCTAAAAGCGCACACTCCGCGCTTCCCGAAAGCGAGATAGCACTCTTCATATCAATAACATGCGCAAACCCTAGATTATAGACACTGGGCCGGCCCTTTTCCAGCACCTGTAATATTGTTATACCGCTTAATATTTCGGCATTGGAAAGTGCTATTGCTCCCGCCAGTGTCACCGGTGCCGTTCCGCCGGCAAGCGGTTCACCGTTTACCATCATCGGTATTTTATGGCCCGAAGATCTCAGGTATAGTTCCATGCAGGTAGGCCCCCAGTGAAGCGGGCTTACAATGCTATACCCCAGGCTGAATATGGGATTATCCGCCATTGACTTTCCATCAAGAGCTATATTTACCATTTCCATTATTGCTTCTATGCCGTCCGGCGTGAAAATGACCGGCCTCAGGTGTTTATAGGTATTTTCCAGCATCATCCTGAAAGCAAAAACATCCCGGGAAAAAGGCGGGCAGCCATTAACATTGGCGCCCACCGCCGCATAAACATTTTCCAGCGCATCCGTAATCCTTGTAATATCTTCAAAGCTTTGAGAATTGATAAGCTCTCTTTTTTTCCCGTAAGCCATACACATAGCATTGGCGCCCCAGAAAAGATTTGGGCCGTCAGGGAATATTTCAACTGTTTCTCCTTTTCTGTCGGCAAGCTTAATTTTTGCAGGGGCGCTTTCAAGCGCTTTTCTTACCATGGTTTCCGGAATAGCAACAATCCTCTTTTTTTCATCGAGGGGCCGTGCACCTGCTTCAAGCATTTTTCTGTAAACAATATCATGATCAATTTTCACGCCAAGAGCGCTTAATATTTCCATACTGCTGTTATGAATATTTTCGCAATCTTTCACTGACAATACTCTGCTGTTATACATTTTCAAGCCTCCGTTTCATCAGCTGCCCTCTCCATTAAATATCCTTCAACGATTTTAGACCTTACGAACCTTATAAACTTTACAAACTTTATAGACTATTATCGCCCTTACATACCTTTACGGACCTTACAAACTTTATAAACCTTACTTACTTCTTTTTCCTATCCTACCAGGATCTCATAACTTCAATAAAGTCATTGCTCACAATGCGGGTAGTCCTGCTGTTTATTTTTTGCACGCCCATTCTTCCGTAGCGGCTGCTCACACCTTCAGTGGCTTTATGCTCAACATCCAGGATAAAGGGTGCCTTCACTTTATAGGGTTTGATGCTTTTAATCCTGGAAACCGCTTCCTTTGCTTTTTCTTTGATAAGCTCTCTGGCTTTTTCCGGTTGTAAAGATATTGCGCAAAACTGGCTTAACCCTTTTTTTACGGGCGCAGTCACAATATTGGGAATTATCGCTTTGGCTTCCCTGCAGGCAGCTTCATCACCTGAGATCAGGACTGTCGGGACGCCGAACCAGCCGGCCATTATGGCCGTCATACCGATCTCTCCGATATACTTCCCGTTTAATTTCATGGAATTAATGTATTGGGAGGCAAAGGTATGGTTCAAGTTCCCGTCGAGAGTTCCTGCCATTGAATGGTTCCCGATCAAAAACATCGCGTTGAATGTTTTATCAAGGCCCGCGGGATAATGCCATTCACCGGAGATAAGTTTCGCGGCAGGATTAAGTATATCTATTTTAATTGAAGTACTCCCTCCGTGCCCGGCAAGCACCTGAATTTCGCCGGCTCCCGCTTCCAGAGCGCCTTCTATCGCGGCATTAATTTCTTTTGTAAGGAATTCCCCGGCCTTCTCATAGTATTTAGCCCCCGGACTGGCAAAATTAACCGAGTCAACCACGCCTGCAACGCCCTCCATATCAGTAAGTATGTATATTTTCATAAATTACCTCCAGTTTTATTTTGTTTTTTCCGTAAGTTCCTTTATATATTTAATAAAATATGGCAGAGCCGTTTCCGGCCCCGGTATTTCAGGATTCCATATCTTCTCCCATTTAAAGGATATCCAGCCTTTAAAACTATCCCCGCCAAGCCCGGCATATACTTTCTTGAAATCTATATCCCCCTCTCCCGGCAGCGAGTTTTTATGCCCGTCTTTGAATTCTTCCCCGTGGACAAGGTCCGCTATGTACAATTGCGGGAGGCTGTCTTTTAAAAAAGAAATGACGTCATCAAAGTTCTCTTTCATGCAGAAAGCATTTGCGGGACAAAGCACCAGGTTTAAACGCGGCTCTTTAACCAGTTTCATAATATTAAAAATATCATGTATCCCCACCCCGCCTGTATGATTCTGGATAATTATTGAAGTTGCCGACCTGTCTTTTCTAAGAATTCCCGCAAGGACTTCCGCGGCATGTCCTATAAATCCTTCGTGATCATTAGTGCTATCAGGATTTCCAAGGAATATCCTGACAAGTTTTGTTCCGAGTTGCGTTCCTATGTCCAGATTCTTTAATACTGATCTTTCCATTTTGTCCCACGAAACCGGGTCGGCTGTTACCTGAGCATTGTATGCCAGCAGCGAAGAGGAGACTATTCCTTCCTCCTTGAATATTTTTTTTAGTTCCTTTATCTCCGCACTGGTCGAGTTTTCCTTCAATTCCCCAAGATGATCTGAAATACGCAGATCTACGCCCTGGAATCCGTTTGCGCGCGCTTGTTGAATGGCTGTCTTGCCGTCCCAATCCGGCGAAGCCATGGTAGTGTAGCTAAATTTATGCATCAACTCCTCCAGCACTCCTATTTTTAGCACGCTGCAATTTAGTTTTCTATGACTTTAATTAACCCGTTAAAGAATATCTCGTGAGCATCTCCGTTCGGATGATTGATACAGCTGTCAAGCAGTTTCATGTAAGGAATACCTCTTTTTTCCAAATTTGTCCACGCCTGAAAACTATCCACAACACATACATTCAGTTCTTTGCCCAGCCCGCGGACGCAATCGGCATATTTATCCAGATTCCCTTTTGTAGCCTCCCAGCCAAGGTTTTTCATGCTGGTAGTCATAAGAATAACATCCGCGCCCGTTTTTGTTCTTATTTTGCCGACCATCTCCGTTAAATTTTTCTTATACTCAGCCACAGGAACATCGTTGCTGTCACCCCGGGCATTTTCATCATTTACACCGAACATTATTATGACCAGATCGGGTTTAAGGTCAAGAACCGCGGCATCCAGCCGCTTTAAGGCCCCTCTGGTAGTATCCCCGCCTACCCCGGAATTGATAACCTGCACCTTATCCCTGTATTTTTCTTTAAAATAATCGGTTAACCTTCCCACATACCAATCAGCGTCTTTTCCCGCGGTAATACTGTCTCCAAAACACACGACTTTTGCGCTTGCTCCGTCTTTTAATATCTTTTTGAATTTTACAACATTTTCGGCACCAATAACGGGGGTTTCCGCAGTAACATTTTTATCTATCATTAAAATATTTTTATCAGAAAGTTCCAAAGTTGACTGTCCCAGGTAAACAGCAAAAAGCGGTACCGCCCCCTTATCCGCTTCCGGTGTTTCCGGCCTGGTGCGGTGTTCTTCGCCTTTTTTTACAATTACTTTTCCGTCCGCGGAAACTTCAACAAGATCCACGCGTGAAAGGGTATATTTATAATCTATATTAAATACCTTACCTGCGGGCATTTTCGTGGTTTTCGTCTTGCCCACAGTTCCCCAGTTATAATTAACGGTATAATCGTCATTTTCCTTGAAGATTTCCCCCTCATAGCTGATCTTTACTGACCCGGGGATAGCGGTTCTAAATACCCAGGCGGCTTTGCCCAGATAAACACCGCTATTCCAGGCAGGTTTTGCTTCGGATATTTTAGATTTTTGTCCGGTGGCTGTAAAAACTTTCAGGGGCTCAATTGTCAGTTCCACCTTTCTATCAGGGAGTTCCAGTTTCATTCCTTTTTTTACAATAACTTTTTCCGCGCAAACAACAAGCCCGCTCAGCATTAAAAATACCCCCAAAGTATAACTTATAAATTTCATAGAATTTTCTCCTTTTTCCGTACTAAGTATGAAAGCACCTTAAAATTCTCTCAGAGCGACCAGACCTTCTTGCTCTTCCAGGGTTTCTTCTTCATAACCTGCGCGACTTCTTTCTGATATTGCCCCAGATACTTCGGGAAATCACCGGCCCGGGCGACCGCCTTTTTCATTACTTTTATTATTCTATCGGCATCGGAATATTTCATTCCTTTATTGATACCGGTATGCTGGTGGTCGGCCTTAAAAATCCAGGGGACCTGCGATGCGCCGCCGAATTTTCTCAACTTCCGGATAACTTTAAAAGGATATTCTATGTTTTTTTGAACATTTTGTACGGGATTATAGACACCTTCCAGGCCAAGAAGTTTAAGGCAACCCAACAGATAAAGATCCTCCCGCCAGGCAAAACCAAACTCCTCTTTCATCAGGTCTTCGGGCATTACCACGGGTATGCAATTAAGATGCGCCATAATAGTTCCGGTCTCTTCAAAAATTGACCAGGTCACCGGTTTGATAATAGCATCCAGCGGGCCGTGTTCACCGGAGATGGCGATGCGTTTGAAGCCGGCCTTTAATAATCCGAGCGCCACCGCTTTTATATAGGCCTGTGTAGCCTCAGGCGAGATAGTTACGGTCCCCGGCCAGGGTGCGGACGCTCCGGGATAAGTGTAATGAATAGGCGGCGCAACAAGACATTTCCATTTTTCAGCGAGCAGGTAAACCGAAGCCAGATCCAGAAAGGTGTCGCAAGCCAGGGGTATTCTGGGCCCGTGCATCTCGAAACAGCCGACCGGGAGGATGACCATATCGTTTTTCTTTAGATATTTCGCAACATCTTTAGAGCTCATAAGATCCATTCTAACGCTTTGAAAAGGAATCATAGACCCTCCTTAATTAATTACTTCCGCCACAAATCATTGGCGGACTGTCTCGTCTAAAAACAGGCTCTCAGGATTGTTTTCATTTAATAAGTGAATGGTTCATGGTTTCAATTGTCAAATTTTTTACCGTTTACGGTAATATTAAAGCCCAGGTCTTTATATTTATTTAAATTATAGATGACCTTTACCGGTTTTTGGGAACTGCATTTTATCGAGAGCCGGTTGGCCTTCTTTTCGACTCTTAAGAACAAATCATTATTGTCTCCGACATTGAATTTGCCCTCGGCGTATTTCAAATCCAGGAGATTCGGTTTGATAAGTACTTCTTTGAAGCCGGGCTTTGCCGGTTTCAGCCCGAGGACTTCGGAAGACAGAAAATAAAGCGGATGAGAAGACCAGCCGTGGCATAAACTTGCGGCACCGCGGAAGCCGGACGGTCCGTCCTGGATTTCCCAGAAGGTCTGCGCACCGGAAGCAAGCATCTTACCATAAACCTCTTTCATATCCTTTAAGACCGCCGCTAAACCTGTATCACCCATCATTACCACACTCCTATACAGGTAATACCTGAAATAGAGAGATTTCATAGCCTTAAAAGACTTTTTTAGCAGGCTCTCTTTTACGGCCTCCTTATCGGCATCAGAAAAGAGCTCAAAAAAATAAGCAAAAGCGTTGGCATGCGGCGAGTATTCCCGGCGGTTCTCGCCTTTCAGATATTTAAATTTATTATTTTTATTATCCCAAAAATTGCGTTTAACATTTGCTTTCAACTCCCGCCCCGCTTCCCACATTTTTTGCGCATCTTTTTTCTTCCCCAGCACTTCGGCCGTGTCCGCAAGCCTTAAAATACTTTCCAGAAAAAACAGGTTAAGCGCGGAGGACTTTCCGGAACGAAAGGCCACTTTGAAATTATCCCAGTCAATGATATGCCAGGCGCGCCGGCTGGCGCTTTTAAGGTCCATCAGGATGCCGTCTTTGCCCCGGTATTTTAATAATTTATTCAGCACTTTTAAAGCTACCGGATAGAGATCTTTAAGAAGCTGCTTATCCCCTGTGAACAGGTAATATTCATACAAAGAGGAGATATAGATCATAGTATAACAGGGGATCCATATTTCAGGGCGTCCCGGATAGGTCATGTGGAAAAAACCGGTCTTCTTATCTATCTCGGAGTGCTGATAAAATGCTTTCCTTGTCATTAATCTTTCGCTAAAGGCGTAGTAAGCGGACAAGATCTCTATTCTTGAATCTCCCCAGTATTGTGATTGTTCCCGCCAGGGGCAG
>CAITEH010000056.1 GCA_903891415.1 Candidatus Firestoneibacteriota bacterium
ATAGATATTCACAGGCTTAAACGCGGCCGTAATCTTATTTTAGGCGGGCTGCATGTTCCCTTTTATCTCGGTCTCGACGGGCATTCTGACGCGGATATCCTGAGCCATTCAATTATTGACGCCCTTCTCGGTGCGGCCAATGAAGGCGATATCGGGGTAATTTTTGGTACCGCGCATCCGGAATACAAGAACGCTTCCAGTTTAACGCTTTTAGAGATCGTATGGAAAAGATTAAAGAAAGAGTACAGGATAATAAATATTGATTCGGTAATAATGGCCGAAAAACCGAAACTTACGCCATACATTTCCGGAATGAAGGATAATATAGCTCAGGTGCTTGGAATAAAAAAAGACCAAATTAGCGTTAAAGCAACCACCGCCAAGGGACTGGGGGAGATAGGCCGGCTTAAGGCGATGCAGGCGCACGCGATAGTCAGTATGGTGAAGAAATAGTTAATAATGTTTGTAAGGTTATTAAAGTTCATAAAGTTTTAGGATCGTTGTATGATATTATTGGAAAAGGAAAAGCTATTTTGGCCTTAGAATTTGTTTTTTTGGAGGATTATGTCTTGCGTCTTTTGTGATAAAATAAAAGAAATCAAGCGTACGGGTTCTTGCAATGATTTCATCGCAGAACTAAAAAACTCGTATGTTATTCTTGCGTTTGGGCAGTATTTCAAGGGATATTGTATCCTCTTTACGAAAGACCATAAGGAACATCTCGAAAAACTTCCGGAAAAAAGACAGAAGGATTTGTACTCCGATGTTATTAAGGCCGCAGCTGCCATCAACAAGGTTTTCAAGCCGGCGCGGATGAACTATGAAAATCTCGGCAATATAACACACCATATACACTGGCATATAATCCCGAGATATAAGAACGACCCGAACAAAAAACAACCGATCTGGCAGATACCGGAAAGAAAGAGGAATGTTAAAATTTCTGAAAAAGAAAAAAATAAAAGAATTGCTTTAATAAATAAATATTTGAACAAAGGAAAATAGATGAGCGACACAATAAGGGTCCGTTTTGCTCCGTCACCTACGGGATACATGCATATAGGCAATGCGCGCACAGCGCTGTTCAATTACCTCTTCGCCAAAAAAACAGGCGGGCAGTTTATTTTGCGGATAGAAGATACCGATCAGGAACGCTCCACTCCGGAAGCGGTCAGGGTAATTGTGGACTCTCTAAAATGGCTCGGGCTTGACTGGGATGAGGGTTATTTTGGTTTGAGTGAGGAAAAAGGGGAGTTTGGGCCCTATTCCCAGATGAAGCGGCTTTCTATATATAATGAATACCTGGACAAGCTTATTTCGCTGAAAAAAGCTTATTATTGTTTCTGTACGGAAGAAGAGATAGAAATAGAGAGACAAAAAGCGGTAAAAGCGGGAACCCCCTATAAGTATAGCGGAAAATGCAAAAAATTAGGTGAAGCAGAGCTCAAGGACAAACTCAGCAAAAAAGAAAGATTTGTTGCAAGATTTGCGGTCACAGATAATGCTCTTGTAAAATTTAACGACCTGGTAAGGGGCCCTGTGGAATTCAACACAAAGGAGATAGGAGATTTTGTCATAGCCAGATCTGACGGGATACCTATCTATAATTTTGCCGTTGTTATTGATGACCAGCTTATGAAGATTACCCATGTTATCCGAGGGGAAGACCATCTTTCGAATACTCCCCGCCAGGTATTGCTCTATCAGGCCTTCGGCTTCAAACTGCCGGAGTTCGCGCATCTTTCAATGATACTCGGAGCCGACAGGAGCAAGCTTTCCAAGAGGCACGGGGAAACTTCTCTTCTTGCTTATCGCGACAAAGGATATTTACCGGAGGCGATGTTTAACTACATGTCTCTGCTTGGCTGGTATCCCAAAGACGGCGTGGAGCTAAAAACCAAAGGAGAGATCTTTAAGGACTTTGATATTAAAGATGTCGGGCACAGCGGTTCTATCTTTGACGAAAAAAAACTTACCTGGATGAACCACGAGTATATTCAGAAACTGCCGGAAGAGAGCTATATAAAATACTCCCTTCCGTATCTTGTAAAGACAGAAAAGAGCGAGGACTGGAAAAAAGACGTGCTGCGTAAAATACGGACCGGCGTAAAATTTTTCAGCCAGATCCCCGGACTTGCTTCCATATATACAGAAGTAAAAGCGGTGGACGAGAAAGCGGCAAATGTCTGGAGTGGAATAAATAATGCCGCCGCAACAATAAACGCTTTCATTGAAGTTTTAAAGGCCAATGAAATAACAAAAGAAAATTGCAAGGCGCTGATAGCGGAAGCCGGTAAAAAAGCCGGCGTAAAAGGCAAGGACCTGTTCATGCCCATCCGTATAGCCATTACCGGCGCGGAACACGGGGATGAGCTTGCAAATGTACTCCCAGCCCTGGGTTCTGCGGAATGCGTAAAAAGAATGGAAACAAATCTTAAAAATATTAAATAATCGCGGGGGTATTAAATGACTCTATTGCAATCAATTTTGCTTGGTATTGTCCAGGGTTTGACAGAATTCCTTCCCGTCAGTTCAAAAGGTCACCTGGCGCTTTTTCAGCATTTTATACCGGATTTTTCCCAGCCCGGTGTTTTATTTGACGTGGTCCTGCATCTTGGTACCGTACTGGCGGTGCTGATCTATTTCAGGGAAAGAGTGCTTGCGGTATTAAAAGATCTGCGCCTGCTGGGACTGCTCCTCGCTGCAACAATTCCGGTGGGCATACTGGGTATACTTTTTCAAAAAAAAATAGAACACGCTTTTACGGATATGAAACTAACCGCGGTCTGTTTTATTATCACCGGCTTTATTCTATATTTTGCAGATAGATTGAAAGAAGGCGTAAAAACTGAAAAGACCCTGTATTTTGGGGATGCTTTAAAAATAGGGCTTATTCAGTGTCTTGCCCTTTTACCCGGCTTATCTCGGTCGGGGACCACTATCTCCGGCGGAATATTTTCCGGACTTAGCAGAAAAAGCGCGATGGAATTCTCTTTTTTACTTTCAATACCGGCAATACTCGGCGCGGCCCTGGTGGAATGCAGGCATTTGAACCGGGAAGAGCTTGCAGGTGTTAATCCGCTTATCTATTTTGCCGGCCTGGTAACCGCCGCTGTTGTCGGGTATCTTGCCATTAAAGGGCTTCTAAATATCCTCCAAAAACACAAACTCTATTATTTTTCGATCTATCTGTTTATTCTAGGTACGGCAATACTGGTATTCTTGTAAAAAGCAAAGGTACAGAAGTACGGCGACGGCAGACAGCAAGAACAAAAAGTTATTAACTGTACTTCCGTACATCTGTTTGCTGTACCTCTGAATTTGTATTCATGTTATCTAATTTCACGGGAGGTTACCATGGCTCTAGTTGATATGCCGATAGAGAAACTGAGAAGCTACAAACCAAAACTGACAAAGGAAAAGGATTTTGACAAATTCTGGAAGAATACGCTTGCCGAGTCAAAAAGTCAGCCGCTTAATGTAAAAATGGAAAGGATAGATTACCCCGTAAAAAAACTTGAAGCATATAAGGTGTTTTACGACGGTTTCAACGGCGGCAGGATGTGCGGATTTTTACTGAAAGAAAAAGGCGCAAAAAACACTCCCGGGCTTTTGAGTATTCACGGTTACAGCGGGCATAAAGGTGTTGTAGCCGATTACCTGTCCTGGGTTTTCCAGGGCTATACTGTTTTTACAATTGATGTAAGGGGTCAGGCCGGAGAAAGCGGCGATGGAGCTATCTACCAAGGCGGGCATGTCTGGGGCTGGATGACTCAGGGTATTCTTAACCCGAAAGAGTATTATTACAGGCTGGTTTATATGGATTGTGTGCGTGCCCTCGATATTCTTTGTGCTCAAAAAGAAGTTGACCTGAAAAGGATAGCCGTTACCGGCGGAAGCCAAGGAGGCGGGCTTACTCTTGCGGTATGCGCGCTAGATCCCCGGCCAAAGATAGGCGCGGCCTGGATGCCGTTTTTATGTCATTTCTCTCGAGGCGTAGAAATTGCAGAAAATCCGTATAAAGAAATATTAGGGTTCATGAAACAACACCCTTCAACGGAAACACAGGTGTTTAAGACTTTGAGTTATGTCGATAATATGAACCTGGCGGACAGGATCAAAGCCAGAATGCATGTGAGCGTGGGGATGCAGGATATTATTTGCCCGCCTTCTACGATATTTGCAGCCTTCAATCATTTGAAATGCAAGAAAGACCTGGTTGTATATACATACGCCGGTCATGAAGGTGTAGGCGTTCACGGTGAAGACAAATTAAAATGGATGGCGAAATATATATAAAAACAGGTATTAGGTACTAGGTTCCAGGTATTGGGAAGGACTAAAAAGATTTCCCTGGGCTCAGAACCTATCATTTTTGTGACCAGTAACCCTTTTGGGGAAAATCCGCTTTGGAGCATTAAATGCAATTAAGGCCTCTTGAGAAAAAGGACCACGACAAGCTGGCGGGCTTATTAAATACAAATTTGAAAAATATTTATCCGTTCAAAGAAGCGGGTGCAGAAGCGATCGAAGTATTTTTGCAGGACAATAAGACGGTTGAGAATGCGCAGACGGCCGGGATCTTTGAAGATAATATTCTTAAAGGCGCGGCTTGTTTCGGCACTCTGCCTGAAAACGGAAAAAAAGCCGATTTTGATATTATTCTCCCCGGCGACGGTGTTATTCTCTGGCTGGTTTGCTCGGATGTAACTGCCGGCTACGAACTGGTCTCGCACTGCCTTTCTAAGCTGCCAAAAACAGTATTTGCCTTCCCGGAATTCGGAAGTTTACGCACGCTAACCCTTTTTAATACAGGAATGCTTCCTTCTGTTTTTACAAAAGAAGAAACGGTTTTCAGGTCAAGCGCGTTTAATATTCCGGCCGGAGAAGAATGGGGCCCGCAGGAACGCTGCTGGTTCAGGTCAAAAGTTCCAAACAACATTGAGTTGCTTGCTGTCCCCGAAGAATTTGAACTCAAAAGAGAAATTATGGAAGGATATAGATCGCGGCTTAAACTATTTAATAAAGGAGTTTTGATCGGGGAATGCAATATCTCAAATCTAAAATTGTTCGGTAAAACATTCCCGGGGCATTTCTATATAGACTGGTTAAGCGTGCAGGAAAAATACAGAAGCCGGTCTTTTGGGAGCAAGCTTTTGCTTGAGCAGTGCCGTTTTGCCGGTGAAAAAGGCGCGGTTACCTGTATTCTTACCACCCATACCGGCCAGCCCGCTCACCGGCTCTATAAAAAACTGGGATTTATAGGAGAAGGCCTCTCAAGGACTTTCTGCCTGAAACAGAAATAAATTTTCATCCTGCCGCTAAAAGCAATTTGTCCCCGGGTCATTTAACGCATAAGATAAAATTATTACATTAATTTAATATTGCGTTAAAAATAAGATGTTTTTCTGGCATTTAATTTAGCACTTGACAATATATAACTGTTGTTATATACTGATGATAGCAGTTGATACATGTTGACATGATGGAGGCCAAAATGGAAAAAACTGAAAAAGATATATTAAATCTGGAGCAGGCTTTAAAATATCTTGGAACGACCAAACCGACACTATATAGATGGTTAAAGAGCGGGAAGATCAAAGGTGTAAAGGCGGGCCAGCAGTGGAGATTTTACAAGGAAAACCTTATAGAATTTTTAAATTCCAAGGAAAAAGAAAAAAATAAGCTGAAGATCCAGCTGGAAGCTTTAGTTGATAAATTTATAGGCAGGCTTAAAGAACAGGGTTTTTCGGGTGAAGAAACGGCCGATATTATCAATAAAGCAGTGGTCGTTAAAACAGGAAAAACCGATGTTCAGGAGGTTAAGCCCGGAGCCGGAAAAACTGATGTTGCCCGGGTGGTGAACTATATCATTATGGAAGGCCTGAGTTCCAGGGCCAGCGATATTCATCTGGAAGTTTTTGAGAATAAAACAAGGCTTCGCTACAGGGTCGACGGGGCCTTGAAAGAAGTGGAGGCGCCTTCAAGAGAATTATACCAGCTTGTGCTTGTCAAATTAAAGGAACTCGCGAACCTCGATCAACAAAAGAAAGGAGAACCGCAAAGCGGAAGGTTCGAAATGAATTTTGGAGGCCGGCGGTTCGTTGTCAGGGTAAATATTTTACCGGCCTTGTACGGAGAAACAGCGACTCTCTTGCTCATTAATGCCGATGCCATACTTTTGAAACTTGACCAGCTTGACCTTTCTCCGGAAAATTATAAGAGCGTCAGGGAACTTTTGAATATTTCCCACGGGCTTATTGTATTCACGGGGCCCGCGGGCTCGGGTAAGACCACGTCCATGTATGCCGCAATGAACAGTTTTGATTCCGCAAAGAACAAGATCTTTACGATCGAGAATCCGGTTGAATACGCTTTTTTCGGCATTGATCAGATCCAGGTCGATCCGGCTAAAGGAATTACACATTTAAAAGCTCTTAAGGCGGTCATGAACAATGATCCGGACGTGATCATGCTGAACGAAATTCCGGATAAGGAAACGGCCGCCGAAATGATGAGGGCGGTTTTGAGCGGCCATCTGGTCCTGACACAAATAAGCGAGGTCGACGGTTCCGCGGCGCTTGTACGGCTGCTTAAGAATTTTGGGATAGAGGCGCATCAACTGCGTACCTCCCTGGCCGGTATAGTGGCACAAATGCTGGTAAGGAAAATATGCCCGAAATGCAAAGAGAAATACAGGCCTGACAATAAAGTACTGAAATATTTCGGGAAAGATCCGGACCAGGTCAGGGAAGAATTCTTTAAAGGAAGAGGCTGCGGTGAATGCGGTAATACGGGTTTTAGAGGAAGAACAACGATACACGATATAATTATAATGAATACCAAACTGAAAGAAGCCGTTGAAAGTAATATTCCTGCGGGAGATCTAAGAAAAATAGCCAGGCAGGAAAGCCGGTGCCTTATGAAAGAAGATGGGTGGCAAAAAGCTATAGCAGGGAAAACAACCCTTGAAGAAGTAATGAAAATGACCAAAGAGATCTAAAACTTCCCTAAAAGGGTCTTTTTGTTTTTTTATGAGGGTTTTCAGTTTTTCTATTCTATTTTTCCTTGATAAATCCTACGGTTTCAAATATACTATTATGTAACCTTTAAAGCTGGAGAAAACCAATGAGAAAAGGTATTTTATTAATAATTTTGGCCGGTTTTACGATCTTTTCAAATGGGTGCTCTCTAAAAGCAATTGCCTTGAATAGCGTAGGGGACGCGCTTTCGGGAAACGGGACTGTTTTTACCTCGGACAATGATCCCGATCTTGTAAAAGATGCCCTGCCTTTTGCCTTGAAGTTATATGAATCCGTGCTTGACGGAGTTCCGGAACACAAAGGCTTGATACTTTCCACCGCTAAGGCCTTTACTATGTATGCCTACGCCTTTCTTCAAATGGAGGCGGATACGGTGGATAAACAGGACTATGAAAAAGCAAAGTATCTGAGAGCGCGGGCGTTTAAACTTTACCTCCGGGGCAGGGACTACGCGCTAAAAGGCCTGGAACTTAATCATCCCGGTTTTAATGAACTGTTAAAAAAAGATCAAAAAGCAGCGCTGGCTCTCACCGTCAAGGAAGATGTCCCGCTCCTCTATTGGGCCGGCTCCTCCTGGGTGGCGGCGCTTACTACAGACAAAGGCAATCTCCAGATGGTTACCGAATCCACAATTGGCGCGGCTCTTGTTGGCCGGGTGCTTGAGCTGGACGAAACATTTGACGACGGCTCGGCGCATGATTTCTTTATTTCCTGGGATGGCGGCCGGTCCGAGGCCATGGGCGGCAGCGAAAAAAGAGCCAGGGAACATTTTAAAAAAGCTATAGAAATAAATAAAGGAAAAAAAGTAAGCACCTATCTTTCCCTGGCGGCGATAGCGCAGGGTAAACAGGATCTAAAAGAATTTATAGAACTTCTTGGTAAGGCGCTGGCCATCGATGCCGACGCAAATCCGGAAAGCAGGCTTTCAAATATTATTTTTCAAAGAAGGGCCAAATTCATGCTGGACAATATTAATGATTTCTTTCTGTTGGACGAGTCATATATCAAATAATTACAAATTACGAATGACAAAGTACGATATAATGAATAAATCCAAATATGCGGCGGGGGCTTTTTCCGCCATCCATATATTGTCCTTCGTCCTTTGTAATTCGTAATTACAAAATTTTATAGGAGAATATATTATGAAAAAAATAGTTATTGTTTTAGCGATAATGTTTCTCGCAGCAACCGCTCACGCCGTCACCATAAAGCTGGCAACTCTGGCGCCGGAACAATCCCCGTGGTATGATGTTATCCGCGGAATGGCTGATGACTGGAAAAAAGCAACTAACGGTGAAGTCACGGTCCGCATCTACGCGGGCGGGGTCGTTGGTGATGAAACCGATGTGGTAAGAAAGATCGGTATCGGCACGCTGGATGCAGGGGCTATAACGGGTGTAGGCATGGGGGAAATTTCAAGTGAAGTTCAGGCTATGCAGATGCCCATGATGATCCAATCCTACGAAGAACTAGATTATATTATGAGCAAAGTTTCTGGGAAACTTGAAAGCTGTCTGGATAAAAAAGGTTATAAGGTCCTGAATTGGGGAGATGTCGGCTGGGTAAAGTTCTTTGCCCAGAAAAAGGTCGTCTATCCTGATGACATGAAAGACCAGACGATGTTTGTGTGGGGCGGTGATACCGGAGTACTCGACGCCTGGAAGGAAGCCGGGTTTAAAGTTATGCCTTTGGCTATCACGGATATGCTTACTTCATTGCAGACAAAGAAGATCAATGCTTTTTCAACCTCGCCTATTGCCGCCGCTTCTTTCCAATGGTTTGCCCTGGCGCCGAATATGTCGGATATTAAATGGGCGGCGTTGATCGGCGGTACGGTCATCAGTAAAAAATCCTGGAATAAGATACCCGAAAAATACCGGCCCGAGCTCGAAAAGATAGCGGTAAAAAGAGGGGAAGATCTAAAAACAAAGATCAGGGCGCTGGAAGGCGAGGCAATTAAAATAATGGTTAAAAACGGGCTTAAAGTGCACCCGTTGCCGGAAGACGCGGTTAAAGAATGGACTGTAAGATCAAAGGGGGCTTATCCGAAACTACTTACCACCCCTGAATTAAAAGCCATGTATGAAGAAGTTAATAAATACCATCTGGAATATTTAAGCTTAAAAAATAAGTAAACCGGAGAAAAAATAGCAATATGAAATTAATATTCGGAAAACTGGAAAGCTATTTTCACAAGTTTGAAAATGGCGTGGCAATGATACTTTTGTTTGCCATGGCTTTGATCCCGGTAATAGAAATGGTTTTCCGCAGACTCTTAAATACCGGGATTGCCGGGTCAATTGTTTATGTCCAGCATCTTACCTTATGGGTAGGTTTTGTAGGCGCGATCATTGCCACGCGCGACAAAAGACACCTTACCATTACTTCTTTAGATGAGTTTATGCCCGTGCCTGTAAAGAAGGCCGCTTCGATACTTAGAAATTTTATAAGTACGGCTATCTGTTTCGCGCTTTTTCTTGCCAGCATACAACTTGTCAGAAGTGAAAGTATAGCCGGTAATCTCGCACTGCCGACCTGGGTAATGGAACTTATACTTCCTATCGGTTTCATGATCATGGCTCTGAGATTTTCCTTTGGCTACTCAAAGACACTTAGCGGGAAAATACTTGCGGCGCTTGCTTTTCCCGTTGTGCTTATTTTCAGTATGTGGCTTTTACCGGCCATGCCGTATCTGACACTTCCGCTGGCGGTACTTATTGTTATCGCGATAGCTTTTGGAGCCCCGATCTTCATAGGCCTTGGGGGGCTGGCCGTTCTATTTTACTTTGGCGCCGGGGAACCCGTGGCTTCGGTCCCCGCAGAAACTTACAGGATAGTTACCGATTCTATACTTCCCACAATACCGCTATTTACCTTAACCGGCTATATTCTGGCGGAAGGCGGGGCCAGCAGGAGAATGGTAAAACTTTTTAACTCCTGGTTTGGCTGGATGCCGGGAGGCCTGGCTATCGCTACCATTTTAGTCTGTACTTTTTTTACCACCTTCACGGGCGCTTCCGGAGTTACGATACTGGCTATGGGGGGCTTGCTGCTTCCGGTACTTTTAAAAGCCGGTTATGAAAAGAAATTTTCCGTAGGCCTCTTGACTGCGACAGGCAGCATCGGGCTGCTCTTTCCGCCTTCATTACCCCTTATCCTGTATGGTATCTCGGCAGGGATATCCATACTTGATCTTTTTAAAGGAGGAATTCTTCCCGGAGTACTGCTTGTACTTGTAGTTGTCATATTTTCTGTACTGCAGGGCGTTAAGGCGAAAGTAAAAAGGATCCCCTTTGTTCTGAAAGATGCGCTTTCTTCCCTCTGGGAAACCAAGTGGGAGTTATTGATCCCGGTACTTATCCTCTATGGGATATTCGGCGGCTGGACCTCTCTCGTGGAGGCGGCGGCTTTTGTGGCGATCTACGCCTTTGTGGTCGAAATATTTGTGTACAAAGATATAAGCCTGAAAACGGATCTTCCCAAAATACTCCTCAAGTGCGTCATCCTTGTCGGTGGCGTGCTGGTCATCATCGGAGTGGCCATGGGTTTTACCAGTTATATTGTCCTTCAGCAGATTCCGGAAGTCATACGGGACTGGGTGGCGCTGCATATCAGCAGCCCGTTAATATTCCTTTTTGTGCTAAATCTGGTGCTTCTTGTAGTCGGCTGCCTGATGGATATCTTTTCGGCCATAATTGTCGTAGTTCCGCTCATCATTCCGATAGCAAAACATTTTGGAATAGATCCGGTGCATCTCGGAATAATTTTTATTGCCAATCTTGAGCTTGGTTATCTGACCCCGCCGGTAGGTATGAATCTTTTTCTTTCCGCCTACAGGTTTGAAATGTCAGTCGGGGAAGTTACCAAAGCCAGTTTAAAGTTCCTGCTTCTCATGCTGCTGGCAGTGCTTATAATAACATATATTCCGGCATTGACAACCGCAATGGTAAAACTGCTTTAACGGGAAGCTATGCGAATAAAAGAGTTTGAGCTGGAAATAGAAAAAGCGTTGAAAACTATCCCCGCAGAATTTACAGAAAAATTAAAGAACATTGAGATAGTTGTTGAGGAAACTGCGCCCGAAAAAAAAGGCAGCATCCTGCTTGGACTTTATCACGGGGTTCCTTTAAGCAAAAGAGGTGCCGTTTTTGAACCGGTTTTTCCCGATAAGATCACCCTCTATAAAAAGTCCATCGAAAAGATCTCGCGCACGCCTGAAGAAATACAAAATAATATTCGTGATACCGTAATACATGAGCTGGCTCATTATTTTGGAATGGAGGAGAAAGAAATAAGAAAAAGAGGATATTAAAAAATAATTGTAGTTGCTCAATTTATTGAGCCAGTATGATAAGACCATGTACCGGCATTTATTGTGCTGCAGATGAAATAAGCATCTAATAAAAGCAAGGAGCTGAGATAATGAGCAAAAAAGAAAATACCGTAATCTTCGGGGCCGTCGGGGATATTTCTTTTTACAGGCAGATCGCGGAGGACGTTCTTACTTATGGCGCCGGGTGGCCTTTCCGGAAAATGCTTCCCTTTTTAGGAAAGGCGGACCTTCTTTTTGGCAATATGGAATCGGTTGTCATCCCCAAAAGTTTTCCGGAAAATAAAATAGACCCGGAGGGGCTTATCTCAAAACTGCCCGGGCCTTTTGCTGCTTCTATATTAAAAGCCGCCGGATTTGATTTTTTGAATATGGCGGCCAATCATGTGCTGGATGCCGGCAGTATCGGAATGAATTATACCAAAAAGTGCCTTGAAGACGCCGGTATAGTTACGGGGGGAGTCGGAACCACCCAGCAGGAAGCCCGCAGGTTGAAAATTCTCAAAAAGAACGGTATTTCTTTCGGGTTTTTATGTTACGGGGAGGATAGCAATTACACCCTGGGGCACACCGGCCCGTGTTATGCCTATTATGAAATTGATACCATACTTGAAGATGTTAAAAAAAATAAAGGGAAAGTAGATATCCTGGTGGTTTCGCTGCACGCGGACCTGGAGTTTATGCCGACGCCTTCGGTACCCAGGAGGGATAATTCAAGAAGGATAGCGGCCGCCGGCGCAAAGATCATACTACAGCACCACCCGCACGTACCGCAGGGAATAGAAATGATTAAGGGCTGTTTGATCGCGTATTCTTTGGGGAATTTTTTATTTGACGCGCATACGAGCAATTATATGAAAAGGAACGGGCCTTATACGGCCTATTCCTCCCTTCTGCTTATGAAGGTCGGAAAGAAAGGGGTAAGGTCTTTTGAGCGTATTCCCTACAAAATTAATGAAGTTCCCGAACAGCGCCCGTCTCCGCTTTTTGGGGCGGAAAACAGTAAAATGCTAAGGTATCTTTCAAAGCTGGATAAACTTCTCAAAGATAATGAATTTGTAAAAAGGACCTGGAGTGCTATCGCAAAAAAACACCTGCTCATGTATTTAAACCAGGCAAAAGAGCAGAATATTGATAGAATAATAAATGAGGTGGTCGGACGGCTGTGCCTTGTTGCCGAGAACCGCGAATGGATGAATGAAATACTTTTAATGGCGAAAGAACGCTGGGATATTCAAAAAAAAGCCGGAGATCCTTATCACCGGCCGAATTATAAATATCAGGAACGTTAAAGGGCCGGAAGATCGGACTAACCGTTAATTAACTTTATCTTTTTGGGATAATCTAAACTGTATTCAAGCTTTCCGTTTGCATCTCTCTGCCATTCCGCGGTAATTTCTCCGTAAGGCGTGGGGACCTTGCCTTTGGCCGAGGATATTCTTGTATCTGAAGTCGGTTCGAATCGGAATGCTTTCCAGGCTTTGTCCGCCGGTTTTATACCAAGCACATATTTGGATAGAAAAGCAAGCGGATGCGATGCCCACCCATGGCAGACGGTCCCGCCGGTTAAACTTTGAAAAGTTTCCCAGCAGGTTGTTGCACCGTTATCGAGCATAAAACCCCATCCTTCCTTGATAAGTTCCAGGGCCCGTTTGTCTTCTTTATGCCTGAACAAGGATTCCAACACGAAGAAGGCAAAATAGCTGGATGCTATAGGTCTCTTCTTGGTACTTTTTTTCAGGAAAGATTGTTTCAATATATTCACGGCGCCTTTTCCGTTAGGAAGGCCGGCAAGACAAGCCAGGGCATTAGCATGCTGGCTGATCTGTGAAAGCCTGCCGTTATTATAATTTTCATACCAGGCGCCTTTCGTTTTGTCATAAAAGGTATTTATAAGGATTTTTTTTACGGAAGTTTCCTGGTTCAAGTAGGGGGCCGGGTCCTGTCCGGCAGCGCGGCAGATGCGTTGCATTGCCTGAAGTGCCAGAACATAGTACAAATTTAATGAGGCCGTTATACCCCGTTTGTCTATGGTTGACCAATCCAGGTGCAGCCAATAGCCTTGAGGGTTTCCAAGAAGTTTTTTTTCACCGGCGAAGCGTTCAAACCAGGCGAGGCATTTTTCGGCTACCGGAAAGACTTCGGCCGGCATTGACGCATCCTTGGTAAAATAATAGTAATTGTCTAAAGCGAACAGCCACGAAAAGTTGCTTTCTATGATAATTAAACCATAATAATCTGCAGGGAAAATAGCCCACAAAAGCCCGTCATTTGTCTGGTGTTGCGCGCACTGGCGGATGAGACGCTTTAAAAGCGCGGTGTCGGCGAACGCAAAAAAATTGACATAGGATTCAACCATTGCGTCACCCACCCATTGCGCCTGCTCCCGGTCCGGGCAATCCACATAAGAATCAAGCATGCAGCACCGGAGCGTTCTTTCGCACATTTCCCATATTTTATTAAAGGTCTCGTCGGAGCACTTAAAGCTTCCTTTTTGAAGCACCGGATACCCCACGAACCGGTTATAGATGTCATTTATTGCCAGATTCCTGGAAACATTCCTGAAAACCAGCATCAGGAACCTGTAACCCTTAAAATGGAAAGGCCTAAAAGACTGTGTGCCTTTTCTGCAGGTATATCGGTCCACCAGCCCGTCCTGTCCTGCTTGAAATTTACCGTCGGGATTTTTGACTTCTAAGAACATTTCACTGTCCGGATGCCGCGTTGCGTAATAAAAGTCTATAACTTCGCCGCCGGCGGCCGCTTTTATTTCGAGCGCCGGGCAACCGACCGAGGTCTTTCCCAGGTCAAGGACCATTGCCAAGAAATTATTTTTTCCGGTGCCCGGAACATTTATTGAGCGGATGCCTTCTTGGTCTACCGCAACATTTATTCCGGCGGAAATAGTTTTTACACGGTTTTCCGCATAAAGATTTCTCATCAGGCCGTTATCGTCTTTCCATAAAGGGAAGTTTTTTCCCTTGTAAAAACATGAAACCCCCGTGAAAAGTTCGGGACGTTCTTCAAACAGAGGGATCCCGCGTTCTTCCATGTTGGTCCAGGGAAAGAGCCCTGCCGGGCCGACTATTGCTGCATGTTCCCATTTAGCATCATTAAAATCAGTCAGCGTCCATCCGGGGATATCTTTTCTCCCATCAAACGATTCCTGGAAAGAAAGCTGAATGAAAAGCTGCGGAGTTTTTGAGCTTCTGGCCGGGTCAATTATTGCCTTCCAGGATGTGTCCGTATCTATCCTTAAAGGAGAGGATGCATCCTTAAAAGAGATCTCCCCGTCAACCAGTATTCCTGCCCTGCTGTCATAATACACATTGGAATAGGTGTTCTTGCCGACAATATGCTGAAGGACCGCTATAGAATTCTTCCCCGGCTTCAGATATGCAGAGATGTCTATGGTATCGTAAGACTGGTACCATTGATAGCATTTTGCGGGCCCGCGGTTTACATACTGCCCGTTGACCCACAGAAGGTATCTTGTTTCGGCGGTCATACGGATAATTGCGGATTGGAGTTCTTTTTTTGGCAGTACGAATGTTTTTCTGTAACGCCTGAAAGCATTAAGCAGTCCTTGCTGTGCGCCAAGAAATATCCATTTGCCTTTCCAGTTTGAAAGATCTTCGTTCTGATAGCCAAGTTTCATATGACATCTCCTGTACGTTTTTCGTTCTGCCGGAAAAAATCAGGACTTTTTAAGGGCGTGGAGTTTCACTTTTTGACAAGCCTGATTTCTTTGGGATAATTCAGGCTATGAACAACTTTACCGTTTGCATCCCTCTGCCATTCCGCAGTAATTTCTCCGTAAGGCGTGGGGACGCTGCCTTTGGCGCGGGTTATCCTCAGGTCTTTTGTCGGTTCAAATTTAAAAGTTTCCCAGCCGGGACCAACCGGTTTTATGCCAAGCACATTTTTTGAAAGAAGCGCAATAGGATGGGTTGACCAGCCGTGGCATACCGTGCCGCGGGTTAATGAGAAAAAAGTCTCCCAGGTGGAGGTAGCGCCGTGTTTTAGCATAAAACCCCAGCCTTCTTTTATAAGATCCAGGGCTTTTGTCTCTTCTTTTAGTTTGAAGAGGGATTCTAACACATAGAATGAGAAACCGGCTGATGCTATCGGCTTTTTTTTACTTTCCTTCAAAAAGGACTGTTTTAGTATCTCCAAAGAGCCTTTGCCTGAAGGCAAGCCTGCCAAACATGCAAGAGCGTTTGCGTGCTGGCTTAACTGTGTAAGCTTGCCGTTATTATAGTTCTCATACCAGACTCCGTGTTTTTTGTCATAGAAAGTTCTTACCAGGGCTTTTTTAACGGCAGCTTCCTGTTTTTTATAGGGCGCTGCATTTTTTCCGGTAAGCTTGCAGATCCTCTGCATTGCCTGCAGGGTGCGCATATATTGAAGATTGAAGGTGGCGCTTGTCCCGGATTTTTTAAGAGTGGACCAGTCGAGCCACAGCCAAAGGCCTTCGGGATTTTTAAGGAGTTTTTCTTTCCCTGCGAGTTTTTCAAACCAGGCCAGGTTTTTTTCGGCCACCGGGAATATTTCCGCTAATATAGTTTTATCCTTTGTATAGTAATAGTATCTGTCCGCTGCCTGCAGCCAGTGCAAATTAAAATCCACAATAATAAGAACAAAATGTTCAACCGGGAATACGGCGTAGAGAAGCCCCTCGGGAGTTTGATTTTGCGCGCATTGCCTTATCAGCCTCCGGAAAAGGTCTTTATCGCCGAAAGAAAAGAAATTTGTCTCGCCTTCAATGAGTCCGTCGAACATCCATTGCGCCTGTTCCCGGTCAGGGCAGTCAATATAGGAGTCCAGCATGCAGATCCTGAGCCCGTTCTCACAGAGTTTCCAGATCTTGTTGAATGTTTCGTCAGAGCATTCAAAACTGCCCTTATGAATTACGGGATAGGCAACAAAGTTATTATTTATTTCGGCTATTTTTAGCGGTTTTACAACATTCCGGAACACAAGCATAAGGTATCTGTAGCCTTTGAAAAGAAAAGTTTCAAAATCCTGCTCGCCGGCTTTACATATATACCTGTCTGCCAATCCATCGTGGCCGGTTTCCGTTTCCGGTGCTTTTTTAACTTTCTGCTTCTTTTTGTTCTTGGCATCATTTGGCTGGGTTACCGTCATAAACAACTCGTCGTCAGGATGCCTGGTCGCGTAGTAAAAGTCTATGACCTCGCCGCCTGTTGCCGCTTTTATTTTAAGCCTGGGACAACCGACAGAAGTTTTGCCCAGGTCCAGGACAACGGCGGAAAAATTGTTTTTGCCCGCTGGCTTAACCAGTATTGAGCTTAATATTTGCCCGTTCATCTCCACCCGGATATTTGACGCGTCGGCCTTTATGCGTTTTTCTTTTTCAAGATGGTTCATCAGTTTAGAATTATCCTGCCAGTTTTTATCGTTCGTTCCTCTAAAAAAACAGGTTGTGCCCGTAAAATGTGTGATTTTTTCTTCAAGCAACGGTATTTCCCGGTTTATCATATTTGACCAGGGAAAAGTCCCTGCAGGCACGGTACCGATGGGAATTTTACCGAAAATATCAGGTTTTTTCCATGTGCTGTCGTCAAAATCCGGCAGGGTCCACCCGGGCAGGTCCTTTCTGCTGTCAAATATTTCCTGGAAAGAAAGCGGGAGCATCAGCTGCTGCCCTTCGGAACTTCTGGCAGGATCAACTATTATCTTCCAGGAGGGGTCTGTATCGACTCTTAAGCCGCTGCCGTCTTTAAATTTAATTTCTCCGTCGACCAGGAGGCCGGCTTTATCGCGCCAAATACTGGAATAGGTTGTTTTACCGATAACATGTACCAAAACGGCAATGGAATTTTTTCCGGGTTTTAAATACGCCGAAATATCCAGTGTGTCATAAGCCTGATACCAGGGATAACATTTTGCCGGCCCGCGGGTCACATATTGCCCGTTGACCCAGAGCAGATATCTGGTCTCGGCGGTTATCCTTATAGTTGCCGACTTTAGCTCTTTTTTTTGAAGGCTGAATGTTTTTCTGTATCTGCGGTACGTGTTCCGCAAGGAGGACCGATAACCAATGAATATCCATTTGCCTTTCCAGCCGGAAAGATCTTCGTTTTGATAACCAAGTTTCATGTGACACCTGCCTTAAAAGATGGATTAAATTACGCAGAACCCAACTAGTATACTATATTAGCTTTGTAAGTCAATATGTTAGAATGCTGGATTTTCAGCTATCGGAAGAGTATACTTATCGAGTTAACCACAAAAATATCCACAAAAGGGAGCTGCAATGAACGCCAAACTTTTATTACCGCAAAGCGAGGCCTTCGGAGAACTTGTAAAACTCTACCCGGAGGCCTTTAGTTTCAAAACAGGAAGAGTGGTCAGGTTAAATCCTTCCTTTGAGGAAGGTTTTTCTGTTGCTTCGCGCGGGGACGGGATAGCGGTCAACTTCCAGACGGTCTCAGATATGTTCCGGGCTCTCGGGACCATTATGGCCCTTGGCGGCGTAAAAGAGATGGAGATAAAGAAAAAACCGCCTTTGACCTTCAGGGGCCTCATGATAGATGTTTCCAGGAACGGGGTCATAAAGGAAAGCTATCTCGAGACCATCATTATTAAACTGGCCTTACTCGGCATTAATTTCCTTACGCTTTATACCGAAGATACTTTTGAAGTTACAGGCGAACCTCTCATCGGTTATCAGCGAGGGAAATATTCAAAAGCCGAGATAAGGCGGCTCGTTAAATTTGCCGGAAAATTCGGCATCGTGATGTTCCCCTGCCTCCAGACTTTAGGCCACGTCGAACAGATACTAAAATTTCCCAAGTATGCTGACATAGCGGATGATAACAGGATATTTAATGTAGAAAAGAAAGAAACCTACAAACTTATCGAAAAGCTTATCAAGAACGGTTCGGAACCCTACGAATCCAAACTTATCCATATCGGGATGGATGAGACCTGGGGTCTCGGTAAAGGCAAGACCTTTAAGATCAACAAGAAGATGGACCCCCGGATGATGTATGTAAAACACATGGCGAAGGTGAACAATATTTGCAAAAAACACGGGCTTAAGCCTATCATGTGGGGAGATATCATTATAAATATGCACGGGACCGGTAAGATGAACAAGGAACATTTTAAACTTCTTCCGAGAAATATCATAATGGACTACTGGAACTATTACGCGCAGGCTGTGAAGCCGTATGAGGAAACGATAAAAAGGTACAGAAAACTTGGGTTTGAGCCTTTGATATCTGCAGGCATCTGGAACTGGTCCTGCCTCTGGGGAAGGTATTGGCTTGCCGAAAGAACGATGACCTTATTCATAGAAAAAGCAAAGGAAATGCAAGTAAAACGTTCTATGATAACAATGTGGGGGGATGACGGCTGTGAATGCCCGTTTGACGCGAACTGGCCGGCGCTTGCGCTTTACGGTGAGCTTTGCTATGAAGAGAAAAAAGATATGAATATGGTCAAAAAATTCGTAAAAGCCGTGGCAAAAGACGACTGGGATACGTTTATTAATCCGGCAAAAATAGACGAGCCCGACGCGAAGAGTTCGAATGTATCCAAAGGGTTCCTCTACGATGATCCATTGCTTGGCATCTATGCTTCGCATTTACCCGCGGGCAAGCGCTGGGCGCCTTACTTTGAGGAAATATTCAAAAAGATCAAAAAGAATGCCGGCAAGGTCAATAAGGACAATAAGATACTGTTCGATTATGCCTATGCCCTGCTGGACCTCTTGAGAATAAAGCCAGATATTAAAAACATTGCCTACTCCGCCTATCAGTCTGGTAACAAGGCAAAACTAAGGAGTATTATCAAGGATGTTAAACTGATAGCCAAAAAGACCGAGGTTTTGTGGAAAGCCCACAGAAAAGTCTGGCTTATCGAAAGAAAACCTTTCGGCCTCGAGGTAATTGACAACCGGTATGCCGCCGGGATAGGCAGGTGCGAGGTCATGGAGGAACGCCTAAAGGATTATCTTTCCGGAAAGATCTGCTGTATCCCTGAACTCGAAGAAAAGCCGCAAAAATCTTTCGGCACTTTGCCCTACTTCCATGTGGGTGCGGGCCGGGTTAAGACCTTATCGTTCATCAATCATTAAAAAAAATGGAACTTAAAGAAGTAATCGCATATTTGAAGAAAAACCGTAATGAAGGCAACCTTGCCGGTATGGCCGGGTATGGTATTGTCACGAAGAATTGTTACGGGCTTTCAATGCCACAGATGCGCGAACTGGGAAAAAAGATAGGGACGGACCATCAAATGGCGCTTGCGCTTTATAGGACCGGTATCCATGAGGCCAGGATAATAGCGGGATTGATAGATGACCCGGCAGAAGTTACCGAAGCCCAGATGGAAGAGTGGTGCAAGTGTTTTGACTCCTGGGATGTTACCGACCAGGTGACGACGATCCTATTTGACCAAACTGAATTTGCCTGGAAAAAAGCGGTGGAATGGTCAAAAAGAAAACCGGAGTACGAAAAACGGGCGGGCTTTACGCTTATGGCGGGACTGGCAGTACATGACAGGATTACCCCGGATGAAGAATTTGAGAAATTCTACCCTTTCATAGAAAAAGGCGCCGCGGATGAAAGAAATTTTGTTAAGAAAGCGGTCAGCTGGGCGCTTCGAAATATAGGAAAAAGGAGTTTAAAACTCAATAACTCGGCCCTTAAGGTCGCGGAAACTCTTAAAAGATCAGCTGATAAGTCTGCCCGGTGGGTGGGTTGCGGCGCGGTTCGTGAACTTAGAAGTGCAACTGCAAAAAAAAGGATCACTGCGGCGGTAAAAGCAAGGAAAGCCCGGCATAAAAAAGCTGCTAAATTATTTGACGGAGAAAAATAGAATGGAAAACGGTATGACAAAAGAAGAGTATGAGATAGTTGGATTTCTTCTGGATTTTATAAGCGAGGGGGAAACGGAGTATTTGGTGGTCCAGAATGAAACGGAAAATGACTTTGTTGCCGGAAATGTTGATTTTTTCAAGAAGCAGGAGGAAGAGCTTAAAAACCTTAATTCCGGGCTCCTGCTGGATTTTGTTTCAAAAAATATGAAAAGCTGGCCGCTTGAAACCGGCGGGCTGCAAACCGAAAGAAAAATAATGCTTCAAAGTTCCGAAGAACTCGAAAAAGCGTTTGACGGAGCCGGAACCTCAGGGCCGGGCTGGGAAGCTTTTTATAAAAAGTACCCGGAAAGTGACGGGCAAACCGTAGTTTCCCGTCCAGGATTCAATACGGACCGTACCGAAGCGCTTGTTTATATTGCGGGAATGCATGACTACCTTTGCGCTGAAGGGAATCTTTATCATTTAAAAAAATCAGACAGCAAATGGCAGTTGACGGATATTATTCCTTTATGGATCTCTTGAGCCGCCGCGGGTAAATAAAATGAAAAAAAGGGAAAACAAGACAAAAAAATACCTGCTTGAAAAAATAATCTTTCCTGTCCTCTTTATCTTGCCGGTACTTGCATTCCTCGGGCTCATAATAAGATATTCAACGAATGTGCCTCTTGCGGATGATTTTTACACGATCCTTTCTTTTTTGGACAATTATTCCCATGCCGCCGTGTTTGAAAAAATAGCATTATTATTTGCCCAGCATAACGAACACAGGCTGGTTTTTAACCGGCTGCTTACGGTAGCCGCGGACAAATTATCCGGCGGTATAGATTTCCGGCTGCTTTTGCTGCTGGGCGGGGTCCTGATAATTATTCTTGTCGCCAGCCTCTTTCTTATTTTTAAAGAAAAAAAAGAGAAAATAAAATATTTTTTCCCCGTGTTATTGATAATTTTGCAGCCCCAGTACACAGGAGCCATCTTTTGGGCGACAAGCGCGCTTCAAAATGCCGGAGTGCTTGTTTTTACCGCGCTCTGTCTCTATTTTCTTGAACAGAAAAGAAGTTCGGATGTTTTTCGAGCCCTGCCCTTTGCTGTCTTAGCCGTTTTTTCTGCGGCCAACGGCCTTTTTTTACTGCCGGTGGGAGCGCTGTTGTATTTTATGACAGGCAGAAAACTGGAAGGTACTTTCTGGCTGGCGTTTTCGGGCCTGCTGCTCCTGCTATATTTTTATTCTTATACCCTGCCCGCGCATGCCGGGGCCTACTATTCACTGACCGGTATTTTTAACAGCGCGCTATTTTTTCTGACCTTGCTGGGATCGGCATTTCTCGTTAACTTCAGGCTGCTTCTGGATATTTTTGGCAGGGGTTTTGCGAATTATTTTACGGGGTTGGCCGCTTTTTTTGGAAGCGCCATGCTTGCCTGGATAATATTTCTTGTCAAAAGAAAATATTACGAAAAAAACCCCGCGGTGTTTTATTTCATCGTAATTTTGTTAATAACGGCCCTGGCTACCGCGCTGACCCGGGGAGGGGCTGGTATTTTACAGGCAATGACCAGCAGATACCGGATAATTTCAGTGCTTATGCTCGCGCTTCTATATATAAGCGTTCTTGAACAGGCTGCAGAGAGGAAAAAAGCCGGGTTATTCAGGGTTATTTTGACAGCCGCGGCGGTTTTTTGGATCGTTTCTTATGGCATGAATATTGGAGAGATAAGTGCCTGCAAAACAAACCTTGAAAAAGGAATAAGCAGCTGGATGAAAAATGGGCAGGGGCTTGAACTTCTTAATGAACCCGTGTCGGAAAGCGATGCTATTTTGAAAAGAGCCCTGGAAAACGGGCATTATAATCTTTCCGGTATTCCGGTAAACAGATAAACTGGAAAAAGTATTATTATATGATTTTTGTCATGGTTAATATGATACTCTCGTGGTATCATTTACTTAGAAATAAAAGGACGAGGGTCCCAAAGGAGGCATAATATGTTTTGTTACCAGTGCGAGCAGACGGCAGGCGGTAAGGGTTGTTCCAACGGAGGGGTTTGCGGCAAGCAGCCCGAGGTTGCGGGTTTGCAGGATATCTTGATCTATCAAGCCAAAGGAATTGGTTATCTGGCAAATGAAACAAGAAAGAACGGAGCGGCAGTTACTGCCCCGGTCAACCGGTTCACGTTAGAAGCGCTCTTTACAACCGTGACCAATGTCAATTTTGATCCGGAGCGGCTGGAAAAAATGATCCGTGACGGCGAGGCAGTCAGAAAAAAAACTCTGGAGATTTACCGGTCTTCCGTTAAAACTGCTATTAAGGAAAATGAACTTCCGGAAGAAGCAAAATATATTCCGCCGGAAACTCTCGGAAAATTAATTGAGGACAGCAAAGAGCGGGGGGTTAAGAGCGGCGAAATGAACGAGGATCTCAGGTCCGTGGCGCAATTATTGACCTACGGATTGAAAGGGATGGCGGCGTATGCCGACCACGCGCGTATTCTAGGAAAAGAAGACGAGACAGTTTATGCTTTTTTTCATAAAGCCCTGGCTGCCTTAACAAAAAAAGATATAAAATTGGAAGAACTGGTAACGCTGAATATGGAATGCGGGCGGGTAAATATTCTGGTGATGGAAATGCTGGATGCCGGGCATACTGAAAAGTTCGGACATCCGGTGCCGACGGTTGTTTCCACCGGCCAAAAAGAAGGCCCGGCAATAATTATCTCCGGCCATGACCTTGTTGATCTGGAAGAACTCTTAAAAATTACTGAAAAAGCGGGAGTAAATGTTTATACTCACGGCGAAATGCTGCCGGCGCACGGCTATCCGGGACTGAAGAAATATAGATCTCTTGCCGGCCATTATGGTACGGCTTGGCAGAACCAGCAAAAGGAATTTGATAATATACCTGCGGTCATACTTTTTACGACCAATTGTATTCAAAAACCCCGCACCAGCTACCTTGACCGGGTCTATACCACGGGGCTCGTGGCTTTTCCGGGTGTAACACATTTGCAGCGCAGTGATTTCGGCGCGCTGGTAAAAAAAGCAAAAGAACTTAACGGCTTTAAAGAAACCCCGGGCAAGACGCTGACTACCGGGTTTGCAAGGAATGCGGTGCTTGCTGTTGCCGGCAAAGTTATTGAGGCGGTAAAGAAAGGCGAGATAAAACACTTTTTTCTTGTGGGCGGTTGTGACGGAGCCAAACCCGGAAGAAATTATTATTCGGAGTTTGTGGAAAAAACACCTAAAGACACTGTGATTCTTACGCTTGCCTGCGGAAAGTTCAGGTTTAACCACCTGGACCTGGGGAATATTAACGGAATACCGCGCCTGCTTGATGTGGGCCAGTGTAATGACGCCTACTCGGCGGTCAAAATTGCTCTTGCTTTAGCGGAAGCTTTCAAGACCGACGTAAACTCGTTGCCGCTGTCTTTTGTGCTTTCCTGGTATGAACAGAAAGCAGTCGTGATCTTACTCTCCCTGCTTTCATTAGGTGTAAAAGGGATCCGGCTGGGCCCTTCTTTGCCCGCGTTCATTACTCCAAATATTCTGGATTTTCTTGTTAAGAACTTTGATATTAAACCGATAAAAACCGCGGAGGAAGATCTTAAAGCAATTCTGAAAACGGCTTAAGTTACAGGACGGCAAGGAACGGCGGTACTTAAAAGGTGCTGCCGTTTTTTTTTGAGGCGTAATATTTTCAGCGCTTATTGATAACGGGCAGGCGGAGGCTTTTAAGTTGAATTTTTCGGCAATTAATTCTAAAATAGGGGGCAGGGCGTAGAGCAGCCAAAGCCGGGAACGAAAGCGCGTAATCCCCCATAAAAGGAGAGCAAGGACATGCTGGATATAAGGGAAAATATAATGTTAAACGGCGAGTGGGACCTGGCTTTTGATCCGGGTAACATTGGAAAGAAAAGAAGCTGGTTCAAGAATTTCCCAAAGCAGACTAAAAAAATCAGGGTTCCCGGAGTCTGGGAACAGTTAAAGCCCGGTTATGACGGAGTGGGCTGGTACAGGAAAGCTGTTAACATAGAAGCAGGCTGGTTGAAAAAGGTTATCCGGCTGGAAATAGGTGCGGCACACTATTATGCCGATGTTTATATAAACGGAAGGTTAGCCGGAAGCCATGAAGGCGGCTATACTCCGTTTATTTTTGATATAACGCGCCTGGTAAAAAAGGGAGATAATAACGTTATTGTAAGAGTCATCAATCCCCCCATAAACTACGACATTGAAGGTTTCCGGGCCGGGGCACCCTTAAATCAGGGTGATCTTCCCACGGGCAAAGCCGGCTGGTATTTTAACTTCGGAGGCATCTGGCAGGATGTAAAGTTGAGCATTACGGAGAAAACCTACATAAGCGACTGCTTTGTAGAACCGTTCATCCGGAAAAAACTGGCTCGCTTGAATATAACCGTTAACAATAAAGGAAAAGCCGGTAACTACAGGATAGCTTGCCGGGTAACCGCGAAAAAAAACCCGGGTGAAGTTGCTGCGGAAAAGAACATTAATATAAGGCTGAAAACGGGGGAGAACAAAATAACCGCGTTTGTTGATATTAAAGATATGAAGCTCTGGTCGGATATTACCCCGTTTTTGTATACGGCCGGGGTCAAGCTATTCAAGGAGTGTGAACTCCTTGATGCATATGCGGTTAATTTCGGTATGCGGGAATTTATTATCAAAAATGGAAATTTCCTGCTCAACGGTAAAAAAATAATCTTAAAAGGATTCCTTCAGCAGGGTGTATATCCCAGGACTCTCAGTTATCCGTATTCCAGGGAATTCGCGGAAAAAGAGCTCCGGATGTGCAAAGATTTTGGGTTCAACTACTTAAGGATGCATATAAAGACCGCGCCGGTAATATCCCTGGAACTTGCAGACGAGATCGGTATTTTGTTGTCGGAAGAACCGCCAAGCGGCTGGATAGGCAAATCCGAACACTGCGTCAGCAGGCTTAAAAATGAGGCAAGGGAAATGCTGCTGCGCGACAGGAACCACCCGAGTATAATTATGTGGTGCATGCTCAACGAGATCGTCAATTTCAGAGGTTATACTATTCCGGAGAAATTGGCGATGAAAGCCGAACTGGCGCATTACGGCAGGCAGTTTGATCCTTCAAGATTATTGATAGATAACGCAGGAGAATTCCCGGATAAAAAACATCCGCATGATATGATAATGCTGCCTTATTCCCACAAGCAGGTAGAAATGTTAAATCCGGTCGCCTATGTCCCGCTTCCCCTTGAAGATGCCAGCCTCGTTAGTTACCGTAACCTGGGGAAAAAAGGAAAGATCCTGTTTACGCACGAGTTCGGGGCCCCCGAGATAGCCCCGGATTATAAGAAAGTGATGAGCCGTTACACCCGGGCAGAAAGGAAACTGGGGCTGGAAGATTACAAACTTCACAAGGATTTTTATGGATCCCTGAAAAGTTATTTTAACAAGGCTAAACTTGGCGCTGTCTTTGGCAGCGTGGAAGGTCTGATCAAAAAGTCGAACGAGGCGAGGGCAGAAGAGATAAAAC
>CAITEH010000057.1 GCA_903891415.1 Candidatus Firestoneibacteriota bacterium
GCGTCATAAAACAGATGATAGACATTATTTTCTTTATTTATCATGGTCTGCCGCATGCCATAAGTGTCACAATCATTTGGGCCGCCGCCATGCTTAATGATGATTCCTTGATCTTTTGCTTCCATTCTGTATTTAGCTGACGGACGCCCGTCCGGATATATTAATTCTGCATTTACGCTTAGGCCTTTTGATAACTTGTTTTCCATAACTATTGTGCCTCCGGTAATCATAGTTAAGAGCCTTGTTGACCTGCCAAAACATATTGTACCAATTTTCTAATTGAAACTTAAACAAATGTTTTACCTCACAAAAAAACCGCTATTTTGTGCAGGTGTTCACGCTGTGCAGGTATTTTAAGAGGCTGCAAGTTATCTGTCCCAAAACCTGTCCCGCATCCGTGCCCGTGCGTGAACAAAGGTTAACAGAGATGAAAAATGCCTGCTATTAGTGTATCCCTTTTATAAAGAATAATCTGGTTCGAATACTTTACCTCATCCAAGTAGTCATTCCTAATGAACTTGCTTTTAAACTTTAAATAATGATATAAACTGGTATAGTTGAACTGGAAACATTTACAAATAGGCAGATATTAAAAGTAGTTGGCAAGGGCGAGATATAAATACCCTGAGGGAAAAATGATCACATCCTACGAACGTTTGAGAAGAGCTTTTTTTCATGAAGAGATGGATAGGCCGGCTGTTACCATGCTAAGCCTGGAGCTTATGCCAAAGGACTCCTCCTATGACAAACTTACTAACTACATTGAAAACAACTGGGATTTGTCGCGTCGGGGCATTAATTCGAATAACCTTGAGACACAATATATAGTTGACACCGTAACTGAAAAAACACCGGAAGGCCATGAAAGGATAATAGATACTCTTCATACCCCGATGGGGAATTTGACCGCCACAGGAGTGGTTAATCTGATCGGCCAGCCGGCTTTGCCTGAGACCTATTTTATTAAAAGCATTGAGGACGCGAAAAAATATCTTTCTTTGCCCATACCAAAACCCGGCGGGGATATTACACCTTATTATATCAATAAAAAGGCGATGGGTAACCGCGGCATAGTGGATGTCCGTATAGGTGAGAACCCTGCAGGATTTACGTCCGGACTTATGGGTTCGGAATTGTTCGCCATGTTCTCGGTTACCAATAGGGATATGATTCATGCTTTATGCGAGCGCAGAATGACAATAATTCTGAACCGCCTCAAATTTGTCCACGAACAAAAGCTTGGCCCTTTCTTTTCAATGGGAGGTGAAGAACTGGTGGTACCGCCGCTCCACGGGCCCAAAGATTTCTATGACTTTAACTACAAATACGACAAGCCCATCATCGATCTTATCCACGAAGGTGGAGGGCGCATACATATCCATTGTCATGGAGCGCTTAAAACTGTTCTGCATTATTTTGTTGAAATGGGCGCCGATGTGATACATCCAATTGAAGGAGCACCTACGGATACCATGACGGTTGCTGAAGCCAAAGAAATTATAAGAGGAAAGATATGCATGCACGGGAACATCCAGCTTGCCGACTTTTACGAAAAAACTCCTGACGAGATACGCACTCAGACCCTTTTGCTTATAAAACAGGGTTTTGATGACCGGCAGGGATTGATGGTTGCTCCGACTGCAACCCCCTATAGTAACGGAGAGGGAGATAAATGTTTTGAACAATTTAAAGCCATGACAGAAACAGTTCAGGCCTGCCCCAAAACATTGCAGTCTTAACCACGCACAAACGGTTAATGGACTTGCGCTTAAACCTTAAATAATGCTATAAACTGGTATGGTTGAAAAAGGAAACTTTTATAGGTATAAGGGAATATGAAAAGTAGCCGGCGCGGGTTAAAAAAGTTAATTCACTCTCAAGAGAGTGCGCCATCGCTGAAAAATTGTGAATATGAAGCAGAGTTTTGTAAAATAAACAAGTAACCAAAAAAGTAAGGAGCTGAAAAGTGAAGGATATAACTAAAAAGTTAATCCTTATGCAGGGTTATTCAGATTCAGATATAAGGAATTATAAGAATATAGATATAGTCATACGGTGGACTCCTTTAACATGCAGTTTGCTGGGGGCGGCAGGTGTATTGCTGAGATCCCCGGCCTATCTCTTGATACTGGGCTTGCTGACCACTATCGGAGCTTTAACTTCCAGGAGTTTTTACGATTACTTATATAGATATTCTTTTGGGTTACTTTTTTCTTCTTTGAAAATTCCTAAACATGGGCCTGCCAGAAGATTTGGATGTGCAATAGGTTCTTTGTTGTACGTTCTCAGTGCCAGTGGTTTTTATTTTCACAATAATTATCTTGCATATATTCCGGCTGTAGTAATAATAACTCTGGCATTTATTGCCGCAGTGACTCAATGGTGCTTTGCATCAACACTTTATAACATCATTTTTAAAAAGGATAAGAACTGTTGTGAACCATAATTTTAGCTAAATAAGTGGTCCATTTAACCCTGCCCCAAAACTTTGCAGCCTTATCCAATTGGTCAGTCTAATGGACTTGCGCATAAACCTTAAATAATGCTATAAACTGGTATAGGTTGACTGGAAAATTTAATAAATATGAAGCGGATATGAAAGTGGCTGGCAGGGGAGAGGTCTACGGAGAAGCGGCCGTAAGCTCGCTATGAAGGACGGAAAGTTCACCGACGCTTTCAAGGAGTTCGAGCCCCACATTTATGTCATAAACAATTTATGAGGAGAAAACAGATGCCTAAGCTGATAAGGCCCGCGATTCTTCTTTTACTCCTGAGCAGTATCGTTTTTTCGGCAGATGTCAGGATTGGAAAAAACATGGAATTTATCGTTAACGGCAAGCCGTTCTTTCCTCTGGAAGCCACGGGACAGTCCGTCACAAACCTTGATTTTCACAAGAGCCTGGGTATA
>CAITEH010000058.1 GCA_903891415.1 Candidatus Firestoneibacteriota bacterium
GTCCAGGTCCGCGGCTTCGTACAATTCCTCGGGGATCATTTTCAGGGCCGCGAGATAAAATATGCTTCCCGCACCGACCGCCGCCCAGACTCCCACAACTATGACGCAGAGCATCGCCATTCTGGGATCCTGCAGCCAGAGCTGGGGCGGGATGTGAAAGAAGGCCAGCACCTGATTAAATAAACCATCCGGCGCGGTATCATAAAATCTCTTCCAGAGGAGGAGAACCACCAGCGCGCTGGTCACGGCAGGCAGATAAAAACATACCCGGTAAACAACGGTGCCCTTGGGTATTTCATTTAGGAACAGGGCCAGTATTATCGGAGAGACATACCCCAGAAGCAGGGACAGGCCGGCGTAGACAAAGGTATTTTTAAGGGCTATCCAAAAAGTGTCATTGTACAGGACGGACACGAAATTATCAATGCCTATCCATTTGCTCACGCCGATTATCCTGTAATCCTGGAAGGCCATCATCAGGCCCGAAACTATGGGCATATAACTCCAGACCAGCATGGTCAACACCGCGGGCGCCATCAGCACCCAGCCTAAAAATACCCTGCTCCGGTCTCCCGGTTTCATAGTTATAGTAGTATGGGTCGCCTCTTTTTTCAAAGTAGACATGGTCCCTCTGATATACCTGATAAAGAAGAACCCTATAACGGCAGAAAGAATTACCAGGACAACGGCCACGACCTTTCTCCGGTGCTGCATAACATCTTCCGGAACACTGCCTATGAGCATCTCATTTGTTTTGGCAACAGCTTTATCCAGCTCCTTCTGATAATCTACGTTATCATATAGATTGATAGTGGTCAACGGCGGCGACATGAACTTGTAAATATTCTGGCAGTTCCGGCCGTAAGGTTCAGGATGCGCGTAGGTAAGCATCTCCTTATACATGGAGATCCATTCCTTGGGAACTTCATTAACATATTCATCAAAGCCGAATTTGGTCAGGTAGTCCGGATTAATATATTTTGCGTAGCCGGCCTGAATTAGCCGGGTTACATTCGTCTTTTTAGCTTCGTCCCCGACCATGTACTGTATATATTTCCAGGCGGCATCCCTGACTCTTTTGTCTTTAGTAGTGGCGCTTATGCAATAGGGGCCGGCATTTAATTCGCAGCCACCTATGCCGGTAGGGCCTTTGGGCATGGGCGCTATTCCGGTAACATTAGGATCCAGATCCGTAGGCACTATCGTTATGTCTCCGGGCCTGGAGGCGCTGAAGACCATTCCAAGTTTACCTGCTTCAAACTCATCCCATAAGGTCCATAACACGATCTTTGCGACCCCCTGGTATTCTTTGCCATTTTTTACGAACTTGCCTCTTAAAAGTTTGTGCGCGAACTTCAGGGCCTCAACAGCTTCCTTGCTGTTAAATACAGCTTTCCAATTACCGTTTTCATCCTCCTTAACAACATCCCCGCCGGCCTGCCAGAGAATATTAGTCCAGTGCCAGGAAATATCCCCGCCCTGACCGAAAAAGCCGAACCCTTGAACACCTTGTTCTTTATCGGTCAACTTCACAGCATAGTCATAGAACTCATCCCAGGTTTTTGGAGGCCTGTTAGGATCCAGCCCGGCCTTTTTAAAAAGGTCCTTCCTGTAGATTAGAGCGGCCACACCCATATCAGAAGGCATGCCCCAGATATGCCCCTTTTGTTTTACCACCGGCCAGACCTGGGGGACGCACCGGCTGTAGACATCAGTAGTTTTATTCCATTCCTCGAAGTATTCATCCAGGGGATAAACAAAGCCCTGTTCTATAAAAGTGGTGACATTACGGAAAGGAATGATCACGACATCCGGCGCTGTGCCTCCCGCGAAAGACATGACCACCGAATCCATCCTCAGCTGATTTTCAAGTTTTACCCCTGAGAGTTCCCGTACTTTAATATAAGGATATTTCTTAAGGAAATTTTCAAAAACTTCCCTGCCGATCCTCTCAGTAAGGGACCTGGCGTCTTTTCTCGGGACGTTCATCAATACAATTTCAACAGGAGCTTCTTTTTCCGCGTGTAAAAAAGTTCCCGGGCAGGTAAGGATCAAAACCGCCAGACAAAATATTGTTACTATTCTTCTCATCTTATGTCTCCTTTTTGGACACAAACAACAGTTACGCTCCTAACTGCCGCTTAAACTCGCGGATCATTTCAAGACCCCGCCGGCTATTGCTCGACCGGCAGTATGATACCTTTTATAATTACGTTCTGGAATAGAACAAATACGATCAGTGTCGGCAGAGCGGCCATGACCAGCGCGGTCATTATCAAATATTGCGGCGCCCAGTTTTGCATGTCATACAACCAGACCATAATGGTCCACATTCTGGGGTCCTGACAGACTATTAAGGCAAAAATAAATGCCCCATAGGCGGCGGTATAAGCCCCCAGAGCCAAATAGGCCATAACGGGTTTTGTCAACGGCAGTACTATCTTCCAGAAAGTTCCCATTTCAGAAACTCCGTCTATTTTGGCCGCTTCAAACAACTCTTTAGGCAGGCTGTCGAAAAATCCCTTTAATATAAATATCGAAAATCCGCTCGCAAGCCCCGGTAAGATAAGGGCCCAAAAAGTATTCAAGAAACCCAGTTTTTTGAGCAGAATAAAATTCGGGATCATCGAAACCTCGCTCGGGAAGGCCATGGTCGCGAGAAAAAACAGCAGGATCTTATAAGAATAGGAAAAATTAAATCTTGAAAGCACATAGGCGCAGAGCGGATTAACGGTAAGCACCGTAAGAACCATTATGGTGCAATAAAAAATGGTGTTAAAAACCGCGGGCCCGTGCAGGACCACATAATCTGTAACTTCAGAGTAGTTCCGGGTAAAATACTGCCTCCGGATCTTTCCTTCTTCTCTTAATAATTCAAACCAGTCCGTGACCGCGTAGGGCGGGACCAGGCCGGTAAAGCCTGCATAATTTGAATTATAGACGCGGTTTAAGGCCTCTATATTTTTGTATTTTTCCGAAAGATAATTTTCGTACAGGTTTTCCGTGGTTTCGGTATAAATATTTTTTAAAGATACCACGGACTTAACAAAAGTGCTCAGATCCCCGAAAGCAACCGGGGTAACCGTGTTAACCGCGTTAGGAATAGGAATAAGCGAAAAAGAAGTATACCCGGTTCCGTTAAGTTTATTATAAGCAGCTATCGTTTTGTATTTATTTGTGACAAACCGCGCAAACTCCTTGTTCGCCTCTTTGGTAAACCTGAGATACTGGAGAGGCAGATAAGTCCTTACAAATTGTTCCCATTCAGTTTTGAAACTTTCTTGCGGGACAGTTTTCGCAAACTTCACCTCATTAAAATCTTTGTAGGCCGTCTTAAATTTATCATTAAATTTTTTGATATCACCGTTATAATCGCCTTTTGTAGACAGGTATCTCCACCACATACAGGTGCCGCTGACAGCATAGATAAAACGATCCGGAAGTTTTGACCTGAATTCAAGCCATTCTTTTGTCTTGACCGAATCTTCATTCTGGAAATTTCTAAGCCATAACTGCTCTCTGGGCACTGTTATAAGCTGGAAATTATCTATAGTTTCAGCATAGGCCGCGTTGAATTTGTCCACATTATTATTGAATCTCTTCCTGAGCATATCTTGATAAGCTTTCTGAGCTTCACCGATGGTAGGCCGGCCCGTGGTCCGGAGTTCCGTAAAGCCGGTAACCTTATAGGAATCAGGAAGGCCTTTCTTAAATTCCTCATAATCCCTGACCTGCCGTAAAGTTTCCTTGGATTTGAGATCAACCCGGGGAGCTTTTGCTTCTCTTAACTGATATAAATTCGTGTACACCTGTTCATTATATCTTTTAGCGTCACCGCCGTACTTCCGGTCAAGGTATTTAACGTAGAGGGCCTCGTTATTATACAGGTATCTGGGGACTATTCTCAGCTCGTTCCTGTCAACTTCCGAAGTAACGGACATTCCAAGCATTAAAAGGAAGGGATAGACCATCAGAAGAGCGCCCCCCGTCAGCAAGATATACATTGCCACGATCAACACCCTCATCGAAGTCTTTTTTCTCCCCACTATAGGTATAATCGGCATGACCAAACCCTCCTTTAAAGGTCTTTTCTCAGACTACAAACGGCCTATTTGGATAGCTCATATATATGAACGCTCCCCGGTTCAATTACGTCCGCAAAAATGTTATCCTTGTCCAGCACAAGCGTCCGGTTGATCCCGTAGAGATTAAAAATCGAAGATTTGGCGGTGAACTTTATGCCAACTTTGACTTTCTTACTGTTTTTAGTCGGATTAAGAAAAAAAGCGTAAATATTTTCAGCAGTTTCTTTCACAAGCAGGTTTTCCTCATCCAGCCCCCCGCTTTGAATTTCAAATCTGCCTTTGAAAACATCTTTGGAAACCAGTACCGGGGCTATTTCCTGTATTAAGCTATGCTGGCGGTTTAAAAGGCTTTCAACTGAGCTATTCAATTTCGCATTTTTCTTCGCCAAACCGCTCTTCAGTTCCATAAAATAACCTAGCCCCCTGGCCCCGTTTATAAGGCCGCTCCATAATTCCACGTTGATATCTTCAGTGGCAGGTTCGTGTCCTTCTTTATTTATTGAAGGGAGCAAACCGCATTCAAAACATGCCATAACAGGAACTCTATCCTCCGACAGTTCTCTTAACTTTTTCACGCCGGCACCGACCCGTTCAGTGTTTTTACCCCACATACTTATGGGATACAAGCTGAAACTCAAGATCTCCGGCAGGCCGCATACTTTTTTATAATAGACGGTACTATTTTTTCCCGGAGCTTCCCCGCCAAAAAAACCCGAAGAAAGATTTATCCAGTTTAAGATCACGGGATTTATGGATTTTACTTCTTTACACCTTTTCTCCAGTTCTTCCGCGCTCAACCGGGACTCACCGGCATCAGGTTCATCCGCTATCAGGCAGGCAATAATAGCCGGCTCTGTTTTTAGCAGCTCAAGCTTCTTGCTCTCTTTAAGCCATTCATAGCCAATTACCGCGAAACTCCTGGCGGCTTTCACGGCGGCTATATATTTGTCAACCGTCACGCCTTTTTTTGGTTCTTTGCCGGCAACAAAAGTATTTATGCCAAAGGAGGCCTGATAACTGATGTACTCCGGAGCCTGGTTCAAAGAAAAAACCGGAAAAAACTGCTTTCCATCAATGGTAAAATCTTTATTTATGCCTATTTGAACGGGCCCGGCAAAACAATATTCAAAAAGCGGAAGAATAAGACAAACAAACGCTATTTTCTTAAACATATCTTCCTTTTAAATGACAAAAAAAGCCGGCAAAAGTGTATATATTATAGCATTTAAGGATAATATTGCAACCTTAGAATATGCCAAACCCGGTAAAAAAAAGCCCTGCACCGATATGGTACAGGGCTCTCACAATTCAATAAAACTCAGCTTTTCCAACTTTCTGCCTTTACTCTTATTATCGCGTCCGCGATAGAGTCAATATACTTTTTTCCTTTCCCCAAATGCACGTGATGAAGAGTAAGCTGCTCCCCGGCACAAGCGCGTTCCGCGTTGGGACAACTGACCTTTTTGTAGTCCATAACCTTGCCATAGTTACCGCATTTAACCGGGCAGGAATTATTCCCAAAGTTACCCTCCTGAAATAAAGGTTCTTTATATATGGGTTTTCCGTAGCCCCGTCCCATTACAATGCCCTCTTTCGCCATAGCGGCAAGGAAATCCGCCCGGGGCATGTTATTAAAATACCTGGCATCATACCTCATAACAAAATAATAATAACCTCTCCGGGTAATTCTTTTATCCTGTTTTAAAGGTTTTACGCCGCCTATCTCGGAAAGCCGCCCGGCAAGATAGGCCCCGGCCGCGTGTTTTTCTTTTACCATTTTTGTATAGCGCCTTAGCTGGCAGAGGAGCATCGCACCCTGGAATTCTGTCAGGCGGTAGTTCCAAGCCGGATAGAAAAAATCATAGAAGCCTTTCTGTTCCAGCCTGCCGATATGATGGTAGGAGTAACATTTGTAGAACATCTCCCTGGCGTTCATAATAATGGCACCGCCCTCGCCTGAAGTTATACCTTTGCTCATTTGAAAGCTGAAAGTCCCCGCCGCACCGAAGGTACCGACATGCTTTCCGCGCCACTGTGTACCGTGGGCATGGGCGCAGTCTTCGATAACGACAAGCTTGTGCTTTTTCGCAAGCGGCATAATGCGGTCCATGTCCGCCGGGTAGCCCCCGTAATGCACCAGCAGGATGGCTTTCGTTTTTTTGGTTATTTTTCTTTCTATATCGGCAGGATCCATCTGGTAGGTTTCCGGGTCTATGTCAACAAAGACCGGGACTGCGTTGACTAAAAGCGGGACCGTGCCGGTAACAACAAAACTTATCGAAGGGACCAGCACTTCATCCCCCGCACCGAGCCCGGTGGCTTTCAAAGCAAGTTCTGGAGCGGCCGTCCCATTGGACACAGCCAGGCAGAATTTTGCGCCGGTAAATTTTGCATATTCTTTTTCAAACTGCCCTGTAACCGATTCTTTCATTTCCTGTAAAGTACCGCCCCGCCACCACTTGCCGCTTCTTAAGACCTTTAAGAGCAGTCTTTCTTCCTCTTTCCCGATAACCGGATATGTTACTTTACTTTTTTTCACAATTTTTTCCCCTCTAAACTTTCCCTTTATAGACTTTTACAGACCTTTATGGACTCTTTTTTCTTTACCTTGCTAAACACACAGTCCCGGTACCTTTTCTCGTGCCGCCGAGTTTTACCTGATAAATATATACGCCGCTTTCTTTTAAGGCCCCGGACTCATCTTTTCCATCCCAGGCCACGGTTGAATAGACCAGGGCACCGGCATTTCCGGTCAAGGTTTTTACCAGAGAACCGTTAATATCATATATTTTAACTTCAATAGTATCGTTTACGGCGCTATACAAAGTAAAAGAAACCTTACTGTAAAGCGGGCTATTTGTTGTAGGCGTAAAGGTTGCCATTTTTACGATGAGAGAAGTATAAGGCGTGGCATTTGCCTCGTTGGAAAAATCGCTTTCCCCCAGCCCGTCAGCGATATTAGCGGAGACCTTGTAGGTATATTGTTTCTGCGTGAAACTCGTCGGATTGGAATAGGAGGTTTCACCCTTGGCGGTACTGTCAGTATAGGACGCGGATGTCGAAGTGCCTATAAGAGAATAGCCATTAACGCTGTCTTTTCTATAAATATTATAGGAAAGAACCTCGCCGGCTCTCCCGGCTGATATTGACCAGGTCAGATCAACGGAGTTTTCTTTAGCGGCCGCAGTAAGCCCTAAAGGAGTGGGCAAAACTTTAACTTGGCCAAAATAAACGATCTTGGTCCCCGGGCCGCCGGCAAAAAGCCCTATCTTTCCGGAAGGAAGAGAGGAAGCATCTGTGGCGTCAATCACAGGATTTCCCCAGGTTATCCCGTCGGTTGATATATAGCCCTTTATGTTTGAACCTTTACAGACTGCCCTGAGATAATAATAGGTATTGGTGCTTACCGTCGTTGCATAGGATGCAAGTGTAGTGAATCCGCCGTCATATTTTTTGAGTTCCAGCTGTCCGGCTGAATTATTCAAATTCAACAGATAATATTTATTTGGAGTAAATCTGAAGGCAAGCGCGCCGTAAGTAGCGCCGGAATCAATGATCTTTACTTTGGCCGAATACGTAAAATCCGTATAGTCATTGTAGGCAGAAACACCGTATTTACTAAGGACAGTAGGGCTGACCGTCGTATATACTGAAGTGTTCAAAGGTGTACTGCAGTCCCCCAGTTGTGCGTAAACATATTCCGTTCCGTCCTGGACTATTTTCCAGACACCCCCGATATCATTCCAGGTGCCGCCGGTCCAGCCATTGGGATCGACCAGGCAGATATCGTCAACTCTAATACCAATGAATGTGGAAGTTGTTGCGTCAGTCCTTATCCCAAGCTGGTATTGCTTAAACTGTGTATAATCCGGAAAATTAGATTGTGTGATATTGTTGGTAACCGTGATCGTAGAGGTATGTATGGCGGTAGTTGTTGAAGTATGTGTTCCGGTGGCGGTAACAACAGAGGTAATAGTATATAGCGAATAATCCGGGAAATTTTGCTGCATCTGGGCCGTTGTGACGGTTTGGGTATAAGTGCCTATGCTGGAAAATACATGAGAAAAAGTAGGATAAGTGGTTATGTAAGTTGTGGAAACCGAGGTATTACCGTCGGAATAAATACCCGGCAAAAACGGACGCCTGAAAAAATTCCAGCTTCCTGCCGTAATGCCCGTAGTTTGAGTGGCCTGAATACTGTTGGTAGAAACTGTACTGGGTGTTCCGGTCAAGGCGCCTGTATCTGTAGAAAGGTACATTTCAACGAGTGTAACACTGGAGGAACTGGAACTGGCCGGAATATAATACCAGAAGGTTAAATTGCTGTTAAGCCGCCAGTCATAATAATTCCCAATAAGATTCGTAGTTCTGAAACCGCTCCAGGCCGCTATGGTAGTTGTAATGGTGCTTGTATCCGTTGCCGTACCTGTCTTGTCCCAGACAAAAGATCTTCCTCCTTCTTTTGTATTGGCCATATCATAGCTCATGTAACCCAGGGTCGTAAGAGCCATAACTGAAGTAGTAATAGAAGTTGTCCTCCCGGAATAAACATAGGTATAGGTATCCAGCCAGGACCCGGGATCGGCGTTACAGTTATCGATCTTTTTTGAATAAGTGGGCCCGTTCCCTCCGTGATAGGAGGAAAAATCTTCGTAAGCAGAAAAACCCGGCCGGGCTGCTATAAAAAACAAAAAAACCAGCAAAACAAAACATTTTTTCATATAGGCAGTCCTCTCCTAGATCACATTTAATACGATCAAGCCGGGATCAGTACTTTTTGCCGGCTATTCAGGGAAATATACCCCACTCATTATTCGGCCAGTATCGTGTTCCCTATTTCTTCCCACTTGGAATCGTCTATCACCGTGAGGCCTTTTCGCTTTGCTTTGGGGTCAGTTTCATCAATTGTATCCAGAAGTTCTCCCAGGTCTTTCAGCATGGTCTCCATTTTTGAAACATCTCCCTCGGCGTAATCCATTGATTTTATCGTCTTGGGTATGCATGCGGGAAGATTATATCTGAAGGACTCTTCATAGACACGGGCACTGGCGCTGCCCAAAAGGCCGGAATTACCGCCCATGCCAAAATTCGCGAACCTGGAGACCGGGGCCCTCGTACTGTCGTCATCCAGAACATTTACCGTATTATAGGTATCGTTTTTTCCGGCGACCAATCCTGTTTTCCTGCCCAAAACAGCAGAACCGTAAATAAAACTATGGTTACTTGTAGTCCCATCATAGTAGAAAAGATTATCGGTCTGGGAATAGAAAATAACCTTATTTAGATTCCGGACTACAAACTGCGGGTTGGTGGCCTGACTAAAGGTAATTTCTGAGGGTGGATGCAAGTCTTTGTTGGTATTCTCCTGAAAAGAAATATAGACCTGCCCCGCTGATATAACGGCTACAGGATTGGCCCTTTCGTCTCCCATAGTATAGGGGCAGGGAACCCAGACGCTTGAGTTATTCCAGTAACTGTAGTTGATACTCCCCAAATATACATCCTTTGTTGAAACTATCGTTATTTTTTTCTTCGGCACGCCTGTAATGAATAACGGCACCTCCGCAAATATCAACCCGTACTTCGGCCAGTTATCCTCATCCAGCTGAGAAAGGTCCAGTCCCACATAATCCACCCACTGGTCGGTGCAGATAACCTTGTAGGGATTGTTAATGGCCCCACTCACGGATATTATTTCCTTCCTGTTCGATGTGTAGGTTATATTAACAGACTGAATTCCAATACTCTGCGGATCGCTGTTAATGAACTGAATTGAACCGTAGTCTATTTCTGCGTTTCCTCCGCCCTCAAGTATATAGCTTACTTCCCAGGCAAATGTCCCGCCCGGCCCGCCTATCGCAGGAATACCTGCCCCGGCAAAATCCGTAAAGGTAGTACCGTCCCCTTTTACCCATGCTCCGCCGTGCCACCAGCCCTGCGGAACTCCAAGATAATTCACCACCGCGGTTTCACCTATATGCGAAACGGTTGCTGTATCTGTTTTAAAGAAGTTTACATACGCTCCGGCAGCGGCTAAAGGCTGGTAATGCAGGCCTGCTGTTGCAGGGTAAGCAACCGGATCACCAACACAACCCATTTCTGGCCTGCCAAACCAGTACACGGCTCCAGCATGTGTCGTATGATCCCAGCCGGTCGGATTTACACCGGTTACCGTATTTCTTATCATAGGCCTTAGATTGACCTGCGCCCCGCCGCCGGCTTTTATCAAGCCTGAATGCGGTTCATATTGGGCAGTTCCCAAAGGGGCAGTGCGTTGCTCCCACTCAATCCAGCGCGAGTCATAGCCGGAAGCGCTTATCCCGTTCACTCCCCATTGCGGGCTCATATCAACCCCGTTGCCGTCTTTCGGCCCGGTAACAGGGATTGGGCTTGTTGTTATATCTTCCCGCCAGCCGGTACCAAAAGGCATCCCGTTATATTTTGAAAACCAGTGCCGGTTGCTATAGCCGTACTCATTCCCCGGATTAAGCGAGTAGTCATAAGTATTTATTACAGTGGCCGAGATCCCTCCCGGATTCATAAAAGAGGCCGTCTGATAGTACCTCCCCCACCCGTACTCCGCGTCAAGAGGGATCTCATTACTGAGAAAGTTCTTCATCACTACCGTGCCCCCGATTATATCCCAGTTCACAGGGCTTATCTGCGCATCCGGAAAATAATTCGTCGTATCGTTGGTACCGTAAAGCATATGGCATTTATTCGCCTTGATAGGCGACCCGGCTCCTAAATTAAACCCCGGCCTGAAAATTATACTCGGATTGTTATACCAGTAACTTTCACCGCTGATTATCTGATAATCATCATTATTGACATTCCAGCCCCCGACACTCAGATTTTTACAGGTGGCATAGGTGAAAGGATTATAATACGCAAAATCATAATCAACCATCGGGTTTAAAACCGTGGGAAAGGTCGCCAGTCCGCCGGGTTTGCCGTGCTGAAGAAAACTGACCACCTCTTCACCATGATTTACAAAAGGAAAAGGCGTTTTCCTTTTTGCACCCATATTATAAAAACCACCGATCTTGGCCCCGGGTATGGAGGTACTTTTGGTGTTCTTTATATAAAAATTCTCATCAATATACCTGTTGAAAACATTATAGACCTCGTCTTTTGTCGGACAGTAGATATTATACGCCCCGTGGAATTTGTCCTGCAGAAGGTGCCTGGTCTTCCCGTCAAGCTGCTGGACATCAAAGGTTACGTTGGGAGTGGACTGCGTGGGCACGGGCTGGTAATAGTCAAAATTCGGGTACCAGTAATTATTGTTAGTTATGATAGCATCATTGTACTGGAAAGCGCCCGGAACGACATTGCTGTCGGTATTGTGCGTAAAGTAATGCTGGTCTGTCGGGATCCCGGTCCAGTCAGGTGTACCCCATTTTACAACTCCTTCCCCGACCCTTACATCCCCGTCAAAGGGATACGGAACCCAGAAGGTCCCGTTACAGTGTATCGTGGGGCCTTTTAAAGTTTCACTCTTCATAAAATATGAATGATTAATTACATATCCGCTGGTTGAAGGCGAATCCCTGCTGACTGCCACAAAAAATGACCCGTTGGCGTAGACCGGCCCGATTATCCAATCCGAGTTTATTTTCATTCCCGAATCCCCGTTCCAGAAAAATAGATAATCCGTCGGTGAATCCATCCGGAGCCGCAGGATAAGGGACACCCTGAAACCGTCCGTCCTTTCTTCGGGAAGATATTCGTCCAGCCGTTTGTACTTTTCAATCGGTACGGTTATTCCTTCCGACGCTATAATTATTTCATGCACGCCCGGCCCGTTTATCGGGGAGATCCCGACTTTATACGAACCGCTGACCGTTCCGTCGCTGTTGGTTCCAAAATTTTTCCCTTTGGCCAGGCCCTTGCAGATGCTGACAATTCCGCTGTAGCCGTTGTTCTTATCCGGGTCCAATTCGGGATCAAACCAGTTCTTTACCACATAATATTTTGCTTCAGAAAGCCCCGCTTTTGCTATCCAGAAGGCCTTTTCACTTTCGGAACTTTTTGTTATATGCATGTAGTTGAGGAGGGTAAGCTGCAGGAGAACACCGGCAAGAAAGAGAAGCATTACCATAAGGACTAATGTCAATACTAAGACCGACCCCTTTTCTTTTCTTCTCATAAAACCCCTCCGAAAACTCTTCCATATTATGTTGCCGGGCATTAAGCCCTGACCCTGTATATAGTTTAAAATATGATTAGCAGGTTGTCAAGAGAAAATATCCCTATTCTGCCAGTATCGTATTCCCTATTTCTTCCCACTTGGAGTCGTCTATCGCCGTCAGGCCTTTTCTCTTTATTTGCGGGTTAGTTTCATCCAAAGTTCCCAGAAGCACTTCCAATTCCTTCAGCATGGTCTCCATTTTTGAAACATCTCCCTCGGCATAATCCATGGACTTTATGGTCTTGGGTATGCATGCGGGAAGATTATACCTGAAAGATTCTTCATAGGCACGGGCACTGTTGCTTCCTAAAAGGCCCGCGTCACCGCCCATGCCAAAATTCGCAAACCTGGAGAATGGGGCCCTGGTACTATCGCTGTCAAGAACATTTACGGTATTAAAAGTGTCATTTTTACCTGCGATCAGCCCGGTTTTTCTCCCCAGGACCGCGGAACCATAAATATAACTATGATTATTTGGTGTTCCGTCACAGTAGAAAAGGTTGTCGGTCTGGGAATAAAAAATAACCTTATTTAGATTTCTTACGACCAGCTTTGAATTAGTGCCCTGGCTCCTCATAATTTCCGAGGCCGGATATAGATCTTTGTTCGTATTTTCCTGGAAAGAAATATAGACCTGCCCCGCCGATATTACCGCCACCGGATTTGCCCGTTCATCACCCATAACATAGGGACAGGGGACCCAGGCGCTTGCATTATTCCAGTAACTGTAATTGATACTCCCCAGGTAGACATCCTTCGTTGAAACTATCGTAATTTTTTTCTTCGGTACACCCGTAATGAACAACGGCACTTCGGCAAAGATCAAGCCGTACTTCGGCCAGTTATCCTCATCCAGCTGGGAAAGGTACAAACCCACATAATCCACCCACTGGTCGGTGCAGACAACCTTGTAGGGATTGTTAATGGCCCCGCTCACGGAGATTATTTCCTTCCTGTTGGACGTATAGGTAACGGTGACATCCTGAATTCCGATACTCTGCGGATCGCTGTTAATGAATTGGATCGAACCATAATCGATCTCATGATTTCCACCACCCTCAAGCGTGTAGCTGACTTCCCAGGCAAACGCTCCGCCCGGCCCGCCTATCGCAGGAATTCCAACCCCAGGAAAATCAGAAAAAGTAGTACCGTCAGCTTTTACCCATGCTCCGCCGTGCCACCACCCCTGAGGGACTCCAAGATAATTTACAACCGCCTTTTCTCCCACATGAGAAACAGTAGCTGTATCTGTTTTAAAGAAGTTTACATACGCTCCGGCCGCGGCTAAAGGCTGGTAATGCACGTTTGCTGTTGCAGGATAGGCAGCCGGATCACTGATACAGCCCATTTCTGGCACGCCGTACCAGTAAACGGCTCCTCCATGCGTCGTGTGCCCCCATCCGGTGGGATTAACCCCGGTTACCGTATTTCTTATCATAGGCCTTAGATTGATCTGCGCTCCGCCGCCGGCTTTTATTATTCCGCAATGCGGTTCGTATTCGGCAATACCTTTCGCGGGTGCCCGGACCTCCCAGTCACTCCAGCGTGAATCGAAACCGGAACTGCTTATTCCGTTTACCCCCCATTGCGGGCTCATGTCAGCACCGTACCCATCTTTAGGCCCGGTAACAGGTATCGGGCTTGTTGTTATATCTTCCCGCCAGCCGGTCCCGAAAGGCATCCCGTTATATTTTGACAGCCAATGCCGGTTCCTGAAACCATACTCATTCCCCGGAGTTGGCGAGTAATCATAGGTGTCTATTACCGTCGCCGCGATCCCCCCGGGATTCATAAAGGAGGCCGTCTGGTAGAACCTGCCCCACCCGTACTCAGCATCAAGCGGGATCTCATTACTGATAAAATTCTTCATCACTACCGTGCCCCCGATTATATCCCAGTTCACGGAGCTTATCTGCGCATCAGGAAAATAATTCGTTGTATCATTCGTTCCGTAGAGCATATGGCATTTATTCGCCTTGACAGGCGACCCGGCTCCCAAATTAAATCCCGGCCTGAAAATTATACTTGGATTGCTCCACCAGAAACTTTCACCGCTGATTATCTGGTAATCATCATTATTGACATTCCACCCCCCGACACTCAGATTTTTACAGGTGGCATAGGCGAAAGGATTATAATACGCAAAATCATAATCAACCATCGGATTTAGGACCGTGGGAAAGGTCGCCAGGCCTCCGATTTTTCCGTGCTGGAGGAAACTTACCACCTCTTCACCATGATTCACAAAAGGAAAAGGTGTTTTTCTTTTTGCCGCCATGTTATAAAAGCCCCCCACCTTACCTCCGGGAATGGAGGTACTTTTTGTGCTCTTTATATGAAAATTCTCGTCAATATACCTGTTGAAAACGCCATAGACTTCGTCTTTTGTCGGGCAGTATATATTATATGCCCCGTGGAATTTATCCTGGAGCAGATGCCTGGTCTTGCCGTCCAGTTGCTGGACATCAAAGGTTACATTAGGCGTGGACTGCGTGGGCACAGGTTGATAGTAGTCAAAATTTGGATAGTAATAGTTATTATTAGTAATGATCAAGTCATTGTATTGAAAAGCTGCAGGAACAGCATTGCTGTCGGTATTGTGCGTAAAGTAATGCTGGTCCGTCGGGATCCCGGTCCAGTCGGCCGCTCCCCATTTTACCACCCCTTCTCCGACCCTTACGTCCCCTTCAAAAGGATACGGCACCCAGAAAGTCCCGTTACAGTGTATCGCCGGGCCTTTCAGGGTTTCACTCTTCAGAAAATACGAATGATTAATGACATACCCGGAGGTTGAAGGAGCATCTTTGCCGACAGCGACAAAAAAAGAGCCATTAGCGTAGACCGGCCCGATTATCCAGTTCGAGTCCATTTTCATCCCCGAATCCCCGTTCCAGAAAAAAAGATAGTCCGTCGGTGAATCCATCCGGAGCCGCAGGATAAGGGACACCCTGAAGCCATCCGTCCTTTCTTCGGGAAGATATTCGTCCAGCCACTTGTACTTTTCTATCGGGACCGTAATGCCTTCCGACGCGATAATTATTTCATGCACGCCCGGCCCGTTTATCGGGGAGATCCCGACTTTATACGAACCGCTGGCTGTGCCGTCGCTGTTGGTCCCAAAATTTTTGCCTTTGGCCAGTCCTTTGCAGATGCTGACAATTCCGTTATAGCCGTTATTTTTATCCGGATCCAATTCGGGATCAAACCAGTTCTTTACCACATAATATTTTGCTTCAGAAAGCCCGGCTTTTGCGATCCAGAAGGCCTGTTCACTTTCGGAACTTATTGTGATATGCATGTAATTGAGGAGAGTAAGCTGCAGAAGAACACCGGCAAGAAAAAGAAGCATGACCATAAGGACCAAAGTTAATACCAGTATTGAACCTTTTTCTTTTTTTCTCACTGAACCCGCCCAAAAACTCTTTTACATTTGTGTTGTACTGCCGGCAGCAGCGCGCGCGCTTAAAAAAACCTTATCTTCACTCTATTTCCACCGGGCACATTTTGTAACTATCCTTAAAGGAAAATTTAACCAGGTATCTCCCTTTAAGCTTCTGTTCCGGAACAAGGCTTGTACCGTCCCAGCTTTCACTCATCCCGCCGTTGCTTGCGGTAGTTTTGCTTAAAATATTACCAAGTAATTTCACCCCGGTTTCATCGAAAAGGTCAACCTGTACATTCCCGGTCCCGAGGCAGCCGGCATAGAATTTCATCCGCTCGCCTGCCTTTATTTTATCTGGAATACAGACGGCCGCGGTAATGTCTTTCATCGGGTAAACAGGTATGGCAGGTATTTTAACTTCCCCGGCAACATACTTTCTTTTAAAAGATACGGGTTCTTTCAGGGTAACATTTTTCATATAATCCAGTTCTATCTCGGCAGAGGCCCCGTGCTGTTTTTCAAGCTCGCTTTTTTTAAGCGCGCGGAGTACAGCGTTAAAATCTACCAGCCCGTCCCACAGGCAGCCGGCCTCCGTATTGCCGTCCGCGCTTTTGAAAACCGGATTTTTTTCGTCCTTGTTCCACATCCAGAGGTTTGTGTTAATTATCCGCTCCAGATCTTTTTGCTCGAAGACCAGCCCCGAATGATAGGCCTCGGCGATATCATGGATCTCCGCGTACTGGTACCCGGACCTGGACGGATGGACGCTGACCCAGTGCTTGGGAATGGAACCGATATCCCAGGGGTTATAAGGTTCCCAGTAATTCCAGACATACCGGTCTTCATCTTCAAAATATCTGAACCTGCTCTTAAAAATGGCAAATAATTTTTCGGCTTTGGCCCTGTAAAATTCCTCTTTTGTTATCCTGTAGATCCTCAAGGCAACAAGCGCAACGACATTTTGTTTGTTAAAAGGAAGATTTAATTTTTTTGAAGGAAAAGTTACCCATTCTCTTGTTTTCTGGTCTATGTACCGCTCCGAAGTTGAATAGCCCGCCCCGGTCAGATATTCATACCAGGTCCCGCGTTTATCCCATTTTTCAATATAATGTTTTTTCGCGAGTTCAATATACTCCCTGGCTTTATCCTCGTATTTCGCCCTGATGGAACGGTCTTTTAAAACTACCTCCGCAAATCTCAAGAACTCTCTTATCAAGACACCGTCTCCCACATGACAGTCCGAGTCCACTTTTGCGTCATATTCATACGGGCCGACCCAGCCCTTATAGCCGTCCGGAGAAACCTCCATTTTGGAAATAAGCCAGTCAAAATATTTTACGCCCTCATCAAGCCATTTTGTATCCTTGTAGGCCTGGTAAGCCGTGACATAAGCGGTTATACCGTAAGCCGCGTGCCAGCAGAAGTCCTCACCCCGGGGATTTATTTTAAGCTGCCCGTTATTTTGCATATCATTGCGATAGGCAGCCGGATCCGGAGCGGAAAAACACAGGCAGGGTATAAACAGGAAAGCAAGAAAATATTTAGGCATAAGTCAGGCCTCCTTTTTTCCAATAGCATTGTCTTATAACCTATTTATTCAAGTTTTGCAAGTAATTTTCCAACTCAACTCCAACTCAGCCACATATCGGGGATTGTCCTTATCGGCAATCAGTGTTTTACTTTCCTAAATAGATTGCCGGAAATCCCTCGTCTATGTAAAAAGGTAGCTGCATCCCTTCAAGGTGTGAAAAATGCTTTAAAACACGCAACTTAAAAACTGAAAACATCATTTTATCATACTGAGCTGCTCTTTGCGAAGTATCCTTGCCTTTCATTAAAGAACAGAGATCCTTCGCATCATACCACTCAGGATGACAAGAAAGTGGGAAACTCCTGATACCATACTTTTCCAAAGCATTTCAGGGGGGTACTATCTGCCTTCCCATTCCCACTCCTGAGGCGGTAATTATTGCTTCTATTTTAAAAAAGTGTTAGAATCTTTTTATGAAACTGATAAATATTTACCCGGAAATTTCCGCGGGCAAAATAAAGCCCGTGCACGGCATAAATAACGGGCCTGTCTCTTACGGGGCTATGGTAGATGTTTCAAGCTATTACAAAGAGATCCGCTTCCCCTTTATCCGCCTGCATGATACCAACTGGCCGTATCCGAGAGAAGTTGACATTTACACTATTTTTCCTGACTTTTCTAAAAACCCTGCAGATACAAAGAGCTATGATTTCTCAAGAACGGACACCTATATCAGCTCCATCCTTACGGCAGGGTCAAAGATCGTATTCCGGCTCGGAGTAAGTATTGAACACACAAAGAAAAAGTATTACGTGCACCCTCCCGAAGATCCCGATAAATGGGCAAAGATCTGCCTCGGAATAATAAAGCATTACAATGACGGCTGGGCAAAGGGCTTCAAATATAATATCAAATACTGGGAGATCTGGAACGAGCCGGACAATCCTGATAAGAACTGTATGTGGACCGGCACCGTGAAAGCTTACCTGGAGCTTTACAAGGCGGCCTCAAGAGCAATAAAAAAATACGACCCGGAATTAAAAGTAGGCGGCTTTTCCGCGACCATGGTTAACCCGGAATTTGATGCCCAATTTTTTAAGTTCTGCAGGAAAAATAAGCTCCCTCTTGATTTTTTTTCCTGGCACACCTACACCGCCGACCCGGAAAAGATCAAAGCCAACGCAAATTATGTAAAAGAAATGCTTGTCCGGCATGGCTACTTGAAAACAGAAAGCCACTTCAACGAGTGGAACTACTGGCCGCATGAAGCCGCCAGGCCGGCCTTTAGAGCCGGCAATGAATATAATACCGAAAGAACTTTTGAGCGGGCAAAAAGCGAGGAAGGCGCCAGCTTTGACGCCGGGATACTTCTCCTGCTTCAGGACCTGCCGGTAGATGTTGCCAACTACTATGACGGCCAGCCCACCTCCCTGTGGAGTTTGTTTAACAACTACGGCGTGCCGCAAAAAAATTACTATGCTTTTAAAGCCTTCAAGGAACTTTACAACTACCGGGACAGGATCAAAACCGAAATTATTGAGGGCCGGGAGGGATTTTTTTGCTGCGCGGGAATAAAAAGAAAAACCGGTGAAATAGCCGTGTTAATGAGTAATTTTTCAGAAAAAGAAAGCAATTACAAACTTAATTTTACGGGTAAACCCGGGGAAATATCTTCCTGCAACAAATATGTTCTTGATAGAACAAAAAATCTTGAATTTACCGGGAAAAGATATTTTAAGCGCTCAACCGGTCTGCTTATTTCCGTTAAAAAACATTCGGTAGTTTTACTGAAGATCAAATAGTGTGAAAAGGCAGTTAAAAAGAACCTTGTAATAGTAGCTCTAGTTATCTGCGCAGCTTTGTCATCCTGAGTCTCTTTTGACGAAGGATCTCTGTATCTTAAGTCTGAAAAGCAGGGATGTTTCGCCAAAAAAAGGCTCAACATGACAACAAAAAGACTGGATAGGCAATCTAAATCAGAAGAAGTGCTTGTAAAAATAGACGTAAGCATAAATTTACTAAAAGAAGTTTGACAGTACCATAAAAGGCAGAAGGGAGAACCTTATGAAAAAACAAAAAATAATAGACGGCCACATGCATTTTCAGAACATAAATAAGATCAACAAGGCCGTGGAAACGATGAACAAGCTGGGGTTTCAAAAAACCTGTTGTATGGCTCTGATCAATACGGACAGAGTGAACTTTAACCCGGAAGAACTCTATTTCAAAAGCAAATACCCAAAAAAAGTATATATTTGCGGGGCTCCTGACTATACAAAACTGATAAAAAACAGGAAAGATTCCGCAGAAGATCAGGAAAAACAGGTAGGCCTTATGCGGGAAGCGGGCTTTGACGGGGTTAAGATAATAACCGGGAAACCCTCCTATTATAAATTTACAGACACGCCTTTTGATGATAAAAAGTTCTCCGGTTTCTTCCGGCGGCTTGAAGAAACCGGCTTCCCTTTGCTTTTCCACGTCGGAGACCCGGCGGCATACTGGAACCCGAAGGACGCTTTTTCAAACCTGAGGGGCTGGAACTATACAAAAGGCGGCTTTGTAAAATTTCCCGAACTTTTAAGACAGGTGGAACAGGTCTTAAGGCGTTACCCGAAATTAACGGTGATCTTTGCCCATTTTATGTTCCTGGCCTATGATCTTAAAAGAGTCGAAGGGTATTTTAGAAAATATCCCAATATGTATGTGGATGTTACCCCGGGTACGGAACTTTATTATGACCTTTCCAAAGATCCTGCCGGGGCCAGAAAGTTTTTTATAAAATGGCAGGACCGGATCTTATACGGCACCGATCTTTTCTATACCGGCGGGCCGGTCCCTTCCAAAAAAGAGAAATTTGCAGACCTGACGGAAAGAAATTCCGAAATACTGGAAGGCCTGAAAAAGTTCTTTACCACGGACCGTGAATTAAAACTCTTCAGGAGTTCGGACCTTAAGGTCTATAACATATCCCTGGACGCTTCCATAAAGGGAATAAAACTTCCCGGGAAGGTGCTGGATAAGATATTTTACAAGAATTTTGAACGCTTATTTGGAGCTGTTCCGGCAAAGCTCGAGCCCGGTAAAGCGCTCGAAATAATACTTACAGTTAAAGCAAACGCCAGGAAGACCCCTCTAAACAGAAAAACACTGGACAGGATCATAAGGCATTTTGAAAGAATGGAATAATATTCGGGGTTTGCTTCGTCATATGCTCCACCACAAAGCGTTGGTGAATCTACGACCTCCCTATCGGTCGATTGGTACTGTCAAACTTCTTTTAGTAAATCTCTGCTTACATCTGCTTTTACAAACACTTCTTCGGATTTAGATTGCCTATCCAGTCTTTTTCTTGTCATGTTGAGCCTTTTTTTGGCGAAACATCCCTGCTTTTCAGACTTAAGATACAGAGATCCTTCGTCAAAAGAGACTCAGGATGACAAAACTATTCAGATAACTACTTCTGCTATAACAAGTTTCTTTTTAACTGCCTTTTTCTAAATATCTTTCATTCCAAATACGGCTGTCAGCTATATTCGTAGTCTAATCGCGTCCAAGGATGACACATGAAAAAAAGGCCCGCAAAACTTTTCTTGTTTTACAGACCTTATAGACTTTATAAACCTTATGAACTTTAGACCTTGAAGACCTTTCTTCTCTTTATAGACCTTATGGACTTTTGACCTTACAGACCCTTTTCCCCTTTATAGACCTTACGGACTTTTAGACTTTATGGACATTTTCTTGAAATTTTTTCAAGAAAATATCTTTACTTAACCACCACTTTTTTGACCACATGATGTCCGGCATCATCTCTGAATAAAACAAGGTACAAACCTCTGACCACCTTTTCACCGCCCGTGTTAGTGCCGTCCCATTCTGCCACGCCGTTTGCGGCATCGTTGTAGTTTTTACCGTTGTTAGTACCGGCCGGCAGTGACAGGACAAGTTCGCCGCTTAAGGTATAAATATTTATATTCGTGTTGGCAACCAGTCTTACAAATTTCACCGTATTATTCACGGCAGCGTCAAAACTCACGGGATTCGGATAACTTTCCACATCACTAAGGTCGGAACCGTACTTGCCCGCGTAGGCCAGCCGGTAGACCGAGAAATGCACCAGAGAAACACTTACGGTCTTCGCTACCATATCAACCGCCTGGTCTTCAGAAACCAGTTTCCACATACCCCTTGCCGTATCAAGTTCAAATATTCTCAGGTTTTTTTCTATGTTCGGATCATTTATCCCGTTATATTTGATCTTGAAGGTGACCGCGCGGCCGCTGTTAAAACTTACCCCCAATTTGGAAAGGCTGAGTTCATATATATTGTTCGCAATCGCCGGGTAGATCTTAATAAGATTTCCTTTTATCCCGTTGTTGGCTGTCGCAACCAGGCCGGGATTGCTCATGGTCTGTGAAATTATCAGCGCAACATCATCGTTAAATGTGCCTGAAGGGACAATTACTTTTGTATTGTCAATAAAGGTCACAACCTGGTCTGCTCCGAGATTTTGCGGTATCAACAGGTCAAAATGCTGCGCGGCAGAGGTATTTGAACCTCCGATCGCGCTTATAATGGGGTCAAATCTGCCTGAATTATTTACAGGAGGGAAAGTAACGATAAGTTGATTTTCATTGACAGAAATAACAGTTCCCGCAGAACTTGCAGGATCATTAAATTTAACACCCGTAACGCCGATATAATTATCCCCGACTATCGTCAGGGTATTTGAAGCCGTATTAAGTCCTTCGGCCGCATTTACGGTATTTACCAGCGGTATCCCGTAAACCTTTAAAGCGCCTGTCAAATAGGAGGAATTCCCATCGCTATTTATTACATAGGGAGACCACCTGCCCTGCGCAACAGAAGTCAGATCAAAAACACAGGACAAGCTATTTGAGGTATATACTTCAAACTCATTAAGTTTAAGGGTACTATTGGTCGAACCGGTTGTAATATTGACGCGGACAAACTGGTACCCCGGCTGGCTGTTAAGGTAATGCGTTACCGAACCCCCGGCTGAGAAGGAGACTACAGAAGTGGCGGTAGTCCAGTTATTTATGCCATCAGGGGAAACATCTATTGTGTAGTTTTTGCCAAAAGAAATGCTATCCCAGTTAAGTACAACTTTCGTTATTGAATAGGCCGCGCCAAGGTCAACTTTCAACCATTGAGGCATGCTGACGCCGGCCCTGGCTTCCCACCAGGTTGTACCATTCCCGTCAACAGCGAGATTCGGGGTCTGTGTGCCGTAAGTTGAAGACGCGGTGGCAGAGACTGAAAGGGCCTTATTTACAAATGCCACCCCTGTTCCGTTTATAACGCTGCTTCCTTTAACCAGTTGCGTTGTCAAGCCGGGGAAGAAACCGGTGCCGGTAAGTGTGAAAGTAGCCGGTCCTGTGCTGCCTGCAATACTGGGCTGCATATCCGACAGGATGGGGCTGTCACTTGTTATGGTGAAACCTGCAGCCAGTCTCCCTGTTTTACTGTCATCATTATGCGTATAAACAACATCCCAGGTTCCCGGACCCATGCCGTTGAGATTAAAAACACACCTGGCAGTTGTTGAATTCAAGACTGTAAGTGATGTCCCGAGAATATCTACAGGCTGTCCCACTTTGGATAAAGAAGCGGCGGGAAGCCCTCCTGCTCTAAAAAAAGTACCGTTCAGCGTGACGGTTATGACGGCCGTGTTCGCTCCCGTTGAAGGTGAAATTGAGGAAACAACGGGAGTGGCGTTTGTTACCAACAAACCGCCGCTGAATGTTTGTGACTGGGCATCCGCTACATTTGTTTCTTTAACATCCCAGGGCCCGACAGCAACATTCAATAAATTAACGGTGCAAACCACATAGCCGGCCGAACCTGTAACAACTGTGGTCGTGGTCCCTATAACATCCGTTTCCCCGGCTTTTTTAAGTGTAATAAGAGCGTCCGGCTTAAAGTTTGTGCCGTTTATGGTAAGAGTCTTGACACCGGAATTTTCCAGCGTGCTCGGATTTACCCCTGTAACTGTCGGGGAGTAGACACTTATGGTAAATCCTGAGGTAAGCGTCGCTGCAAGGGTGTCAGGATTTGTAACTACAACATTCCACAGACCTGCCGGCGCCCCGGTAGTTGAAAACCCTGCACCCATAAGAGAACTGCTATAAATGGCAGCGCCGTTACTGTGTGAAGCTGCTGTAGATCCATAGATCCCTCTTGCGCCATTCCAGAGTTTTAATATATTTTTAGTTGAGGTTTCTGCAAGCATAACTTCACTGTCGATCTTGATGGTCCCAACCTCTACGACCCCGACTTTATTTGAAACTACCGTTGAATAAGTCCCGGCAGTTGTCCCGTAGGCACCCCTTGTACAACCGGTCAATCTCAGGGTATTCCCGCTCGCATCTTCAAGCGTATCGGTATAACTCACGAGTTCATAGCCCAGCGAGTCGGTTCCTATCTTCACCACCCCGGCTTTAGAAAATTTAGACAACGAATCATAGCCCGTAGTAAAGTTCGAGAAGGTCAAACCAATAGAAGTTGCAACAGGATATATATCCTCGCGAAGATAAGCGGCATTCACTAAAAATACCCCGGAATTGGTGGCATGCGTTGCCGCTGTGCTTCCACTTATACCTCTGGTCAAAGACTGAAATTGATATCCGCCGTAAACCTGTCCCACGCGCATTATTTCATCGTCTACTCTAACGGTACAGCCGCCCCAGAAACTCCCGGTATTGCTCAAGTTAAAAGAATTTGTGCTTACTGAAGTTACTGAAGTTGTTGAATAAGAGTTTGAATCCGCAAGAAACCCAGCCGTCCCGCTCCCGCTCGCGAGAGGATTTATTAAGACGCTGGAGACCCCGCTGACATTGAGTACCTGGGCAAGCGACGTTGCACCGCTGGCCCGGTAAACGGTAACATAGGAGGCCAAAATATTAGCCCCGTTCGTAACACAGGTTATTTTAAAAGAGGCGGAAGTATTAAAGGTTACGCCTTCGACTTTGGAGTCAACATTTTCATCAACGTACGCGCTCGAAGGAATGATCCGGATAAGTTCCGGGGCTCTTGTTATCGTGAACCCGTTCACTATCGTTGCTTTTGAACTGTCAGTGTTGGCAAGCACCACATTATAGGTACTGGCAGTAGTGCCGGTCAGAGGCAAAGACGCGGTCAAAGTGGTCAGGCTCGTTGCTGAAACGGAGGTCGCATTTATCGTACTCGCACCGGTCAATTTTAGCGTCACTCCCGGATAAAAATAATTGCCGGTGACCGCAACGGTTATATTCCCCTGATTATTGGGCCCAAAGTTAGGTGTTATGGTTCCTGCTGTTATCTGCCCGGCGGCAATGACGGTAATACCGCCGGTGTTAGTCGCGCTCTTTGAATCGGTATTGGTAAGAATGATATCCCAGGTGCCCGGGGCTTTCCCCGTAAGGTCAAAAACAGTTGATGCGCCGGCTCCCGAGGTCCCGGCCGTAAGTACAAGCGTACCCGTACCTGTTATATCGGTGAGGGAGGTTTTAACCATTCTTATGGAAGCGCCGGGATAAATATTACTCCCGCTTACAGTTACCGTTATACTCCCGGTATTTGTCGCGCTTGAAGGCACGGTAGTCAAACCGGAAGGTGCAGTTGCAGTTATAGTAAGCGCGCTTACTTTTGTTCCGAAGATCGTGTCAGGCGCCGGGTTTGTAACTATGAGATCCCAGTTACCGGGTGCCTTTTTAGTAAGATCAAAAGCGCAGCTTATGGTCGTCACACTGGTAACCGAAACCGAGGTGCCGCCTATGGAAGGTTGTCCCGCCAGAGAAAGGTTTGTGGTCGAGCCCACCTGGAAATAATTCCCGGATATTGTTACGGTAAGATTTACCGTATTGGTTGAAGTTGAAGGGGAAATCGCCGAAACCACCGGTGCGCCCACGCCAAATCCTGCGGAAAGCAGCCCTGTCTGACTGTCATTATTTGTTATGAGCAGATCCCTCCAGCCGGATTGAATTCCGGCCGCGGTTAATGCAAAGGTTGCGGTCATCTGGGTAGCTGAGTTTATTGAAACACCGGTGCCGTTAATAACCGCAAGCGTTACTGCGGTCAAACTGGTTGTAGCGCCCGGGAAAAAATTGGACCCTGTTATTGTTACCGTAGCAAGTGAGCCAATCGCGCCCCCTTGCGGGTTAACACTTGTTATCACAGGCGCTGCCGCAACCACAGTAATATTCACCGCGTCAGTTGAAATACTGCCGTCAGTATTCGTAAGTTTAACACGCCAGTCACTCGCGGGCGCTCTATTTAGAAAATTAAAATTCGCGATCAGCGTGGAAGGGGGCAATATTGTAACTACTGTCCCGGGGATATTAATATCCTTCCCTGAAAGATTTGTCAGGTAAACCGTCGCGCTGGGACAGACCTGCGAACCGGATATTGTAACCTGCACAGTACCCGTATTACTGATTTGAGACGGTGAGGTGCTTGTAACTCCGGGAGGATCTACATTTATCGTGAAATTTGTCGCGGCAGTGGAATAGTCGCTGTCAACCCCTACGGAACTGGTCACCAGGATCTTCCAGATACCGGGGGAATGGATATTAAGCCCGACTTGAAAATCCGCCGTTATCTTATTGGTTGCTACTACAGTATTAGTGCCAATTATATCAACGTCCGCTGCATCCTGCCTGCGCAGTTTCGCGGTCGTTCCCGGGAAAAAGTTGGAGCCGTTAATAGTTATATTCAGAGTAGAAACCGCCGAAGCGTTCACGCTCGCGGGCGTAAAAGTTGAGATGGCCGGAGCGGGAGCGGTTATGGTAAAGCCGGTTGTCATAACCCCAAGCTTACCATCAACATTTGTCACGGCAATATTCCTGGCGCCGGGAGCCTGGCCGTCTATATTAAAAGTACAGGTCATAGTATCCGCAAGCGGGCTTGCAATAGTCAGGACCGTTCCATTTATTGTGGAAAAGCTCGCGCCTGTTAACTGGATCGCCGCCCCCGCCGCAAAATTACCCCCCGACACGGTTACGGTAACAACCGAAGTATTAAGAGCTGAGGTAGGCAGGATTCCGGACACGACCGGATTGTCAAGCATCTTAAATTCCACAGAAGGCTGTATATTGGGTAAAGAGATCCAGGAGACGCCCGTAGTTGTAGTGTTCGTCAGATTAATGTTATGTTCAGCACCGTTACTTAAGTTTTTATAAGAAACCGGCGTGGTTGTGGTTGTGGCATATATTCCCTGGGAAGCAGAAAGGCCGTAATAATGCGTAGCATCCCCGGTGCCGGTAATATCGGTCGTGGAAGTTCCCTGATACAGATACATGTAGTACTTTACCCCTGCGCTAAAAACTACGGGAGGATAATCAGGGGTATAATTTATTGAAAAAAACGCCCCGTTCTGCCAGTTTACCAAGGCCGCGTAGGATAATTGTTTACAAAAAACAACAGAACTGTCAGAGGCCTTGATCGCTTTTATAAAACATTCATTTGGGCAGTTCCGCGCCCCGCCGGTACCGCTTGCGGTTAATATCAGTCCAACGCCCTTTGTAACAAAATTCTTTGAGGGTGTAATTTCATATCCGGTGCGTTGAGCTCCATATACAGTAACCGGTGCTCCGGGATAAGGTGAGGCTCCCATAACATTCCCGGAAATAGTGCCATCACTATATTTAAGGACATAAGAAGGGATGGCCTGTTCGGGCATGGCCCAGCTTGTGGAAGGAGCCCAGCTTGTACCTTTCCATTGCAAAACCTGTTCATCATCACGGGTCGTAAGCGTGGTTGAGTTAAAATAATATTTTCTGGGGCCGCCTCTCACATACATAAAACACCAGCGATTGGAAGCGTCACCGGTGCCATTCAAAGTATACATAACGAGGTGATAAATATTTCCGGTCGTAAGCGTGACCGTGGGGGAAATTGTTACATTGCTCCAGCCGGATGCCGAGGGGGTCCAGGTTCCGGTAGCAATTGAAGTTCCGGAGGGTATTCCACTGCTGTCAGTTTGAATATCCATGACATATACAGGAAGATTTGTCCCGGCGGTAGAGCCGGTAAACATATGTACTTCCGTTAGCGCGGAAGAGGAATACGTTGCTTTAAATCTTACGGCTATTTTATTTGTTCCATAGACAAAATCTGTGTTCCCTGCTACGGCAATCCAGGCATAAGCATCTTTCCAGCCATACATGGTATCTGCTGCGGTTACATAAGCGCCAAGTAAACATGTAAAAAGCACGCAAATAGCGACTGCCTTTTTAAAAGCCATTAGCCTTCCTCCATCATTGCTGCTTGGAAGTATATTATATAGTATAATATCCCATAAATCGGCTCATTGTCAAGCCTCGAAAGCGAGGCTGATGTCACAGATGGGTAGTGAGATGGCACAGATAAAAACACAGATAAATAATTTCAGGGACAGGAGAAAACTTAATATTTCCGTCAGGTTATTATTAGTAATCAGGTATCAGTTATTAGTTATTGTTTCTTACCAGCCGATTTTTTTTAGTATCTCATGGGCTATGACTATATGCCCGTTTAGATAGGGATGCACCGGTTCCGGGCAGAAATTATCCGCCTGCCTGTATTTTAGTTGTTGCTGAAAGGCCTTATGAAGCTCAACATGGAGCGCGTTGTATTTTTTAGCAAGGCCTTTTACAACTTCCAGATAAGCAGGCAGGAGATTTAAGACCTCCGACCTGGAACTTCCGCTGTTAAAGTCCGTGCTCATATAGAAAGGGTCAATCAGGACTATTTTCGGATCAATCTTGGCCCTGGTTTCTTTAAGCAATTTATCATAAATTTGTCTGAATTTTTCCGGCGGGACCGGGACCATATCCATTCTTAAGGTCCTGTGCAGGTCGTTTATTCCGATTTTGACAAAAAGCCAGTCAGGCCTCAACTTTGTCATATCATCATACCACCTGGCTTCCAGGTCTATAACGGTATTGCCGCTGATACCTTTGTTGAAAAATTCTATTTTCCTTTCAGGGTATTTTGCGGTGACCAGATCGATAAGGAGCTTGACATACCCCCCTCCAAAAGGAAACTGCGCTTCCCTTCTTCCGCAATCCGTGATACTATCCCCGATGAAAATAACTTTTTGACCTGACTTTATCTGCAGCATAATGCCTCCTTTTTGTTTTTTTAACGTAACAAGCGCGTTTGTAAAATCCATAACGTCTTAGCCGGCAAACCTCTTCTTTCCATTTTAAACGCAGGGTAGGTATGCGGAGAATCCGTACAAAGAAGTACTATGTAAATAAAACAGTACCTATCTTTGTAAGAAAAGTTTTTAAAACATTAAGCTTTGTTGATAATATGAACGCGGCAGACAGGATAAATGCGAAGTTGTCCAAATACATTTAATTTTCCTTACGTCATTTCAAAAACGCTGCAAAATTTTGAGTTTTTATTAAATTTCACCTTTGAAAAAAGATATTATGACTTTTTACAGCTCCAAAAAATCTTCCGGTTTTATTTCGACATCGTTTAAAATACTTCTTAAAAGCCCCCTACCAAGATCTTCACCCCTATGCATTGGGACCACAGTACTCCGGCCATCCGGATGCCTCCAGAATGTATGACTTCCTTTTTGCCGAATATATTCAAATCCCGCTTTCTTAAGTTTTCTACAAACCTCACGTCCGGGAAGTGAAATAAGCCTTGTCATGCTTTAACTTCAATACGCTGAACACCTACAAATTCCGATATATCAATTCTCGTCTTATCATGTTTTTTAACTTCAAGACATAACTGAATAGCTTCCTTTATCCTCTTCATAAGCTCTTGCATATTTTTCGCCTGAGAATGACATCCTGGAAGATCCGGTACTTTTGCGACATACATATTGTCTTCATCTTTTTCTATCAAAACAGATAACTTATACATTTTCATACACTACCTCCGGCTACTGACTCTTGATTTTATCACAATATTTCTGCTTTGTAAATAGACCCATTTCAGGATGCCGTTACAAGAGTTTCCCCATTTTCTTGTCATCCTGCCTGTCCACCTGTGAAGGAAGCGTTATTATGCGAAAAATCTCTGTTCTTTAATAAAAAGCAAGGATACTTCGCCAAAGAACTTCCTTCAACGATTTTAGACGTTATAGACATTATGGACTTTACTAACCTTATGGACAATCGTTTCATTTTATCACCTTCACTCCTTTTGGCGCGGTTATCTTTAGCTTGATTATTTTTCCATTCTTTGCCTGCCAGGAAACTTTGATATTTCCCCGGGGGGTCGGGACCTCTCCTTTTGCCCGGTCAAGCTCAAAACATTTGGGACGGACCGTTACTTTTGAAAATCCGGAAGTACCGTCTTCGACCGGTTTCACACCGAGGATCTCCCTGGAAAATATTGCGGCCGGGTAGCCCGACCAGCCGTGGCACCGGCTGGCAGACTCTCTTGTAAAATCCTCCCAGAAAGAGGTGGCGCCTTTATCCAGCATATATTTGTACCTTTCCTTAATTTGTGCCAGGACAAAATCCGCCTGCCCGTACCGTAAAAGCGCGTTATATATATAGTACTTATGGCTCGGTGACGCCTCCAGAGGAAGCTTACCTTCCATTATTTTTCCCAGAACCATTTTTGCGGCCTTTCCTTTCAGCACCTCAAAAGCCGCCCCCGCTCCGTTGGAGATCTCCGAACAGGCATTCTTGCCGTCGCCGTAGAGAGTATCATTTAGCATCCCCTTTTCTTTATTCCAGAAATGCTTTAGCGTTTTGACGCGGGTCTTTTTCGCGAGCCCCCGCAGTTTTACGGCTTCTTTTTTGTCACCGGTGAGAGCATATATTTTTGCCATCGTATCCAGAAAGTAGCAGAACTTCGCGTTCATCGCGGAGAAGGAATATTGCAGGCCCATGCCATAAACCGAGGAGAATTTATTATCCACCCACTGCTGGGTCCTGGGCGCGTGGTTCCAAAATACTCCATCTTTATTTATCCTGCTCACCAGCCATTGCACGCAGAGTTTAAGTTTGGGGAGCATTTCGAAAAGCAGCGTTTTATCGCCGGAATGCACGAAATAGTCCCAGAGGGCGCAGGCCCATTCAAAAGTTTGAAAAGGGAATTCTTCGTTGAGGGTCATGCAGACCCAGACCCTGCCCCGCGTATCCTGCAAAAACCCCTGCTGTCTCAGAACGCTTCTTGCGTATTTGTAGTCACAATCCGCGTAATAGCCTGTCATAAGTATCCTTGCCGAATCCTCAATCCAGGGGCGTTTCTCCCTCCACGGGCAGTCCATCGGAGTATCCCGCATACAAAGGTTAGCTGAATAAGCGGCAACCTCATAGATACGGTTTAAAAGAGGGTCAGAGCATTCAAACTTCCCTTTTCTTGAAAAGGGATATTCTATATAGTCAACATGAATGCTCTTAATTTTTAAACCCCGGGAAACATTCCTGAAAGTTACCTGCAGGTACCTGAACCCCTTCCATTCAAGGGTCTTGACCGTTTCCTCCGTGTCCGCAAGCGTGAAGCGGTCGGTATAATGGACTTCAGATTTTACCGGATCTATCCTTCCGGCGGTCAGGTGCTCGGCACAGCCGAGGTCAACTACCGTACCTGCCGCGCCTTTTAACCTAACTACGGGGTAACCCGTCACCTCTTTTCCAAAATCCAGGATTAAGGCATACGAGCTGCCCGGAGAAAGTTTTGGCAGGTTAACCGGTTTTCCTTTCAGCAGGCCTTCAACATTCAGGGCACAGTCCTCTATTTCTTCCGCTGCCATCTGTTTGGCCGCATTAAAATGAGCAATGTCTTTTGCAGGAAGTTTTATGCCGGAGAGTTCCAGCGCGAACGGTTTTTTAAGCGGGAAAACGGTAAAATGCAGAAGAAAAACAGTGAACTGCGGAAAATTATTATGCTTTCCGGAAGCAGGGTCCTCCCGGAATTTCAGTTTTAAAATATTTTTTCCGGCCTTAAGTTGAAAGTCCGCGCTTTGAAAATTATTCCGGGAAGTACAATCAATAAAACCGCCGCCGTTCAAAGCATAGCAGCATTTCTTGGAGGTTTCCACCAGCAGCCGGGAGCTCTGCCTGCGTTTTGAGCCGATAACGGCCCGCAATAAAAACTCTTTTGCCGTTGTTTTTGCATAGGCATAGAAAACCGGATAATTTTCCAGGCCTTCAGGGATAAGATCAGTAACCAGCCCCGTCCTGATCAGCTTTACCGGAAGCAGGGGGGTATGTTTAAGCTGCGCGATACTCCTTTCTTCCGGGTCACCCCACTCGCCGTAGGGAGCTTTTCTGAGTTCAGCACTTGCCTGCCAGCAGGCATCATCAAAGCCCGGAGTATTCCAGCCCCGGATACGTTTTCTGAAATCCCTTACTTCTATATACTCAAGATTCAGCCAGAAGGACCTTCTGGACACATCCTGTTTCCACTCCACGGCTTTCTCGCATTTCCAGGAATTATCGGTCACCACGACCTGAGTTCCATTTATTGTCAATTGAGCCATTAACGCCGCCTGTTTCGGGACCGACCAGCCGGAAGGGATGCCGTAGTAATTAACCAGCACTGCAAGAGTATTTTTTCCTTTCCTAAGGTAGTTCGCGACATCCAGATCATCATAGATCTGCTGTTCGGGGTAGGATACAGAGGTCCCTTTATGGACAAATTTTCCGTTTATATAGAGTTCGTACCAGCTCTCGGCCGTGATAAGAATACGGGCTTTTTTTACCGCGGCGCCTGTTTCAAAAGTTTTCCTGAAATAGACGAATTCATTGGGTATCCCGACCAAACTTTTCCAGATCCATTTTGCTTTCCAGACAACTTCCGGCATTAAAACCTCCTTGAAGAATGTAAGATACTGTCAAACTTCTCTTAGTAAATCTCTGCTTACATCTACTTTTACAAGCACTTTTTTGGATTTAGATTGCCTATCCAGTCTTTTTCTTGTCATGTTGAGCCATTTTTCTCTTGGCGAAACATCCCTGCTTTTCAGACTTAAAATACAGAAATCCTTCGTCAAAAGAGACTTCCTCCACAGGCGGACAGGCAGGATGACAAAGCTATTCAGAAACTACTTCTACTATAACAAGTTTCTTTTTAACTGCCTTTTCTCCATAGCTTTCATTTACTGTTTGACACTACCGAATATAAAAAACGTTAGCCGTGAAAATAAACACCTCCCACCACAAAGCGTTGGTGGGTCACGACCCGCCACAAAGATTTGGTGGGTCGAACAGGAGATCCCCGATAAGAACACTCAGGGATTACAGAAAAAATGTTTATTTTTCAGTCACTTTGAATCTTGTATTGTATAGATATTGACTCCATAGCCCGCGAAGGTGTCTTCAAAATATCCTTCTTCGGAACTGAGTTCCCTGTTTTCGTTTGCAGTTATTTTGGTATTTTTTTTCAGGCCGGAAACAGCGAACCTGACTTTTTCCCCGTTATTTTTCATATTAACGGCAAAAATATAGCTCTTGCCCTCAAATTCTTTTACCATAATATCCACCTGCCCGCCGTTTTGTTCTTTTTTCTCAACCTTACCGGCAACCTCCGCCGCACAAAGCACGGGGGTAAGTTTTGTTATAAGTTCATTGTTGGTTTTCATCGCCTTTTTAATTTCCGCAGTCGAAGAATCCCATCTCCAGGGGCCCCAGGAGACCGTAAAATAACCTATGGCCCCGGCTCCGTGGACCAGAGCCTGCCAGACCATATTCGTAAATTCAAAATCCTTCGCGCCGTCCGGATGCCCGAGCTCTTTTAATTTTTCCCGGGAAATATTCGGTAAAATAGACGTGGCCTCAACAAAAGCCACGATAGGTTTGCTGTTATTGCTGTAGCCCTTTATCAAGTCCACGGATTCCGCGGTCCTCGGGATCCATTCCGGCCTGCCCCAGGTGGTTATAGGATAAAAAGAAAAACCCAGTATATCCGTGTTCTCTGAATATTTTGCGTAGTTAGAGCGGTCGAACTTTTCAATTCCCTGCAAAAAACCAAAATTCGCGAAATAGGCAAAAGTCTTGTTGTCAGGGTCTTCTTTTTTTATCTTATCGCATCTTTCCTTCCATTGTTCGGGAGGTATTATGTTTTCCCTGCCGTGGTCCGGTGAGCCGGCGAGCCAAAAGAGAAGCGCCGGGTGGCCCTTCAAGTCACTGGTTTTATCTTTATATTCAAGGATACCGTGCATGCCCTGTTCCCCCAGCCCGTCAAGAAAATCCTTTGCCGTGGGGTCTCCGGACCAGACCAGCGTATTCACTCCAAGGTCCTTCCAGTAAGAGATCATCTTGGGCGGCTGGACCCAGACCAGGAGCGGAATAAAAGGTTTTCCCTCCAGCAAAAACTCTCTATTTTTACCTATTTGAACCTTTGCCGCCGCGAACTGCAACAGGGCAAGCGATAAAAAAAACACGCACAATAATCTATTTTTCATTTATTCTCCTCTAATAAAATATTTTCTGCTGTCTTTTAATTTCCCATTCCTCTCGCATGTCATTGCGAGGAATCGACCGATAGGGAGGGTTTATGACGAAGCAAACCAGTAAGGACTTTTTTCGATATTATTTTCTCTTTAGTTTGCTTCGTCATCTAATCACGGCTATCGCCGTATTCCTCGCAATGACAGAAAAACTGTCAGCTATATTTGTCATCTAATCACGGCATATTTTGCAATCCTTCATAGCCAGCTTTCAGGCTATTGAAGGAAATAAATATTATTTCTTATCAAAACTAGCTTTGCTTATTTTGCAATACTTCGCTGTCAAATATTATTCTTTCTTCTCAACATATTTCAGGAACCACTCGTCCTCGGGGTGCCCGTATTGCACTGCCCCGATATCCGGCCGTTTCCCGCCGGGTGAAGTTATTGACGGATCCCCGGCGCCTATTGCGGGGCTGTCCTTCTGCAGCCGGTAGTCACCGTTCTTTGGATCAACAAACTTCGGATCTGCTCCAAATATAGCGTGCAGGTCAAAAACAGCAGATTTTGGGGGATACTTAAAATCATAGTTATGAAGATTATAATCCCAAACAGACCCTGGCAGGCTCGTGGGTTCCGAAAACACGGCGCCCGAACGCTCGCCTTTTTCTTTTTCCCTTCTGTTATTATAGAAAATATTATTCAAAACAACAGCGTGATGGGAACTTTCCCCGAAAGTCATGGGGCCATAGTACGATTCCGCGACAACATTGTTAATAAAAGTGAAATTGTCGCTGTTGCTTCTTATCTGGATCGCGCAGGCACGGGCACGCCTGAAGATGTTCCCTTTAAAGGTAATATGCTGGACCATATTCTCTCCCAATTTACTCTCGTGTTTGTCCTCGCACATGAACATCTGGCCTATATTATCGCAATAATTATTTTCTACCAGGATATTTGAGGCAAACAATACATACGGCGGGGCCCGCCAGGTTGAAAAGGTCTGAAAAGCATCAAGATGCGGGCCGCTTTTTGGATACTGTTCTTCATCCAAAAAATCATGGATATAATTATGCCGGATGATATGCCCGGTACCAAAGAACCGTACCGCGTCTTCCCCTCCCACATTTTCCCCGGTTTTGGTGTTGCAATTGGTCCCGTGCGACATTTCATTCCCTTCAACCACCCAGTCCAGGCCCATTATATTAATAGAGGTTCCCGCGCAGCGGAAGAGGGTATTGTCTTTGAGCAATATTTTTTTATTCTCCATACTGAACGAGATTATTCCCCCGGACTGGCCTGCCGGAGGATTAAGGTCATGTAAAAAATTACCGGCTATTTCAATTGCTTCGGCTTTTTCCAGAAAAACCCCGCCTCTTTTGGGAACTCCGGTTATTTCAAAATTTTCTATCCTGACAAAACCCGCACCGGCAATATCAAAACCCTTTGTAACGGCATTGAGAACCGGATTACCCGGAAAAGCAGAAGGCTTAAGGGGATCAAACTGTTTGTTCCGGTCAACGTGGGAAAGGTTTGGAATGCTGCTGCCTTTTAAAGTAATAAGCTGCCCCGGTTTGCCGCTTTTTTTTACGGTAACTCTTTCATAATTTCCCGGCATTACAATTACGGTATCCCCGGGCCCGGCCGCGTCCAAACCGTGCTGGATAGATACCCAGGGCAGGGCCTTTGTACCGGGATTTGTTTCTTTCGCTGCCGGATCAGCGCTGTTTACATAGAAAGTTGCAGCGCTTACCTGCAGGGCAGAAACCAGGATAAAAACCAGGCAAAATTTCTTTTTCATGCAATTGACCCTTTTTTTACTTTTTATCGCTTTCAACTTCAACCAGCCAGAAACTGTCAATATAGGCCGGGAGCTGCAGCTCTTCGCCTTTTTCATTTTTTGTCTTAAAATTGTCCGGTTTTGTTAGAGCCGCGAACAAAGAACCGCCATTTTCATCGGGGGACCAGGTACCCATATCGGCGACGTGCCATTTACCATCCATTAACTTAGCGTCAATTTCCGCGCCGCAAGTGCGGTTTTTTCCGGCCGTATATATTGCGACGGTAAACGACTTGCCGGCAGCGCCGGGAGCCGCCTGGCCTTTATAGCGGAAGTAGCCCTTATATTTTTTTCCGGGAGTGAAATCTTTGGGAGCGATCAAGGCATTGGTTATGGCCCAGCCGGGGATCGTCACTTTCTGCGCCCAGCCGGAAAGTGCCCCGTCCGCCTTGAACAGGGATTTAGATTTCTGGTCAAACTGCGCGGAATATAGGAAAAGATATTTTTTTGGGTCTATTTTTTTCAATTCTTCAGGGAGTCCCGCAGCGGGGTCCGTTTCTATAAGCTTCAGGTAGTCCAGAGCCCAATCATACAAAGGCTGGGCTTTGTCCCCTTCTCTGATTGCGGAAATACCGTTCTCCCTGCCGGTCCGGACAAACTGTTCGACGGTCTCCTTAAAGGACATTTCCGGATTGAGCTTTTTCGCCGCGTCCCAGTAGACGTAGGGCCGCATCAGGAACATAAGCTGCACAGAAAAATGGGCAACCTGCACCCTTCTTAATATATCCGGCTCAGCTTTAGCAAGTTTTTCCGCCTGCCGGAACTTTTGTTCTGCCGCGCTGATAATTTCCGGTGTCAGATGAGGCGCGCTTAAAAAAGTCCGGTGGGTGGACCAGATAGGCAGATGTTCTTTTATTACTTTGTCTTCGAGCATATTAATATATTCCCAGATGAGCGGCCCCGCTTTTGAGCCGTAATACCCCAGGCAAAACTCCTTTACTAGTTCCCGGCCGTCCAGGTCCGGCTCCCACATCGCTTTTGCTTCCAGCCACATGCAGAGTTTTGAAAACTGGCCGTTATCCATAGTATGGCTGCCCTGTTCAAATATTCCCCGGATATTTTTTGAAACAAGCCACTTGATATTCGGCTGAATTACAAAAAAATTGGGCCAGGGCATAACGTAATTCACAAAATTTGTGGTATAGCCCCAGACATAGAACTTTTTGCAGAGCTTGGACCAGTCTTCGACATCTTTTTTATAATCACTATTTTCCTTGGGAAAACCTTCTTCAAGGGGCTGCGCGTAATTGCATCTTATCGGCGGGATCGTGATCATCACATTATCTTCGCATTTTATGCCTACCGGCGCGGCCTGGCTCCAGGAATAGGCGTTTGTATTAAGCCAGACCTCCGGATATTTTTCTTTGACGATCCGCGCGACGCCATTAATAAAATAGACGACCAGAGCCGAACTGTTAACGTGTTTTTTTACCAGCGCCGCGCAGGTTTCGCACTGGCAGATCATGGAATCATCTTCCTGTCCGAGGGTAATAAGTTTCCAGCCGGGATGCTGGTCCAAGACGGCAAGGGCATTTTTTGCGGCGAGCTTAATGGCTTCTTCATTGGTCCAGCAGGGCTGATTGGCCAGCCGCTTGCCTTTTATCAGGCAGTAATATTCAGGATGTGTTTCGAAATAGACATCTTTGGGAAGGTATTTAGTGACCCCGTGAGCTATCGCCCGGTCCATGGCTATAGGGGCCAGCTCATCCGGCATCTCGTGATAACTTGCGTGTATCCGGTTCCTGGCGCACCACTGCCTTCCTTCATACCATTTTGAAGAAGAGTCCGGGTCCTCTTTCCGGCCCAGCCAGAGATCTCCGTAAAGCAGGTCGCGGTATTCAAGAACAGGTATCTTTTCCAGGTCAACGGCCGGGAAGACAAGTTTAGCCAGCTGCGGGATCGTGCTTTCTCCGGGAGCCCACCACCTGCAGCCCATTTTTTCCAGCAGTTCGTAGACCCCGTACATCGTGCCTCTTACTCTTCCGCCCGCAATAATAACACGGTCCTTTATTTTTTTTAAAACAAAGCCGTCTGTACCGAGTTTCTTAGCGTCAATATTGACCCCCAGAGCTTTGACGGCAGCGCTGTCACCGATCAAGATCGCCTTTTCGGGGATAGTTTTTTCTTCGCCTGTAACAGCGAACTCCAGTCCCGTCATTTTGTTCAGATGTTCCGCAAGGTCTTTTGCGGCCCATTTTTCGCTTATGGAGGCCTCTTTAGAAAGCACTATCACATAAGGAGCAGGGACAGCACTGTTTTCCGCATAGCCCAGGGAACACAAACAAACCAAAAGTGAAAAGACCAAAGCCCTCTTTTTCATTTTGCTTTTCCCCCGCCGATAATATTACTTAGTTTTCCCGGAGTCATCCACAATAGCCGCGTCCGGGTGGCCCGAGATCCTGTTTTTTACCAGCGTTACCCGGGCAACACCCGGAGCCAGATAGAACGCGTTCCTCTGATATTTTTTCCCTTTTTTTCTGGTCTCTCTAATAATGTTATTTTCAAACACCAGATCATGGGTGCTCCCGTTTATATAGACCCCGCAGCTTATCAACTCGCGCCTGGGCAGCGCGGCAAGAAATTCCTGCGGTATTTTTTCTTCCGGGGTGCCGTTATTTTCGATCAGATTATTCCGGAAGATATTCCGGTGCGCCCCGTTGGCCTCGGTTTTATGCCGGAAAGCAACCCCGTGTTTAGCGTTGCCATAGATATGATTATTTTCAAAAACATTATCGGTGTCTTTATGCCCTATGGAAATTCCGTTCCGGTACTGCTCCACACCGTTAAAAAAGATCTTGTTCCCTGACATTACGCTTTCTCTAACGCCCCAGCAAATATACAGCCCATCCGAATAATTATGATGAATAATATTTCCGAGCCCCTGGGACCACGGGCTGTGCCCGCCAAAATGAATTCCATACATCGTATTATACGCGGTTTCACATTTTTCCACCGTAATATGCTCGCAGGTGCTCACACAAATCCCGTCCCCCAGGCTGTGTACCACTTTAATGTTTTTTATCAGGCAATTTTTACTTTTTGTAAAATAGACCGCAGCGATCCGCAGGCCTTTTAATTCCTCAAACTCTTTTGCTTCCTCGCCCATATCCACCACCAGGTCCTCTACCGAAGTATTTTCCAAGGCCTCAGCATAGAGCAGCCAGAAATAGGTTACAACAAAGCCCCCGTTTTCGGCGCAGAAATCATTTGCCAGAAAATTATCAATATAGAGCTTCCCGCCGGCTATTTTTGTAACGGTAAGCGGCAATCTGACCATATTTGTCACTATGCTGTTGTCTTTTAAAAAAAGGCCCATCCCTTCGGAAAAACCCCGGGTGCTTTCCGGAGTAATTTCTTTCTGGCCGTAATCGGCATCCACTTTAAGACGGCTTAAGACCGGAACGGTCTTCTTTAGAATTGTTTTCTTCCCGGAGCCCGCCAGCCTGATATTTGACTTCAAAAAAATGGAATTATTTACCGCATACTTTCCCGGCAGGATCCTGACCGTACCCCCGCCGCGGACAGACAGCGCGTCAATGGCGAGCTGAATAGCCCTGCCGTCGCTCCCGGTTATGTCGGCATTTTTCGGGCCCACTGTGATCTCATTTATTTTTTTAGCAGGCATTTTGTTCTCCTTTTCCTCTGTCATCCCCGCGAACGCGGGGATCCAGTGTCTTTGCAATTTTCGTTTTTAATACACTAAAGACGCTGGATCCCCGGTCAAGCCGGGGATGACAAAAATAATTTCCTATGAAATATTTTTGTCACTTCCAGGTCATGGCTGCAGGCAAAGCCTTTTCTTTGTCATCCCTTCCGGGCAGGTTATCACGGTATTTCACCCAAAGATCTTTAACCAGAGGGGCCAAGTTTCCGGCAACCGTCCCGCCTTTTGCGGTTCTTGCCATCTGCGCTTTTGCGGCTTCAAGTTCTTTTTTTTCTTTCTCGTCCTTCGCCGCAGCGAGTTTCTTATCCACATTCTGGTTTATCGCCCCCCAAAACGGGGTATCATCCTCGGTCATCCACCTGTCCACATAGGCAAAAAAGGCGTCATGGTCCCAGTACCTTTCGGCATGCATCAGGCGGGCAGCCAGAGCTTCGGCCACCCAGGTCCCGCTGTTACTGCTCCTTCTGGAACCTTCACTGCCCTGCGACCACGGGGTAGGCCATTCGGCAGGAGGAAAAAGTTCCACCGGGCCGTACGCGTCCATGCTTTTCCTCGGTTGGTGCGACCCGTTAAGGAATTCCCCTTTATGATAGCCGTAATGCCCCGTCCAGATAACCTTTGCCCCGGTCCAGCCTTTTTCATATTTTTTACCCATAAATTCCACGGGGCAAAAAACTGTCTGGTCATCCTCCTGAAAAAGCGCGTCAGGAAAGGACCTGGAAACGGCATACATATCTTTTTCATCAAGCATCAGCCCGGCAAATGTTAGCAGCCATTTCCGGCCGGAACCCACGCCGCCTTCACCGGCCCAGGAGAGCCCGCCGCGGACCAAACCCAGATAATCAATGCCTATCTGCACCATATTTATAAGGAGAGTTTCTTTCTCCTCCGGCGGGTAATTAAGCAAAAGCAGGAGGCTTGCCTGGCCGCCCTGCACGGAAACATCCGCGCCAAAAAAAGCCTTTCTGGGCATGGCGCGGCCAAAACCGACGGTATCCAGCCAGACACCTTTAAAATAATCGTTAACCTCCGCCGGCTTCACCTTGGACGCGGTTTCCGGCAGAGGAAGCTTAAGCAGCAGTTCCCGGCGCAGGTCTCTTGCCAGGTATATTTTTGAAAGGGAAGTTTTACAGTAGGAAGGCCTGAAAGCGTCTGCCGGCTGGGGTTCCGCCAGGCAGGTCAAAACAGCGAGAGCTTTTATGCAAAACCCTCCCTCCATAGGTTCATTACTGATGCTTGAAAAAAGAGAGTCGCCTGGTTTCATCGCTACGGGCAGCTTGGTAAACTGATCCCAGTCATAGGCCGCCATATCCATGCGGCTGTCAAAGCCGGACCTTACGGTGCGTTTTGTTATTTTATTAGGTGGAACAACCGCGGGTAGGTTCAGCGTTGAACCGTTCCTGGCAAATTTCCCCTTAAAAAGGCTTTCTTTAATAGACCTGTCATCAACGGGATTTTTTACTTCTTCGCCAAAAAGCGGTTTGGGATCTATCATGACGACCGTGACCGGCCCTATTACATAGAAGTCCCCGTTAATAAACTGCCCTACACGGGCGGGTTTTTCAAAGGTCCAGGTAATGCCGTTTTGGGTAACTTTATCCCTAAGCGGTAAACTCTCCGCCTTAGGCGCCGCCGGCGCGTTAATCTTTGTATAGACCACCGCCCCCTGAGCCCCATAAGCAAGAACTGCAAGCATTCCGGAAATCAAAACCGTTCTAAAAAACTTTTTCATAAAATTACGCTCTCCCCTTAATTAAAATGATTCCACCTTGCCGGATGTACGGATGGTCAGATGAAGAGAAGTGTAGCAAAAATATTTATATCATCCGTTCTTCCGCTCTTCCGTCCTTCTGTTCCTCCGTCCTTACTTCCAGGTCGCTGCTGCCGGAGGTATTTTTTCCTGGCCGGGGCCGGTAGGCAGGTTATCCCGGTACTTCACCCAAAGTTCCTTGACCACGGCAGCCATTCCGCCGCTGCCGGTCACCGTCCCGGATCTGTTGGCGGCGGCGATCTTGGCTTTGGCAGCTTCAAGAAGCTTTTTTTCTTTCTCATCTTTCGCGGCGGCAAGCTTTGTCTCCGCGTTCTTCATCATTTCCCCCAAAAATGGAGTATCATCTTCCGTCATCCACCTGTCTACATAGGCAAAAAACGCGTCATGATCCCAATTTTTTTCAACGTGCAGCAGATGCGCTGCCAGCGCTTCGGCCACCCAGGCGCCGCTGGTAGTTCCTCTGCGGTAACCCTCACTGCCTTCCGACCACGGGGTAGGCCAATCCGCAGGATGAAAAAGTTCGACCGGGCCGTAGTGATCCAATTCTTTTTTCTTGGGGAACTCGCCTTTATAGTAGCCATAATGCCCGGCCCAGATAACCTTGGCCCCCGTCCAGCCTTTTTCATATTTTTTACCCATAAATTCCACGGGACAAAAGACCGTCTGTTCATCTTCATGAAACCGGCCTTCAGGAAAAGACCTGGTAAGAGAATGCATATCCTTGTCATCAAGCATGAGTCCTGCGAACATTATCAGCCATTTTCTGCCGGCATTTCCGCCGCCTTCACCGTGCCATTCGGTTCCGCCGCGCAGTAAACCAAAAAGGTCTATACCTACCTGTACCATATTCAGGAGCAAAGGTTCTTTCTCTTCCGGCTTGTAGTTAAGCAGCAGCAGCAAACTTGCTCCGCCGCCCTGTTCCGCTATCTGCGGCCCGTAAAAGGATTTTCTCGGCATAGCCCGGCCATAGCCGACGGTATCGACCCAGATCCCTTTAAAATAATCGTTAAGATCCGCCGGTTTTAGCTTTGCGGCAGACTCCGGCACGGGAAGTTTAAGAAAAAGGTCACGTCTGAGATCTCTCGCCAGATATATTTTCGAGGCGGCTGTTTTGCAATAAGAAGGCCTGAAAGCGTCTGCCGGCTGGGGTTCCGCCAGGCAGGTCAAGACCGCCAGGGCTTTTATCGAAAAACCCCTGTCCAGCGGTTCGTTACTGATACTTGAAATAAGTGAATCGCCGGCCTTCATATTAACAGGCAGTTTCGCGAACTGTTCCCAGTCATAAGCATCCATGTCCATACGGCTGTCAAAACCCGAGCGATGGGTCCTTTTAGTTATTTTATTCGGCTCTACAACTGCGGGGAGATTAAGTGTTGAACCGTTTCTCGCAAGTTTTCCCTTATAATGGCTCTCTTTAATAGAACCCTGATCTACGGGAGTTTTGACTTCGTCGCCAAAAAGCGGTTTGGGGTCTATGAGCGTAACCGTCACGGGGCCTAGCACATAATAATCCCCGTTTATAAACTGTCCGACACGGGCGGGTTTTTCGAAGGTCCAGGTAATACCGTTCTGGGTAACTTTGTCTTTAAGCGGCAGGCTTTCAAGTTTCGGTGTAACCGGAGCGTTTACTTTTGTATATATTGTAACTTCTCCGGGAAAAAAACAGGCCGGAATAACGCCAAGAATTAAGACAGACAAAAATACTTTCCTCATGCAACCTCCCTTAACGGCTGCCCGGAATAACGGGCAGAATTAATTTAGACGGATATTTTTTTGAATGATAAACGGCCTGTTTTGCTTTAATAAAAGCAGTTTCCCGGGCGGCATTTCCCCCGGTATTCGGATTTCTGAAATATTCCGGGAAGCTGCTGCTTGTTACCTCCAGCCTTATCCTGTGCCCGGGAAGAAAAACATTTGAAGTCGGGTCCATTTCCAGTTCCAGTTTATACATCTTACCCGGTTCCAGCATTACTTCCTTATCCAGCCCTTCCCTGAACCTGGTCCTGAGGATCCCTGCGCAAAGGACAATTGACTTTCCTCCGGGATGAACATCGCAGAGCCGGGCCACAAAATCAGTGTCGAGCGCGGAAGAGGAGATATATAATTCGGTTTTAATAAAACCCGTAACTTCAACCGGTTTTTTCAATATTTCCGTGGAAAATACCAGGACATCCTTCCTTCTTTCCATGGGTGTTTGATCAAAGGGCCCCGGAGGCAGGTTGGGAAGCAGAGTGGCTCCTCCGATAGTCATTACGGGATCCAGGGGATCATAGGTATACCGGTCCGCTTCCCCGGGGCTGTCCATTTTAAAACCAAGCCGCCCGTCGCCGTCCTTGCCGTTGGCACCCTTTCTGCTCCCGAGATAATAAGAGGTATATTCCGTACGCTTTAACGGCCAGTCGCCTTCCTCTCTCCATTTATTTATCCCCATAACAAAGATCTTTACAGGCGGTTCTTTGTCAATACCGTTCTTGATCCCTTTAACAAAACGGTCCAGCCACCTTTTTTTCTCCCTTTCTATATCCACCAGCGCTTCTTTACCGAAATCAAGTTCCCCCAAAACACCCGGGCCGCCAAGGCCGTGGGCCCAGGGCCCCATCAATAATTTCACTTTTTTATTTTTCATGGCTTTTTTAAGGCCGCAGAAGTTTTTTATGGTGCCATCACAGGCGTAATCGTACCAGCCGCCCATTAAATAAGTATGGGTATTAAATTTGTCATAAAAAGCTTCGGTACTTATTTTTTTCCAGAATTCATCATAGCGCTGGTGCCGGAGCCATTCATGAAAAAAAGGAGTTTCAAACCCCGCCGCGGTATCCATCTTTTCCAGAGGAATAGTATTGAAGATCTTTTTCCAGTCGGCCAAGGGCTGGGGCTTATCCGTCCTGCCCGTGTTTCCCAAAGCCCAGGAGAGAATTAGAAGTGAAAAAACCCCGTTTTTATACATAATACCCTTGAAAGCATCATGAGCCATTACCGAGGGTGTGATAGCGAGCAAGGCAGGCGGCGCCATTTTTCCAGCTTCAAGCTGGGTGAACCCGAGATACGAAGCCCCGCTCATTCCGATCTTCCCGTTACACCAGGGCTGGCGGGCGAGCCATTCTACGGAGTCATAGCCGTCCCCGGACTCATCAAACGGTTTAAAAGTCCCTTCTGAATCATATTTGCCGCGCACATCCTGGGAAACATACGCATAGCCGCTCTCCAGGTAAAGTTTTAAAAGGGCCTCGTTTTCCGGAGTCACGGCGATATTGTTATTGTAGGGATTTCTTACCAGAATAGCCGGGAAAGGGCCTCCGGAATCCGGCATTCTGATATCCGTAGAGAGGGAAACTCCGTCACGCATTTTTACCATAACGTTGATCAACTGCTTCACAATATTACCCCCATCTTAAAAATTAGCTGACAGCAAAATTGGCCTATTTTGTTTCTTATTTATCTTTATGGTTTCCCTTATCTATTCTCAATTTTCTATTGTCTATTCTCTAACACGTAAATGTGTACGGCGTGTTCCGTAAAATTATCGGAGAATTTGCCGTCTTCCACTTTTGACACGCTCCTGTTCTCCTCATCCACATCTATCTTCGCGGTTTTCTTCATGCCCTGCACGGAGAATTCCGCGTCTATTACCGCTCTCTTCATATTTACGGCAATAATATAGGTTTTACCCTGATATTCTTTTACCAGCACCTCTATATCTTTGTTATTGGAAGCAACTTTGCCCTTCACGTCCGGAGAATAAATTACAGGCGTCAGGCGGGTTAATTGCATATTAATTTTCTTCATCTCCGCTTTATTTCCGGCGGTAACACCGAGCTGGCTGTAGTATTTATCTTTTTTTCCGTCCCATCTCTTATTCGCTTTGGGGCTACCGACATTTTCCGGAGCTATCCAGCTATGGGTCCACCAGATTAAGCCTTTTGCACCTCTTACTATCGCCATATAGACTTCACATCTTATTTCGTAGGCAAAGGGCTCTCTTGTTTTAGACGGGGTTATCCATTTACTCCCGGCGCAGGCTTCTATCGCGGGCATGACCGGCCCTTTGTCTTCTATTATGTTCCTGAGTTTTGAAACGCTGTCAGCGACATACCAAAGGCACTCAGGCCTGTTGTATTGATACAGGGGATAGACATCAAAAGAAAAAATATCCGCGGCTTTTGCGTAGCCCTTATAAAAAGAACGGTCTTTGAACCCTATCGAACTTTCCGCCAGTACCTCATTGAAACCCGCGGTCAAGCCGATCTCAACAAGATGCCCCGGGTCTTTTGTTTTGATCTTATTATGGTCTTCAACTGACTGTGCTACGGGAATTCTCGGCTGGCCTGTTTTCTTATCCAGCATATCCGGCTCATCGGAATGATTCCACCATAACACGGCCGGATGGTCCTTGACGGCTTCGCTAAAATCCATAATACCGTAGACGCCTTTGGAGGCGCAAAGATCAAAATATTCTTTCGGATTTTTTACAAAGTTTATACTGGTTGAAAAAGTATTCACGCCCAGGGAGATATTTTCGTCAAACAATTTTTCGTCCTGAGCCCACTGGACAATGGGAAAGAACAGCTTGCCGTTAACTATTATTTCATTATTTCTGCCGAGTTCTACTTTCGCGGCAAAACTGAAAGAACCTAAAAGCAGTACGAGGAGTACCGGACAAATCCGCAGCTTTCTCATAATATTGCCTCCTTTACTTTTCCAGCACCAGCTCGCCGCAGGACTGGGGATCTTTCCAGCCGGTCCAGTAAAGATTCACCGGCCATTCCATTCTTTTTTCCCGCCTCCAGCCCCAGCTGCCCGAAGATAGCGCCACTTTATCAAATTTCTTTTTATCCATATCCATATCGGTCAGTGAAAGGCGCATCCCGATGCTTTCACCCGGCTGCAGGCCAATATCGGAAAGTGGAATTGCAATTTCCCCCCGGTAACCTTCAGGAGTTTTTTTAATGACATAGCCCTTGCCTTCCACAGTTTCCCTGTCATAGGGTATTTTATAATTTATAACCCTGGAATATTTGGCGTCCTGGCTCAAGGTCTTATATTCTTTGCTGAATTGAATATCCAAACTGTCGAGTTTCATCAGGCGGTCATCCAGGACGTTAAAAGCGATATACAGGTTCTTTCCGTCATGCGCAAGAAAGAATTTGGCGCTCAGGTCTTTTTTTCCGGTCCACCCGTTATAAAGCCAGTGGTCGCAGGCCAGGTTTTCCGGGGAATCAATATTTAAACTGTTAAAACCTTCCCATTCTAAAATATCCCCGTCAACCGTTATTTTCGTGTCTGTTTTTTTGCAGCTGAATTTTGGTTTATCCACATTCAAATCCAGCAGCAAAGTAAGCTCGTGACTGAGAGTATTCCCGAGCGCCGCGCCCGCAGCCGCGAAATCACCCCGGTCAAAAAGCGCTTTTGACTCTTTATAGACATCAGTATACTTACTTGAGATCTTTATTCCGGCAGCTGCAAGCTTTTCTATTTTTTTACCGAACTCTTCTATTTTTTCGCCAAGAAACTCATAGCTGTTCTTTTGCCGCGTTATAACTATATCTATGAGGTTAACTTTCCCGGCAATTATGTAGGTTTGCAGGTCATAAGGCTTTAAAATAATTTTTACGGCGCCTTTTTCAGCTTTAAGTGCCGTATTATCCGTAAGGTTTGTGACTTCTCCTGCCCCGCCTGTTCCAAGGGAAACTTCCGCCCCCGCCCAGTGATTGTTCAGGACATAAAAATAGGTTTTATCGTTTAGAATTAAAGTTCTAACGGTTACATTGTTCTCTTTTTTCACCGTGGCAAACCTGTCCGCAGGCAGAGTCCTGTAAGCAGCGGCAAATTCTTTTACCAGGTCCGCAGACCCGTTTGCAGGATCTATCCAGCTGGCATTAAGCATGAACGGGCTGTCATCCTGCTCCAGCGGTACGGTATAGCACTCTTTAAAATAAGTTTCAGCCGGATTTATCTGCGGCCCTATCCAGGTCCGGTCCCACCAGAAATTCTTCCCCGCAAAAAGCGGTGCGGTCATTTCAAAATAGGCTCCGAAGAGGCAGACCCCGTTATTGCTCCCGTTTTGAGTGAGGTCCGCTATTTTTTGCGAGAAGTTAAAATCCCTGAAGATGGGATAGTGCGCGGTCCTCGAAGGGTAAATTTTAAAACAACGCTGGTCATTAGGATAGTAACTTTTTACCACGACCAGGCCTTCTTTATTCTTATAATCCTCTATATTTAAATTTATATCCTTATAATATCCGGCAACATTTTCGGACAAAATATCGCTGAAGGCCGCCTGCTTGTCTTTTTCCCATTTTTCCACTATATCCTTATAAGGCAGATGCCCCGGCTGGTTAAACAGCGGCTGATGCAGGAAGTGGTAGCCAAAAAACACATAAAGTTTTATATCCGGCCGTTTTTTCCTGAGCATTTCATAAAGGCCGTTCTGGAGCTTGCCAAACTTGGGGCTTTTCATCCGGTTACAGCCGGCAGGGCCGCCGAAGGAAATTCCCTTTAAGGACGGGTGCTTACCGTAAGTATCCACAAACTGTTCCAACGCTTCAATCCAGCCTTCTATAACCTTATCGTCGGTAAGATCCCCGGTAGCCAGGCCGTTCACTTTAAAACCTTCCGTGGGATCAAAGACGGCCAGAAAATCTATATTGTTTTTGTCGCAGGCAGCCAGGACTTTATCGGTTTCCTCGCCGCCGGGATTTCCTTCAAAAGCTTTAACCATGGATTTGGCCCAGGCATATATCACGCAGTCGTAGGAAAGCAGGTTCTGACCGGTAAATTTGAGATAAGGCATTATGTTCTTGATCCCGGCGTCAACGCCTCCGAAGTTGAATTTAAATATCCGGGAATCCTCAAAGAAGATCCCAATCTGCCTTTTTCCTTTTTCCGGCTCATTAACCTTTACTGCGGGCATTTCTTTTATTTTATAGACCCATATTTTCGAGATCGCCGCGGGCGTGCCGTGTTCTTCATTCAGGCAAACAACCGCGGGCCAGCTGCTTTGCGGCCAGAAAAATATATTCTGATAGTTGTATTTTTTTGTATTAGGATATTCAGCTCCGGTATAGTAACCCTCCTCAATATGAAAATCCGAATTAAAATCGCCATTCACCCATTCTTCGTGCAAAAAAATAGCTGTAATTCTTTTTTTATCATCCGGGTATTCGACCGCTACCAAAAGCGGCTCATTTTTTGCTCCGGTCTTGAACCGGTAGGAAAAAAAACTGTTATCAGCAACGGAAGTTTCCCTGTATTTCCCCATAACACCTTCGGTAATTTTCGAGAAGCCGTCGGAAGCAAAGGGATGCTTTTCGGCGGGGTTAGTACAGTCAATAAAATCTAGCAGTTCAAGTTTCAGGCCTGCCGGCAATCTGCCGGGCGCCGGCGCATTTTTTACTATCGCGGCGATTTCTTCATCTTTTAAAGGCGTGAAAGAAACTTCAGAAAACAAATTATTTACCGCAAAGATCCCCGCCAGTACCAAAACCATTCTTTTCAGCATTTGATCTTCTCCTTATGCCGGCAAGCTGCCTAATTCTTTAATGCCCTGCTGTTTTTTAGCAGCTTTTTCATGATATAATTATAACAAAATAAAAGTACCAAGTGCTAAATAAAAAGGCGGCCAAATGCAAACCATTACCTTGAGAAAAAAAATACCTGTACATGCCAGTGTTGACGTGCTTGTTATCGGAGCCGGGCCCTCGGGTTTTGCGGCAGCAGTCCGCGCCGGCAGGCTGGGAGCCAAGACCATGCTGGTGGAAAGATCCGGCTTTACGGGCGGAATGTGGACCGCCGGACTGGTCGGGCCCTATTTTGACGGAGAAAATAAAGGCGGCCTTAACCTGGAATTAAAAAATACCCTGCTTAAGAAACATGCCTGGGGCGGGCTCTGGAATATCTGCCCTGATGCCGCAGAAATGATACTGGTGCTGGACGATAAATTAAGGGAGGCCGGGGTACACCTGCTCCTTTACGCGCTCGGGACCCAGCCTATTATGAAGAACAACACCCTACAAGGAGCCGTAATAGAAACAAAAAGCGGCCCGCTGGCGGTCAAAGCAAAAATAGTGATAGATTGTACCGGAGACGGCGATATCGCGGCGGCGGCCGGGGCGCCCTTTTTAACGGGCCGGCCCAAAGACGGCCTGATGCAGCCGATGACCATGATGTTTAAGATCGGCGGGCTCAAAGACAGTTACAAACGTGATGATATTCAAAGCTGGTACCGGGAACTTAAAACAAAGATCCCGGAAAAAGAGATCTCCAAAAAACTTTCCTACACCCATCCGTGCGTTATCCGGCTGCCCCGGAAAGGCGAAGCCGCCGTGCAGTGGATCCATATCACAAATGTTTCCGGTGTAAACGCAGAAGACCTTACCCGGGCGACGCTTGAAGGCAGAAGACAGGTCCGGTACGCGCTGGAATTTTTTAAGAAGGCAAGGAATATTCTCGGCGACGTTTACCTCCTGGCACTTCCAGCGGTAATAGGAGTCAGGGAAACAAGAAGAATACAGGGTGAATATGTAATAAGTTTCGAAGATATAAAGAACGGCACGCAGTTTAAAGACGCGGTCGGTGCCTCCAGATTAAATGTGGATATTCACGAACCTGACGGCGCCGGCCAGACCCTCATCAGGGGGAGATCCTACCAGTTCCCTTACAGATCCCTGGTGCCCCTGAAGATAGATAACCTGCTGGTCGCGGGCAGATGCATAAGCGGGAGTTACGAAGCGCACGCAAATTACAGATTGACCGGCAACTGCGTGACGACCGGTGAAGCCGCCGGCACCGCGGCTTTTCTGGCTATAAAAGAGAGAAAAACCCCGCGGGAATTAGACGGCGCAAAAGTGGGAAAACTTTTAAGAAAAGCAGGCATCAAAATGGACGATCCAAAACCGGCGTATATTTATAAGCCGTGCAATTGATTAACAATCAATTGCAGTCCGTAAAGGTCCATAAAGTCCGTAAGGTCTGTAAAGGTCTAAAATCATTGAGGGATGTTTATGTAAGTACAAAGTTTTAGACTTGTTCTCTTGTCTTTTTTACCTATTAAGAATTCCGGGAGGAATAAATGAAGTACATCACCGAACCTAAGAGAAAGCTGAAAATCTACGGCAAATACGCTGTTGTTGTCTGCGGCGGCTGGCTGCCCGGGATAGTATGCGCAATTAATTCTTATCTGTAAATTTCCCGTCTGTGTCCGATCTTTAGTATTTCCACTTTACTGTTTTTGTCATCTATTGAATATATGACTCTATAGTCACCTACCCTGACGCGATAAAAATTATACCCTTCAAGTTTCACGGTTTTAAAAGTCCTCGGGGTATGCTGCAAACTAAGGATGATAGGATCTATTTTGCGTAAAAGTTGTTTTGGAAGACTTAACAACTCTTTCTTTGCGGAAGGTTTTATAAATAGAGAATACTTCATAATCTTTTGGTTTTTTTGAGTTCTTCATGCACCTTCATATATGGAACTGACTTCTCTTCTACTCTTTCCAGCACAGTTAAAATATCTTTCATGTCTTCACGAAATTTCAAATCTTTCAGGAGTTTTTCAACAACCATTTCTTTTTCATTCTTACTGAGTGATTTAAACGCCGTGAAAAATACCTCTGCAACAGCCTCTGTTTTACTCATTTTTTTACCCTCTGCGTGTATTATAGTATCGTTTTTTTGATTTTTCAAGTTAAATTGACCGCAATATATTTTTCTCATATTAATACATAAGGTGGATTTAGAGTAGAGAAACTTTGACTTTTTCTGATATAATATCTCTTATAAAATCTAAAAGATGTACTATTATGAAGTAAAGTGAAATTTTGAAGGCAGTAAACATAAAAATACACAGAATTTTTAGCAAGGAATTATTTTCTGCTTTAACTTTTTTAATTATTAATCAGCAATTAGTAATCAGCAATCACTAATTAAAAGGAGGAACCATGAACAAATTAAGGTTTGCAATCATAGGCTGCGGTGATATCGCAGGCCAGGAGGCGGAAGGCATAACAAAATCCAAAAGCGGGGAACTGAAACTCGTGATGGATGTAAACAAGGAAAATGCCGAAAAACTGGCAACGAAATACAAGGTCCCGTTTGTAACTTCAACAGCGGAGGTTTTGAGCAGGCAAGATATTGACGCGGTAATAATCTGCGTTCCCCACTTCCTTCACAAACAGATAACTCTTGATGCTGCAAAAGCGGGTAAGCACATCATAATAGAAAAGCCCATAGCTACAAACACACAGGACGCGCTGGAAATGATAGCGGCCTGTAAAAAAGCTAATGTTAAACTTTCTGTGGCTTATATTTTAAGATACCAGCCCATGGTCGCGAAAGCCCGGGAACTACTCAAGAAGGGCGCAATTGGAAAAGTAATAAACATAACCATCCAGCAGGTCGGTTACAAACCCGAATCCTACTGGACCCAGGGCTGGACCAAGGCAGTAACGACCGACTGGCGGACCAGCAAGGCAAAAAGCGGCGGCGGCATCCTGATCATGAATGTCAGCCACTTTATTGATATGATGTATGCCATAACGGATATGGAACCGGAAAGAGTTTATTCAGAATACGATACCTTTGCCACCAAGGTAGAGGTCGAAGATATGCTGGTTGCGACCTTAAGATATAAGAACGGCGCGGTCGGCCTGATGCAGACCAGTTCAACCGCTTTCGGCGGCGGCGACAACCTTAACAGGATCTACGGCTCTGAAGGACAGATAATTATGGGCGACCCGCTTAAAATATATGTTTCAAAACCTTTCGAAGGGCTGGAAGTCAACAAATGGAACGATATACCTCTTGAACAGATGGAAAATGTCTGGATCACGCCAAGAGTAAATTATGTGGAAGCTTTCGCAGACGCGGTCTTAAATAACAAGCCCGTGCCGATACCCGGTGAAGAAGGCATTAAAGCCATGCTGGTCTGCAACGCGACCTATGAGTCAGGGCTCAAACACTCCCCGGTAAATATAAAATTTTAACAATTTAGATCAAACTGGAGGATAAATTTTATGGGTGACATCAAAGTAGCAATAATCGGGCTGGATACGAGTCACGGGGTGGAATTTGCCAGAAGAATAGCCGCTCCTGACTGCGCGCCCGAGTTAAAGGTTCCCGGACTGAAAGCGACTATGGCCTACAGGTTCAAATCCAAGTTCCAGACCGAAGAAGGCCAGGATAAAAGAGAAAAACAGGTCGGTGAATGGGGTATTAAGACCACCCGTGACCTTAAAGAAGCGGTAAAGGACGCGGACGCGCTTTTACTGGAGGTTAACGACCCGGAACTGCATCTGGAGATCTTTGAGCAATGCGCGGCTTTCGGCAAGCCGATGTTCCTGGACAAGCCGCCTGCCGATACTTACACGAACTACCTGAAGATCTGCAAGATAGCGAAAGATAAAAATATAAGGTTCTTCACTGCCTCCGGTATGCGTTTTGTCCCCCCCGTTTTGAATGCCTGCAAAGCTGTTCCCAAACCCTTATACGCCACCATCTATGGGGCTGTCGGACTGCCTTACCCGGAATATCCTTTTCCTAAAGCCGCTGTTTTCTACGGGATCCACACCTTTGAGATACTCAACAGGATAATGGGAAGAGGCGCTCTAAGGATATTTGCCAAGCAGGACCATTTGGGTGCTATTGCCCACATAGAGTATCCTGATAACCGGAGGGGTATTGTAGAACTTACGGTCTCTGGCTGGCTCTACGGCGGTTCTTTAAGAATGTCCGATACGGCAGAATATTTTACGCTTCCCATCCCTTACATGGTGCATAACCAGGTAACCGATATTCTAAAGGAAATTGAAAAGTTCTTCAGAGGCGGGCCCGCTCCTGTTGCCCCGGAAGATTCGCTGGAAATTATGAACATGATAGACACAGTGAAAAGATCCCTGGAATCCGGAAAAACAGAAGCTCTGAACAAGTAAGGACTACCCACAGGGACAGTCTCGGACAATACGGGCTGTCCCTGTTTTATTTTACAACTTCTCTCTTCCGCGCAAGATAGTCCGTAAGGTCTTCAAGGTCCATAAAGTCCATAAGGTCTGTAAGGTCCGTAAAGTCTTACATTAAGGTATTATTATTTATATATATACTCATATCCCTCATCTATTTTAGACCTTACAGACTTTTGACATTTTAGACTTTATAGACCTGTTTCTTTTGACCTTACAGACTTTTGACATTTTAGACTTTATAGACCTGTTTCTTTTGACCTTACAGACTTTCGACCTTTTAGACTTTATAGACCTGTTTCTTTTGACCTTACAGACTTTTGACATTTTAGACTTTATAGACCTGTTTCTTTTGACCTTACAGACTTTCGACCTTATGGACTTTATGTACCTTTTACTTTAGACTTTAAGATATTATTTCTATATACCTACCCTTCAAAATAGGTTATACTTGTTGTATGTCCACCGAACAATTCACCTTTCATAATCTTGGTATTGATATTCGTATTCTCGAGCTTCTCGATAAATTGGGTTTTGTTATCCCCACGCCGATCCAGCGAAAAGCTATACCGGCAGCGGTTGCAGGCAAAGATATTATTGGAGTAGCCCAGACAGGCACAGGTAAAACCCTGGCATTTGGAATTCCAATGCTGCAGCAGCTTGCTTTGCACGGAGGCAAGGGGCTGGTGCTGGTGCCTACCCGGGAACTCGCCATTCAGGTCAATGAAACCCTGGAAAAATTGGCGCCTGCTTTTGGCTTTAATAGCGCGGTACTTATAGGCGGAGTTTCCGTTTATTCCCAGATAAAAGACCTTAAAAAAACCCCAGCGATAATAATTGCCACACCCGGAAGATTAAACGACCTGCTGAACAGGAACCTTATTCACCTTAACGAATTTAAAATGCTGATACTTGATGAAGCTGACAGGATGCTGGATATGGGTTTTCTGCCCCAAATCGAGATCATTATCAGGCGCATTCCCAAAGAACGGCATACTATGCTTTTTTCCGCAACGATACCGCAGGGAATAATTGAGATCGCGGCTAATTACATGAAAAACCCGGTTCATATAGAAGTAGCCCCCTCCGGCACGGCAGCGGCCAACGTAACCCAGGAATTGTTCGTAGTAAAAAGAGAACATAAAGGAAAACTCCTGACGGAACTGCTGAAAAAATACACGGGTTCCATTCTTATTTTTACCCGGACCAAAAGGGGCGCGAGCAAAGTCACAAAATTATTGAAGTCTTTCGACCACAAAGCAGCAGAGATCCATTCCGACAGGAGCCAGTCCCAGCGAAAAGAAGCGCTGGACCGTTTTAAAAATGGCAGGTACAGGATACTAACGGCCACCGACATCGCTTCCCGCGGAATTGATGTTTCGGGTATTGAACTTGTTATCAATTATGACATTCCAGAGGATCCCGAAAATTATATACACAGGATCGGCCGCACCGGCAGAGCGGGAAAAACTGGCCATGCAATATCTTTCGCTACCCCGGAACAGGGCGCGGACATTAAAAACATTGAAAAGATAATGCGGCATTCCATCCCTCTTGCCACACATCCTAATGTACCGGCAGAGAAGCTTTCCGGTTCGCACCCCGCGCCGGTGTCAGGAAAACCGCAGCACAAAATTTGGAATAATAATAAATTCGCGCAGAAAAAAGAATTAAGGCCTTTACACGGGAGCAGGAACGTTTCTATCGTCCTTCCGGGTGCTTCCGTACCGGCAGCTCTTTCCGCAAACAATACTGTTTTGGCGGCGAAAAAGATATCTAAAAGTAAATACAACACAAAATCCTGGAAAGATTATCAAAGCAAACCTTTTATAGAATCCCCCTCGCGCCGCGGCAGGACTCAACGGAGCGAAGATAAAACGGCTTTTCCGCACAAGCCGGCATCAGAAAACCGGCAAGCAAAGCCTCATACAGAAAGCAGAGAAGCCAGGCCCGGGTTCCCGCATAAAACTTTCGATAAACCTTACACAAAATCTCACACCGGAAGAAGAGAAGACAGGCCTTCTTTTTCGCACAAAACTTTCGACAGAAACAGTCAAAAACCCCGGTCAGGAAACAGGTTTGAAAGCAACGAAGGCTGGAAAAGTTCCGGCAACGAAAACAGATTTACACGGAGCAAGGATAACCACTTTAAAGGCAAACCTTCGTTTCATAGCAGTAAGTTCCAAAACAGCGAAAGCAAATCTTTTCACGACAGGCCTTCCCGGGGCACAGAAGTTAGAAAAGACACAAAACCTTATCAGTCAGGGAACAGGTTTGAAAGTAACGAGGGCTGGAAAAGGCCGGCACCGGAAAACAAATACGCGCGCCGTGAACATAGACCTTTCAAAGGCAAAGCCGCGTTTGGTAAAAGCAGGTACCACAGCGTTGAACGCAGGCCCTTTTACGGTAAACGGAATAACACCAGCGGAGTAAAAAGAGACGACAACAAGGATCTGTAGAAAGATTCCACTGATTGCAATGCTTTTGGATTCCACTGATGTGAGCTTACAAATTATGGAAGCCTAAGACCATTACCTGCCAATTCACAAAAACCTGCTATTCCCCCTAATACCTTAAATACTTTCTAAATATATATTTTCTCTATTTTAACTTCCCCCGACAAATCCTGGGATATATTATCACATAACACGGACTATTTATAAGGAGAATAGTAATGAGAATTCCAATGATATTTGGTATAATATCTCTTTGTATTTGGACAGGAGAAGTCGCCTAGTTGGTCATACTTTGCGTTCATATCCTAAGGATATGAGATAATGTCTTTCCTCCCAAAGGAGGGTGCCCAGGGAGGATACTCCTTGGGTCTCAAACTGGTTTGAGATTGCCTGCACTTTGGGAAACGATATTTGATAATACTGGTTGAGCACGGAGAAGTCGCCTAGTTGGTCTATGGCGCACGCCTGGAAAGCGTGTAAACCTCACGGTTTCGAGGGTTCGAATCCCTCCTTCTCCGCCAAAATTTGGCCCAGGCGAAATTTTGGCGAGATCTCGCCCGTCTATAGCGAGGCGGATCCGCCACCTTAATGTATGTTTTATGTTAATATATTACCATTCACTTCGTTCAGATTTGTGACGGCGCAATTGGGCGATCGAGAATAGATAATAGATAAAACTGTCCAATTGCGGTCTATTATCTATTGTTCTATTTTCAAGGTGTCTTGTTGAGAAAGGGTATATCCGTAATGAAAATAACCGGCTCAAGAATAGGTCTGACATTAGTTTTAGTATATCTGGGGCTTTTCTTTCTATTTTCCTATTACGCAGCACAAAATAGTCACGACGCATTTTGCGGTCTGCCTGCAGTTGTTATCACTCTTCCCTGGAGTGCTATGCTTATTCCTCTCTATTTAATATCAGGATACATTCCGTGGTATGAGAAATTCGCCGGCACCCCTGTCATTTATATTTTTTTTGCCATGCTGGGACTTCTCCCGGCAGCATTAATTAACACCTGGATCATTTATAAATTTGCAAAGCGTATAGGGAGGCATTCAAAATAATATGAAAAAACTTCTCAACTGGCAAATCCTGCTTTCTCTGCTTCTGATAACACTTGCTTTCGGCTTTTACGCTTTGGATTATTTTTTGTTCGGACAGCTGAAAGATATAATTTTTTACAGTCTCATTGACATTGCCTTCCTTTTCTTAAGCGGACTGATCGTAATGCTCTTCCTGCACCGCCTGCTGGAATACAGGGAAAAGCAGTCCCTTTTCAAAAAGCTGAATATGGTGATCGGCGCTTTCTTCAGCGAGGCAGGGATAGAACTCCTCAGGCAATGTTCCGGCTATGAATGCGCTCAGGAGAATATTTACCGGGAGCTCCTGATCACGGGCGGGTGGACGGAAAAAGATTTTCTGGCCGCAAAAAAGAAAATTTCAGGTTCAGCGCTGCAGGTAAAATGCGGGCCGGAAGACCTTGAGAAACTTAAAGTTCTGCTTATGTCAAAACAAGCTTTCCTTATAGGACTTCTCGGGAACCCGAATCTGCTTGAACATGAAGCCTTCACGGACCTGCTCTGGGCGGTCTTTCATCTGGCTGATGAGCTGGCGCATAGAAACACACTTAGAGACCTGCCCGGGAGCGATTACAAACATCTATTTGGCGATATAGACAGGGCGTACAGCCGTCTGATAATACAATGGCTTGATCATATGAACCATCTAAAAAATGATTACCCTTACCTGTTTTCCCTGGCTTTGAGGACAAATCCGTTCGATAAGAAAGCCGAGGTCACTATTTATAAAAATTAATTGTCCGGGAATTGCGAAAGAGTATTTGTTTCGGCTATGCAGAAAGCTTCAAAAGTTTTCTTTCTGTTCTTCTTTATTGTCTCCACCTCTTTTCTAAAATCCTCCGCCGTTTTTCTAAAGACGGTATACTGCGATCTCTGGGTGGCCCAGGCTTCAATTTCTTTTTCCGCGTGCTCCGTCACGTCAAAGAGCACATACGGCAGGTCATAAATCACCGGCTTAAAATCATAAGCATGCGCTTTAAAGTAATATAGATGGGGCTTGGCACAGGGCGTTCCCAGCTCGGCGGCAACGGGCTCGCAGGCATGAAAATAGGCATCCCGTACCAGTCTGTGGGTGTTCCGGTGATCCCTGTGCACATCTCTGGGGCCGTGAGTAAAGATAGCTTCCGGCCTGTATTTTCTGATAAATCTTATGCACTTCTTAAGGTTTTCCTTTGTATTGACCAGATCCATATCCCGGGCTCCCAGGTATTCCCGCTTCTTTATCCCGAGCAGCCTGTCGCAAGCTTTGGCTTCTTTTTTTCTTATTGCAACAATTTTGTTCTTTAGTTTCGGGTCCGGGTAGCCTTCCGAACCGTCGGTCATGGTGACCAGGGTAACTTCAACGCCCATTGAGGATAATTTTGCTATAGTCCGGGCCATTTCCATTTCATCGTCGGGATGAGACCCGAAAACCATTATTCTTTTATACATAACAACCTCCGATTATAATCAAACAACAAATAATGACAACTCTTTTCCGCCGTTATTATACATTATTAATTATCTATCATCCATTATTTTATTTACCAAATCCGTACTCTAATCCCGCTTCATATAGCGCCAGGATATTTTCCACGGGAGACACCGTCTGTATGTTATGGCAGGGGCCTAAAATATAGCCGCCATTTTTTCCCAGTATTTCGATATTCTCTCTGACTTCTTTTTTTACCTCGGCGGCAGTGCCAAAAGGCAGGGTTTGCTGGTTATCAACACCGCTATGGAACACGAGTTTATCTCCAAAATCCTTTTTCAGGCCTTCTCTTGCCATCCCGTTACAGCGCCATTGAATGGGATTTAGTATATCTATACCGATCTCTATCAAGCCGGGAATTATTTTTCTGATTCCGCCGTCGGAGTGATGAAAAGCGTAAGCACCCGCCCCGTGGACCAGGGTTATCATCTTTGTCATGTAAGGAAAGAAATACTCCCTGATGTGCGCCGGAGAATACATCAGGTCTTCCTGGCTGCCCATATCTTCAGCCACATAGCTGTAAAATACTTTACCGGGAATTGCCTCATAGATCCTTTTTGTATTTTCGTATGCCAAATTGTATAACTTGCCCAGTATATAATGCACCATCTCCGGATTAGCGGCCAGATCTATAAACGCCTGTTCGTCTCCCCTCAAATTTTTGTAGGTTAGGAACGGCTCACTCCCTCCTCCGCAAATAGGACGGTCTTCCTTTCCTTTCAATTGGCTCAGAATGCCTGAATAGTCATACCAATCAGCGCTGGGCCACTTGTAATTCTTTTCTATCTCTTCGACAGTTTCGTACTTTGCCAGGGGCGAAGAGGTTATCTCTTCGTAGGAACCTGTACCATAGCCGACTGTCCTGTAGGTAATTCCGAATATATCGGTACCCTGCGGAGGTTTTGGCCCCGTATATTCTGGCCCAACGCCGTGCGGGCGGTCTATGTGTAATTTCTTAAACACCTCGTCCATATTTGCCAGCCCCAGGTGTTTCATTAATTTTTCATTTACCTCCGGTGTTGCCCAGTAATCCATAGGAATACGGTCAGGTTTCTGTCTTTTTAAAACCGCCAGCCAGCGTTCTTTAGAGGTCATAGTTTCTTTCGGCATACTTTCTCCTTTTGAAACAGATTAAGAAAACCAGCTAACGGATATACGGAAGTACAGCTAGCAACTTTTCACTTTGGTTGTCTGCCGTCATCTGCACATCTGTTCCTCTTTTTTCCGGGACCCGGTACCTGGTCCGCCAAAGCTTATCTTTGGCGAGATCTCGCCTTACGGAGAAAACCTGTTTTTCTAGTACTTCAACCTATAATTTTTAAATTGCGGCAGATAGGCCTTAGAAGCCATGAAGAGTTCATAAACCATCCGGTTTATTTCCTCCAGGCTCAAGACCGCCGAAGTCAAAGGATCAAAATATACGGCCTGGTAAACTTTATTCGGTTCACCTGAAAGCGCGCCCTCGACTGCCAGTTCCTCGCACCGCGCGCTTATATTGTTAAGCAGGGCCAGATGCGCCGGAAGCGCCCCGACGTGAACCGGCCTTAACCCGTTCCTTGAAGCTTCTACGGGAACTTCCACACAGCAGCCATAGGGAAGGTTATCTATCAGATTGAAGTTACGGACATTCCCGTTAAATTCAAAGATATTGTTGTCGCCGAATACCGCGTTGAAGATATTGGCCGCGTACTCCAGCTTTCCGCCGAGTTTGGAGACCTTATCGCTTTTAATCCAATCGATGACCTCTTTTTTCCAAAGAGGCATGCCGTTAACTCTCTTTTCCCTGCCCAAATACATTTTTAAAATGAAAGCATACGCGCCGGGATTCCAGCTTCCCGCCTTGCCTCCGCAATATTTTTTTATCAGCTCCGGCCGTTTTCTGAACCAGGCCACATACTCGGAATTATGCCCCGAGGATTCGGTCACATAGTAGCCCATATGTCTGAACATTTCTATCCTCACCACATCCGAGTAGTAGTTCTTCTTTTCTTCCACGGCTTTGCGAAGGAGCGGATAGGCATCTTTTCCTTTCCAGTCAAAGGTCAGGAACCAGGACTGGTGGTTAATTCCGGCACACAAATAGGTGATCTCGTTGTAGGGCGCGTGTATCAGCTCCGCCATTTCCCGTGAAGTCCCCTGAACACTGTGGCAAAGCCCGGTAATGTTGAGTTTCGGGTAGGCGGCCTGCATCGCGCGACAGAGCATCGCCATCGGGTTGGTGTAATTAAGAACTATCGCCTCCGGGCAGTATCTTGCAATATCTTTACAGATATCAAGCATCACCGGAATGGTTCGAAGCGCCCGGAACACCCCGGAACCCCCCCGTGTATCACCCACATTGATATCTACCCCGTATTTTTTGGGAATTTCTATATCATGCCGCCAGACCTGTACCCCGCCGGCGAGAATGGTTATCAAAACACCGTCGGCGCCCTGTAATGCTTCCTTCCTGCTTGTTGTTGCCACTATCTTTACGGGTTTATTAAAATACTCAACTATCCTTTCCACCGACTTCTTTGCCATATCCAACCGTTCTTTATTTACATCCATAAGTGCTATCGTCGCATCCTCAAACGCGGGATAAGAAATAATATCAGCGACCAGGCCTCTGGTAAAACCCACACTTCCGGCACCTAGGAATGCAATTTTTTTGGACATGCTTTCTTCCTCACGGACCTAAATTATTTACCATGCTATGAACAAAATTTTAATTATATTTTTCAGCAAGTTTGACCAGTTCGTTGGCTTCTTCAACAGTTTCAACCTGAGTATCTATCCAGAGTCCTTCCCTTGGAAGAGTTTTAAGTGCCTCTTCTACTTCATTTGCCGGCATTGAAGCAAAAGCGCTTTTTCCTCCTTCAAGTATTTGCCTATAAACATCTTTCCAGTACATCCCGTCAGGTTTTCCCGCTCCGGGCACCCATTGAATAGCATCAATTTTTTTAAATTTCAGCAGCCGCGGCAGATGATGAAGAGCCCCGGTCCCGTCCAGGTGATAAATAGAATTATCCAGAAAATTTGTCAGGTCTTCAAGTTCAGGAGTTACAAATTTCTCAAACATATCCACCGAGATCATGCAGGAAAAATCACACTGCACGGGAAAATACTTTCCGGGAGACCAGACCGGAAGCCAGCCTGTTGACCCGCTGTACTTTGTATTCAAAAGCGCGTAACTTTCTTCAAACATCTTTTTGAAAGTCAGAGTCAGCTTGTTACGGCAGTACTCTACCAGTTCCGGCCTTTCCAGTAACTCAAAGCAGGTCTTTTCCGCACCAAGTACCATACTGATAACATCCATGGGTTGGATAAAGACCGGCATACCCGGCATTGAGATTTCAAGTAACGCTTTTTCAACTCTTAGCAGATTCTGCCACAGGCTGTTTTTGGGATCAAAATCTAAAGACATATTCTCAAGAGCATCGGTGCTATTATTAAACCAAACGGTATCGTAGTCCATGACCGGTTTCTGGCCCATAAAAACTCCCGGAAAAGCGTAGCCCAGCATAAAGCTATATTTAGGAATAGTTTCTGCGATAAAGTAAGAGTTCTTATAACGGTTTTTCAGTTCCTCCGTTAAGAATTCCGGATCACAATACATTGTTTCCGGATCCTTAGCTTTAAGAGCCGGCGCGGCACCGGGTTTTGGTTTGCTCACTCCAATGCTCATAGGTATTCTTTTGATATTCTTTCTTCCCCACCAGGCGCGCATCCTGGCTTCTGTTTCTTCCCAGTTATCTTTATATGGAACAAACATCCTTGCCCCCTATTTTTGACAGCCACTCCAGACACCATACTTTTTTTTAATTTTCAGGCGGAAACACTCTACAGTTTACAGGCACTTTAGACTTTAAGACCTTACGGACTTTACCGACCTTATTGACCATTCTTGTTATTTTCGTATCTGCCCCTTCCCTGACACTATAAACTTCGAACTCGTAAGTTCCGTCAGGCCCATGGGGCCTCTGGCGTGGAGTTTTTGGGTGCTTATCCCTATTTCGGCGCCAAGGCCCAGTTCAAAACCATCATTGAACCTGGTGGAAGTATTGGAAAATACGGCGGCGGAATCAACTTCACGCAGGAACTTCGCACAGGCAGCTTTATTTTTTGAAACGATAGCATCACTATGATGCGAGCCGTAAGTATTAATATGTTTAATGGCCGCTTCCAGTGAAGCTACGACCTTAACTCCGATAACCAGGCTGTGATATTCTTTATACCAGTCCGCTTCCGCGGCAAGTTTCGCGTTTTTATAAAGGGCCCGGCTATATTCATCCGCCCTTATCTCCACTCCGTGTTCAGCAAGGCGTTTTAACATTCCCGGCAGGAATTTTTTGGCCACTTCCTTTGCCACAAGCAATTTCTCCAGGGCATTGCAGACCGAAGGCCTCGAGGTTTTAGCGTTGAACACGATCTCTTCAGCCGCTTTCAAATCCGCTGTTTTTTCCACAAAAACATGGCAATTCCCTTCCCCGTGAGCGATCACCGGGACCGAGGAATTTTCCATTATCGCTCTTATCATAGCCTGGCTTCCCCGGGGAATTATCACATCAAGGTATTTGTCCTGTTTGACCATGGCTGAAACGGCTCCGCGATCGGTCGTATCTATAAATTCCACGCAAGCCAAAGGAAGCGCTTCCGCTTTTAGCGCTTGTTTTAATATCCTTACCAGTTCACGATTGGAATTCAGCGCTTCCGAGCCCCCGCGCAGCAGTACCGCATTGCCCGATTTCAGGCACAAAGCCGCCGCGTCAATAGTTACATTGGGCCGGGACTCATAAATTATCCCGACGGCTCCCAGCGGGACCCGCATCCGCGCGACCTTAAGCCCGTTAGGCCGGCAGCTTTTGTCATGCAGCGTGCCAACGGGATCCTTGAGTTTAATGATGTCTTTTATTCCGTAAACCATCGCTCCTATTCTTTTTTCATTAAGAAGGAGCCGATCCAGCAAAGAATTAGAAAGGCCGGACTTTTTTCCGTTATTCATATCTATGGAATTGGCTTTAAGAATGCTTTTTGTATTCGCGACAAGCTCCGAGGCAATACGCCTAAGTAATTTATTCTTCGTCGCGGCAGAAAGGTTATACAAAACCCAGCTCGCGGCCTTAACTGCTTTAGACTTATTTTCAACGAGGTTTTTTATGTTCATATGTCATTGTAGCAGAATTTAAGCATTGTTTTCCATAGGATTATTTAAATTAGGGACAGCGACCAATTATTAATTGGTCGCTGTCCCTAATTTATTTGTGAAAGAAATAAGTTTTGCTACAAGATGACCAGGTTATCCCTGTGAATGATCTCATCAGAGCCCCGACGGCCCAGCGTCCCGGTCAGGTCCGCGCTCTTTTTACCTTTAATTTTTTCCGCATCAAAAGAGGAATATTCCGTTACACCCTTGGCTATCTCATTATCCGCACCATCAGCAATTATTACCACATCCCCCGCTTCGAACTTTCCGGTCACAGCTTTAACGCCGGAAGGAAGAAGGGACTTTCCTTTTTTTTGCAGGGCTTCCAGCGCACCGGGATCGACTGTTATTCTTCCGGCGGCCTGGGCAATATACGCTATCCAGATCTGCCGCTGGGTCAGCTTGCTGTCACAGGGAATGAACAGGGTCCCTCTCGGCTCCCCCGCTATAAGCTCTCCAATAATTGAGGGCTCCCTGCCGTCGGCAATTACCATGGCGATACCCGCGGCAACACATTTTTTTGCCGCCTGGATCTTGGTGGCCATGCCTCCGGACGCAAGCTCCCCTTTGCTGTTCTTGACCAGTCTTTCAATTTCCGGGGTTATTTTTCTAACCACGGGCACAAGTTCTGCGGAAGCATCTTTGGCCGGATCACCTTTGCACAAGCCCTTTATATTTGAAAGATTTATCAGGATATCCGCTTCTATCAGGTTCGCGACCATCGCGGAAATATTATCATTATCCCCCACTTTTATTTCTTCAACGGCCACGGTATCATTCTCGTTTACAACAGGCACGACCCCTTTTTTGAGCAGCACATCAAAGGTATTCCTGGCGTTAAGATAGCGTTTTCTGCCCGCAAAATCGTCTTTCGTCAGCAGAAGCTGGCCTATCAGCACGCCCTGTTTTCTAAAAGCATGTTCATAGGCCTCCATAAGCAGGGGCTGCCCTATGGCCGCAGTCGCCTGTTTTTCCGGAATAGTGACAGGCCTTTCTTTAAGTTTAAGAGCCGCAATACCGGCCCCTATAGCTCCGGAGGTGACTATACATACGTCCCGGCCCTCCGCACGGAGCAGCGCAACAGCCCGGGCGATCCCGCTGATCCTCTCCAGATTGATACCGCTTACCTTATCCGCCAGCAAGCTGGTACCGATCTTTATGACTATTCTCTTATACATTTTTATTCCTTAACAAATATCAGTTTATCGTTGTCCGCTTTAGCGTTTATGACGCACCCCTCGGTTATCCTTTTATTCAATATCTCCATGGAGAGAGGGTCTTCAATATACTTCTGTATCGCCCGTTTTAAGGGCCGCGCTCCAAAGACCGGGTCATAGCCTTTTTCAATAAGCAAGTCCTTGGCAGAAGCATCAAGTTTCAGGACGATCTTTTTTTCTTTCAGCCGGGCTGCCACTTTGCTGATAAGTAATTCAATTATGTTAGTAAGATCAGCTTTGGTAAGCTGATGAAAAACAATAATTTCGTCTATTCTGTTCAGGAACTCGGGATTAAAGGTCTTTTTTAATTCGTCCACAACCTTGCCTTTCATACCCTGGTAAGTAACCTTATCATCCTGTTTCTTAAAGCCGAGAGAACCGCCTTTATCGATGGACCGGGCACCGAGATTGGAGGTCATAATTACTACAGTATTCTTAAAATCAACAATACGCCCGAAAGAGTCCGTAAGCCGTCCATCATCAAGTACCTGGAGCAGTATATTAAAGACATCAGGATGCGCCTTTTCAATCTCATCAAAAAGGATAACAGCATAAGGCCGCCGCCTGACTTTTTCCGTCAACTGGCCGCCTTCATCATAGCCCACATAACCCGGAGGCGCGCCCATAAGGCGGGAGACCGCAAACTTTTCGGCATATTCCGACATATCAATTCTGATAAGAGCGTTTTCGTCTTCGAACATAAACTCAGCAAGCGTTCTTGCCAGTTCCGTTTTGCCGACACCGGTAGGCCCCAGGAAAATAAAGGAGCCAATGGGCCTTTTTGGATCCGCCATTCCTGCACGACTCCGCTGTATTGCCCGGGTTATGGATTTTAAGGCTTCTTCCTGGCCGACAACCCGTTTATGCAGTGCTTCTTCCATATTCAGAAGCTTTTCGGATTCTTTTTCCTCCAGCTTAAAGACCGGGATCCCCGTCCACTGGGAAACAACCTTGGCAATATCTTCCGCAGTTACCTGTTTTTCTACAACTCCCTGCGCCTTATCCCACATTTTTTTAAGATTATCTATTTTTATCTTTACTTCCTTGGTGCGGTCACGCATGCTGGCCGCTTTCTCAAATTCCTGCGCCTTTACCGCCGACTCTTTCTCCTTCATCAGTTTCTCAAGTTCCTTCTCGGCCGCGATAACTTCTTTGGGGCGTGACGCGCTCTGAAGCCTTACCCTGGCGCATGTTTCATCAATAATATCTATCGCTTTGTCCGGGAGAAATCTCGAAGTTATATACCTGTCCGCCAGATAGGCTGCTTCCTGTATCGCATCGTCCGTTATCTTTACCTTATGATGCGCTTCATATCTGTCCCTGAGCCCCTTGAGGATCTGTATCGTTTCCTCCACGGAAGGCGGATTGACGATGATCGTCTGAAATCTTCTTTCCAGCGCGCCGTCCTTTTCAATGTGCTTCCGGTACTCATTCAAAGTCGAAGCCCCGATGCACTGCACTTCCCCGCGGGAAAGCGCGGGTTTCAGCATATTGGACGCGTCTATCGCTCCTTCCGCCGCGCCCGCTCCGACCAGGGTATGTATCTCGTCAATAAATATTATTGTGTTGCCGCTGTGCCTGAGTTCATTCATAACGGCTTTGAGCCTCTCTTCAAATTCGCCGCGGTATTTGGTGCCTGCCACCATGCCCGCCAGGTCCAGGGTCAAAACTCTTTTTCCCACTAAAAGTTCCGGCACGTTTCCGGATATTATTTTTTGCGCCAGGCCTTCAACAATAGCCGTCTTGCCGACACCTGCTTCGCCTAAAAGCACCGGATTGTTCTTCGTGCGCCTGGAAAGTATCTGAATAACTCTGTCTATCTCATTTTCCCGGCCGATGACCGGATCAAGTTTATTATCTTTCGCCAGCGCCGTCAGGTCCCGGGAAAAAGCATCCAGAGCCGGGGTCTTGGAGGATTTAAGCCCCGCGGGCTGCGGGCCCCCCTGCTGGGGCGGCAGGCCCTGAAAAAAGGGATTTTGTTTGGGGGTTCCGGCGGAAGAAGCCTGCCCGCCTAATAGTTCGATCGTTATCTCCCGTGTCCGTTCCAGCGTAGCGCCAAAACCCGCGAGTACTTTTGCGGCCGCGCTTTCGCCTTCTTTTACTATGCCAAGCAGCAGGTGTTCGGTGCCGACATACCCGTGGCCCATGTTGGTCGCTTCTTCAATTGAAAGCTCAAGCGCCTTTTTGGCTTTGGGGGTAAAGGAAAGTTCTTCCACAGGTACGGTACCTATCCCGAGGGAAAGCATGCTTTCCACTTCTTTTTTCATTTTAGTCAGGCTTATACCCATGTTTTTCATTACACCGACAGCCACTCCGCTGCCGCTTCTTATCAGTCCAAGGAGAATATGTTCAGGGCCGACATAATCGTGCTTCAACCGGGCGGCTTCTTCTTTCGCGTAACTAATGACTTTCTGAGCTCTTTCCGTAAATTTATGGAACATGGTACTCCTCCGCTTTGGTGAAAAATGTTGTAATTAAAGGAATTTTAGCATAAAACTGTGTTAAAAACAAGGCAAGAACCGTTCCTGGAGAAAAAGACAGCTTGAATACCGGTAAAAAGAATGCGGCAAATTATTTTGTTTCCGGCCGCGCTTTTATGGCTGCAGAATTTCCCGCAAGGGAGTTTCACTTTTCCCGGCCGGGAATACCAGGAGTCAGGAAGTTATCCTCATAATTATCCAATCTACCAAGGTTTTTATCTGTCCAAACATGCCGTTAAGAACCGGCAAATCCCTGTAAATACCGGTCAAAAACATCAGCGTGGAAAACGCGACCAGCACTATAGCAAACAGGAGCAAGATCCTGAAAATAAGATCAGGGAGATGCAAAAATCTGAACAAAAGCTTTACTGCAACAAGAGCCAGGAAAACCATTATGGCAAAAACAAGAGCCTCTTTCATGGATTTGTTCCTCCTGTAAATTTTCGCGGTTAAGGTCCCGTTAATTATTCAAGTCTTTTTCTGATCAACTCGGCCCGTTTTTCGTCCCTTTCGGCCTCGTTCATTTCCATTGCAAAGAGTTTTTGTATATGCCCCGGCTGGGAAATTATCAGCAGCTCATTCACTTTTTTGGGATCAGCTTTAATAAGTCCGCTTTCCACGCCCAGGCGCAAAGAAGAAAGCAGGGTAACCGCCTCTTCAAAGTTTATTGAGCGGACATTTTTTAAGATCCCGTAAGAGCGCCAGATATTATCCTCCACCCGGGCCCGGGAATTCTTGAAAAGAGATTCTCTGGCCTTCTTCTCATAATCCACAAGCTGGAGCGTGACTTTATGCACTTCATCTATTATCTCTTTTTCGGTATGCCCCAGGGAGACCTGGTTGCTGATCTGGAAAAAAGGCGTCTTAATATCAAGCCCTTCCCCGTAAAATCCGCGGGTCACAAGGCCCAGCTGGGAAATATTATTAAGTACTTTTGTAATTTCCTTGCTTATGACCAGCCCGGGCAGATGCACCATAACAGATGCCCTGATCCCCGTTCCGGTATTGGTCGGGCAGGCGGTAAGATAACCCATGTCTATATCAAAGGCGTAAGTAATATTCTTTTCCAGTTCGGTATCAAGTTTATCAAGCGCCTTATAGGCCTCTTCCAGCTGGATACCTGAAAGTATCATCTGCAGCCGGAGGTGATCTTCTTCATTTATCATGATCGCGGTTTGTTCGTCCTTGGAGAATATGACCGCGCGTTTCCGGTCATTGATCACATGGTCGTAACTGATTATATGGCGTTCCAAAAGAACGATACGGTCCAGTTCCGGCAGGGCAAGCAGATCAATGGCTTTGGAACCTTTGAAGGCTCTATTCTTATTTACGGCATTTACAACCAGCCCGACCAGCTCCTCGGCGTCTTTTTCATTCAGGTTATGCGGAAAAGGAAAGCCGTTAACATTCCTGGCAAGGCGGACCCGGGAGGAAATAACTATCTCGGAACTGGGCCCGGAATCCGAGAGCCATTTACTGGTTGATTTCGCGAGTTCTTCAAACATCGGTCAGGATATCCTTATAGATCTTTTTTTCAAGCTTTTTTATCCGGTCTCTCAGTTTCGCGGCATCCTCATAACGCTCCTCATTTACTGCCTGGGTAAGTTTTGACTTCAGATTTGTGATCTCCGTAGGATCGTAAACCTTGGTAACCTTCTTATTAACTTTCTGTTTTACGGGTATTTTGGCCGGAACTTTTCCGACATGGCGGATATTGCCGTGGATCCGTTTCAGTATCGGGCCCAGCGATTTTTTATAGGTGTAATAGCAGAGCGGGCAGCCGAGAAAACCCGATTTGCGAAAATCGTTGCTTGTCCAGCCGCACTCGCAGGTGATCTTAACTCCTTTATCGTCTCCGGCTTCAGGCTTGGCTTCTTCCATAAATCCGGACAATAGATTGCCAAAAAAGGACGGTTTATCCATGGAAAAGGAGATCATACCTTTGGCCTGGGCGCACTTATCACAAAGGTTTACTTCAGAACTCTGGCCGTTAACTATCTGCTGGAGGTGTACTGTGGCCTCATGCTCGTGGCAATTATCGCAGGTCATAAAGACCTGCTGATGGCACAGATGGGCAGGGAGATGACACAGATAGTTCCAGCCACGTCCATGCTTGTATTTTTTCTTTCCATTCTCATTTATTCGCTCCAGCTTTATCCATTTTACTTTTTATCTTTTTACTTTTATCTGTTTTGCTTTTATCTGTGCCATCTCTTCACCCATCTCATCAAAAGATCCGCCCTATATGACTGGCGGATGTGTCATCAGCCGGCCGCTTCGGCTACATGGCCCGGCCTATAACTTTGGCAATAGGGCGAAGCTCGCTCATAAGTTTTTTGAACTTGTCAGGCAGCAGGGATTGATCCCCGTCTGACAGGGCTTCTTCCGGATTATGATGCACTTCCAGCATGAGGCCGTCGCAGCCCGCGGCGATCGCCGCTTTGGACATCGGGATAACCCATCTCCATTTTCCGGTGCCATGGGAAGGATCAACGATAACCGGAAGATGGCTCAAATGCTTGCAGACTGCCACCGCCGAGAGATCCAGAGTATTTCTTGTTGCGTCTTCAAAAGTCCTTATACCTCTTTCGCAAAGCATGACCTTATAATTCCCTCTTGACATGATATACTCGGCCGACATAAGCCATTCTTTAATGGTCGAAGAAAGGCCCCGTTTTAAAAGTACAGGAACCTTGCACTCCCCGATCTCTTTTAACAGTTCAAAATTCTGCATGTTCCTGGCGCCTACCTGTATTATATCGGTATACCGGGCAACCAGGTCCACCGTCCTGGTATCCATAACTTCAGTAATGATAGGCAGTCCGGTAAGATCTCTTGCTTCAGAAAGAAGTTTTAAACCATCCTCTCCCATCCCCTGAAAAGCATAGGGAGAAGTCCTCGGTTTAAAAGCACCGCCTCTGAGTATCGTGGCTCCGGCTTCTTTTACTTTTTTTGCGACATCAAAAAGCATTTCACGGTCTTCAACAGTACAGGGCCCGGCCATTACTACAAGTTTATTTCCGCCTATCTCAATATCCCTTACTTTAATTATCGTCGGTTCTTTCTGGAATTCCTTGCTGACGAGTTTGAAAGGCTGGAGGACGGACATCACTTTCTCGACGCCGGGCATGGTCTCCAAAGGCAGTTCCGCAAGTATCCGGTCATCACCGATAACCATGATCAGGGTTCTTTCTATTCCCTTGGAAACATGCGGAGTAAGGCCGGCCTTCTCCACCTTTTCTATTACATGATTGATCTCGTTGTCCGGCGTACCGGGTTTTAATACTATTATCATATTGGTTTCCCCTCGGAAATAACAGTTCCCTGTGATGCCGTCCGCCCGGCTTTCCGGCGCGGATCAAAACAAAGGCCTTTCCTCTGTAGCCATCCGGGTTAAATTCCCTTTAAAATTTATTTATTTTTCAAGACCTTTTTTAGCGCCGTAATAAAGCGCCGGTTCTGCTGCATAGTACCTATCGTGACCCGGATAGTCGTTCCGGTACCGATACAACGTACTATAACTCCTTCCTTCATAAGCGCTTCCGTTAGAGTTTTGGCTTCGGTCTTCACGTCAAACAAAATGAAGTTGGCTTCGGACGGAACAAAGGGAATACCCATAGCTTCAAGAGCATCGCCCAGCCATCTTTTTCCTTCGTTGTTGACCTGTTTGCTTTCTTCAACGAACTTGGTGTCCTTAAGCGCGGCTATACCCGCCGCCTGCGCGAGCAAATTAACGTTGAAAGGCTGCCTGGCTTTCTCCAGAAGTTCTATCAGTTCTTTTTTTGCAATGCCATAACCGAGACGGAGCCCGGCAAGGCCGTAGATCTTGGAAAAGGTCCGGAGCACAATAATATTCCGGCCCTGTTTAACATACTCTATGGATTCAGGATAATCCGCGCGGCCGACGTATTCATAGTAAGCTTCATCCAGCACGACAACGGTTTCTTCAGAGAGCTTGCCTAAAAAATCCTCAAGCTGCTCTTTGGTAAGCAGCGTGCCGGTCGGGTTATTCGGATTGGCGATAAAAACCACTTTCGTTTTTTCCGAGATCTTTTCCGCCATGGCTTTCAGGTCATAGCCAAAATCCTTCATATCAATTATTACCGGGACCGCATCAGCAATTGTGGTGACGGCTTTATATTCCACGAAGGTAAGTTTGGGCTCACCCTGCAAAACTTCATCCCCCGGATTCAAAAATACCTGGGATATTAAAAGCAGAAGTTCATCGGAGCCGTTGCCAAAGATCAGGTTATCAGCCGGCATTTGCAGGTGTTCGGCCAGCGCCTTCCTGAGCTCAAAACAGCTGCCTTCCGGATAAAAATAGACCTGTTCCGCGGCTTTTTTTACCGCCGAGACCGCTTTAGGAGAAGCCCCGAGCGGATTTTCATTGGAAGCCATCTTAATAATATCCGCTATTCCGTATTCTCTCTGCACTTCGGCAACCGGCTTTCCCGGAACGTAGGGTGCTAATCTGTCTATTGCGTCCCTTTGTAATTTCTTCATTTTCCTTTACTCCTTTTAGGGTAATTAATATATATTACCATATTTGCCGCTGCTTTTCAATTCTTCCGCCGTACTTGGTAATGTAAAATATAGTGTGTAATTTCAAAAGATTGAATAAGTATAAAAAAAGGGCTATTCTCCTTAGGAAACGCTTTAACTTACGCCAATAAATTAAAGCATAAGGAGAAACAGCCCATGACAGAGGTAATTGTACAAC
>CAITEH010000059.1 GCA_903891415.1 Candidatus Firestoneibacteriota bacterium
ATGAATTTCTCATCAATATATTCATCAGAATCTAAAAATAATACTATTTCATTTTCTATTTTACAATTTTCAAGCATCCAATTCTTCTGTTGCGCCCAATGAATGAATCTATTTTGATAAATATTTACTGATTCGAATTCTTTTGCTATTATAATAGTATTATCAGTACTAAACGAATCTACCAGAATAATTTGCGTGAATTTCCCGACTATGCTTTCCAGACAATACCTTATATTTTCCTCTTCGTTCTGAGCAATAATTAACACAGTTACATTTAATTTACTGCTCATTCTTTCCTCGCAATCCTAATATTATTTTCTTCCAGGAGTTTCTTGAATTCTAAAGAGGTGTATATCCTGCTTTCCGCCAGCCCCAGGCCGGGGTGGCAGGCAATTCCCAGCTGCGCCAAACCAACTCTTTTTGCCTTTAAAAAGAACTGTTTCCAGCGGAGAACGGCTTCAGTAACATTATAATATTCCAGTCCATAACCCGGGCAATTTATGACCAGGGTCTGTTTTTCATTTTTATCACCTAACATATCAAAAACAAGCATTTTAAAGTTTTTCCTGAAGTCAAAACTGATATGCTTCGTGCTCCTGATACTGCCTTGCAGGCCTTTTGCTGCTGCAAACCCGGCAACGCATTTACTAATGACCGGCAAAGCGTGAATATTCTGATGCGAATCAATATATTTTATGGTAAAGCCCTTACTTTGCAGGTATTTATACTGGGCATTAAGCTCTTCAATAATATTCTTTCTGTCTATTCTCCCAGACAGCAGGTTAAGCAGCAGCCGGGACTTGTTGACCGGCATCTTTTTTTTCTTATATTCCTTAAACCCGGCGCTTAGCGGCTCTATTTCCATAAGATCAAAATGCAGGCCGTAATTTACACGCCCGGCAGCCTTCAGGGGAACCGCCAGCCCGGTAGCCATAACTCCGATATTACCAAAGATATTATTTTTATCCGATAAAAGCACGGAGTTAATATTGTTATTGGTTCCGGTGTTCAAACCGTAATCATCCATATAAAATAGTATCTGCATTCCTGCCTCTCCCGCCTGAAATTTATACCTTAGATGCCGTATTCGATAATACTTTTTCAGCTGCTTCAACAACCTCCGCGACAGAGATCATATCAAGACAAATGGTTTTTTCACATTCCAGTTTTAAACAGGTATGGCATGCGGGCTCTTTTCTGATAACAATGTTCTTTTTACCGAAAGGATACCACTTGCCATTAACTTCCCGCGCGGAATATATACCGACGACCGGCAGCCCGGCAACGGAAGCCATATGCACCGGCCCGCCGTCAACGGCAACCATAAGCCTGCAGTATTTTAAGAACTCAATTGTCTGGGAGAGATTAAGCTGCCCGGCAATACTTACCGCCTTTCCGCCTATCAAACCGCTGAGCTTTGCGCTTCTTTCCCGGTCATCTTTTCCGCCTATGATCACCGGAGTGAAATTGTGCTTCCCGGCCAAAGTCCGGCCGATTTCAGCAAATTTATTCAGGTCATAAATATTTGTATTTCGTTTTGAATTCGGGCTCAGTACTAATATTGTTTCGCGGTCAAATTTTATGAGCATTTCCCGCGCAATTTGCCTGTCTTTTTCAGAAATAGAAAATTTATACTCAAATTCACCTGCCGTTAAGCCCTCTTTTTCCAGAAGCTTTGCGAGAGTTTCTTCCTCCAGGGTGAAATCAATATATTCTGACTGCAGCTGCAAAAACAAATTAATATTATTAATATTGAAACCCATTCCATATTTACATCCTATAAGGCGGGAAAAGAGAATATTCCTGTACTCGTGCGAAAGCTTCGCCAAATTGGAGGGCAACTCAATAAAAAGCTCGCATTTCTTTTTTCTTAATATCCTGAAAATGGTAAATATTTTTTTTAGATCGTCTATATCTTTGTCGCTGTAAATAAGTATTTTATCAGCAGCCCTGATGCTATCTACCAGTTCCAGCGCCCCTCCCAGGCTCCTGTCTCCGGGAGAAGACAGGAAAGTAAGCTCCGCGTCCGGGAAATTCTTTCTTATAATATTTAAGGCCGGAAGCGCGCAAATTATATCGCCGATATTCCCCACCCTGAATATTAATATGCTTTTGACCTTTTTTGGAGGTTTTAACCTTAAAAAAACAAGGGTCCGGAAGCAAACCAGGCTGAAGTTTGCCAGTTTATACAGCAATAATACATATTTTATTTTAAACTTATCCATAAAGTCTTTCATTTTTTTACCATACCTTTCAGAATCTAAACGTTCTTCTCCATAGCCAGCTTAAGCATATCTTTTATGCGCTCATAATAATTGTAACCGCTGCGCAGGCTTCTCTCATAGCCATTTTTTGCGATCAGCTCCCTTTCCGTTTCGTGTTCAAGGTAATATTTAACAACTCTCAGCAACTCTTCCCTGTCTGAAAAATAGACCGCCTCTTTGCCTTCTTCAAAAAGTTCCAGATGCTCCACCGTGCGCTCAGCGACCATGAAGCCCCCGCAGGCAGGTATTTCAAAACTCCGGGAAGTATGCAGATCCCTGTTCAGCTTCTTTAAAAAGCAAAGATTTATCTTAAAACTGCAAAGCGCCCTGGTATATTCTTCGCCCCATAAAACTTTATAAATAACCGTAAGGTTCGGATGAGAATTTATTTTATGTTTCCAGGGACCTACACCCCAGACCTTGACCTTTATTCCGGCTTTAGCCAGGAAAAGCAGGTCATTGTACCTGTCGTCCTCATAACTGCCTACAAAACCGACATCACAGCCGTAAAGCAGTTTTTCTTCACGGCTCACCTGCATGGGTTTGTGAGTATGCGGGTCAAAGCCCTTGAATATGCGTACCGCTCTTTTAGCTCCGATCAGCTTGAGGTCATTTACATTCTCATATCTATTAATAAAATGAATGTCATATAAAGGCACGGCCCCGAGATAATATCTGGATTGATTCTCCTTTTTTGTTATATCATCTGGAAAATAGCACGCTATAACAATATCCTTCTTCAGTTCCCTGGCTCTGATAAGGGTTTTTGGATCAACACACAAGCCCTTATCTATCCAGATAAGGTCCGGAGCAAAGGTTTTTACCGCTTTTAATATTTTACTGTTTACGCGCGGAATGTCCAGGATATATCCGGTTTTGGCATTTATTTTCGCAAGCAGAGCCCTGAGCCGGCTGGTATGGATACCCGGCTCAAAATCAATAGCCTGTACAGTGTGCCCAAGTTCCCGCATAATATTTAATCTTTGCAGGCTGGTACTACCGTGATACAGCCCGCTGACATATAAGATCTTCACGCCGTTCTCCCTGAAAACATTATTACATTTTAACTTTTAAGAACCTGCTCAGCACGAAAAGGCTCCAGATACGGGAATAATGCAGTTTGCCACAATAAAACGCTTCCATGAGCTTTCTTATGTAGGCTTCATTGTATATTTTAGAATTAAATAATTCTGCTTCCACAACGGGCTTGAGTTCCGCTCTAAGCCAGTTGTCAATAGGAAATGTGAAACCCTTTTTTTTCATTCCGGTAATTTCAGCCGGCAGGTCTGCGACCGCCTTTACCAGCAATTTCTTTTTATTCATATAAATAGACGGAATAGTGGTCAAAGCTTCTATAAGTTTATGGTCAACAAAAGGGACCCGCAACTCAATGGAGTTTGCCATAGAAAATACATCCGAATCCCTGAGTAACTGCCCCGCCATATAATAATTCAGTTCTAAAAATGAAATTTTTGTGAAATCATTTTTTATTTTATCCGTCTCATGGTTATTTTCCAAAATAATATTCTCGGTTTTATTGATCTTTTCGGCCAGGCCCGGTTCCAATTTATTTATTATCTGCTGCCTGTTAAATATTCCCCTGTAGACCGTGTAGATCTCATTAAAACTCCTGATATTATTATCCAGCATATATTTAATTTTTTCTATTCTTTTTGATGGGAGCCAGTCAAGAAAACCTGGAACCGGGAACTTCTTTGCCAGTTTAAGATACCTGCAGATCTTGGGTATAACAGCAAAGGAAGGATACCCGCCAAATACTTCATCCCCTCCCTGCCCGGATAAAACCACTTTTAGGCCCGCTTTTTTTGCCGCCAGAGAAACGAAATAGGTGTTTATACCGTCTATAGTGGGCTGATCCATATGTTCAAAATAATTATCCATAGCTTCAAGGATATCTTTACCTTTTATTTCCACTTCATAATGGTCGGTATTATACTTTTTGGAGCTCAATCTCGCGTTGCTGCTCTCATCATAAACTGTGTGCGGGAATATTACAGAAATAGTTTTTATCTTTTCGTGCCTGACCTTGCGCATAAGGGAAACTATCCCCGTGGAATCAATACCGCCGGACAGGAAAACACCGACATCCACGTCCGCAACCAGATGATGCTTTACCGATTCCAGAAGTTCTGTTCTCGCGGTATTTACCGCAAGTTCTTCGGAAATATTCTCAAGACGGTTTTCAAGTTTATCGGCCAGGTTATAATATCTGGTGATTTTCAGTTCCCGGTTGTTTACTTTCATAAAACATCCGGTATCAAGCGCCGCGATATTTTCATTAATGGACATAGGAGCGCGGATATAGCCGGAAGCCAGATAATTGTTCAGCGCCTTATAATTCAGGCCCTCTTTTACCAGTCCGGAACCGCGAAGCGCTTTTATTTCCGAAGCAAACAGAAAATAATCCTTATTGAAAACGTAATACAGGGGTTTTATTCCCAGCCGGTCCCGCGCGACAAAGAACTCGTTTTTATTCCTGTCATACAGGGCAAAAGCAAACATGCCTCTCAGATCCTCTAAGAGAGCTTCCTTTTTTTCCTCATAAAGATGGAGTATAACTTCGGTATCGGAATTTGACCTCAGAATATGCCCTCTTTCCAGCAGCCCGGTTCTAATCTTCTTATAATTATATATTTCACCGTTAAACACAAGCGCCAGAGAATTATCCTCATTGAACATCGGCTGGCTTCCATTATCCGAAAGATCCAGTATGGAAAGGCGGGTCTGGCCCAAGACGCAATCTATTTTATGGTCCCCGTAAATATGGACACCTTTAGCGTCAGGCCCTCTGTGCTGTAAGAGCTTTTCCATTCTGTCAAAAATGGAACGCTCCACGGGCAGACCGCTGATATTTAGAAACCCATAAATTCCGCACATATTCACTCCGCCGGCCAGTCAAAAATTATCTATGCTTATCTTACCGCTTCAACGAACAATGAGCCTTCTTTCCTTGTTTCCAGCTCTTCAAGATCTGGCAAACTTCCAGTTTTATAACCGAGTTTATCTGCCTGCTTAAAACCGGCACTTAACAATTCATTACTTAAAATAGCATAATCATAATTGTATTTATGCGAGGTGTATTCATTAACCTTTTTTTCCTCATAAAAATATTTTAAGGCCTCTACGGTTTTTCCCTCATTGAATAATGAAACCATATGATCAAGGTCGGGGACCACGATCCTGACCCTCCCGCCGGGTTTTAGAACCCTGTATATTTCCGCAATTAATTTTCTTGCTTCATTTAGGTATAAATGCTCTAAAAAATGCGAGCAATAGATAAAATTTACTGTTTCACTATGATAGGGGATTCCGTATTTAAGATCCTGAAAAACGAAACTATTTCTTTTCAGGATATCACGGTAATCTGAAAAAGAAAAATGATCTTTAGCTCCGGAAAGTCTATAAAATATTTTTTTACAGCTACCCGGTAATTTCGCGGCCAAAATATTGAGACTCGCGTCAATATTGATCCAGCCCCTGCAAACCGCAAGCCCGCAGCCCAGATTAAGTTTTGTTTCTACGGTTTTTGGTCTTATTTTATATTGCATTCTCAGGCGGCTGTAGATATCCGTCAGCAGGCTGATTATTCTTCTCATTTTTGCGCCTTTTTAGCAATAGAAATAATATTCTGAGTGAAAATACCGGAAGAACCACCTGTTTCAATAAGCATATATATTTTTGTTTTAAAATTCAAAAAGAACCATAGAATATAGCGGATAAATGAAGCTACGCTATGAGCAACAGGCCTTGACGGGTAGCACTTAATTTCATCAAAACCTGCAATTCTAAGTATGGTAGAAAGACTTGACCCGGTGAAAGCTATCTCGTGCGTAAAATCACCATATCTGTATCTTCCGCCGAAAAGCCCTTCAGCATTTGGAACCTGCAGTACCAGTATCCCTTCAGCTCTTAAAACCCGATGTACCTGCTTTAAAATAAGCGTTATCTCTTTTTTTCCGAAGTGCTCAAGCACATCCCTCATTACAATAACATCGTATTTTTCTTTAGTTTTTTTAAGAAAATACACAAGATCCTGCAGTATTATACCGTTTATTCCAAACTTTTTTGCCATGCTGATCTGCTCTTTTGAGATCTCTACACCAAATACGTTCTTATAACCTTTTTCTTTCAGATAAAGCATAAAACCGCCGTTTCCGCAGCCCAGTTCCAGTATCTTAATATTTTTATCTTCAGGGAAATACCGGAGATAATGGACATCCCAGACCGGAAAATTCCTGAAAATACTTTTTTTATCAACATTTTTATACATATATTTCGACATTTTTGAAACATAATTATCATATATTTCTTTCTTAAATATCTTCATTTTTTACCTTCCATTAGGGACAGGGCCCTTAATATCCCTTTAATACCGGCCGCGTAATTCCATTTATTAATTATGGTTCCTGACATCCTGCCCATTTTATGCCTTAAGCGGGCCTTCAGGAGAAGCGCGACAAGGCAGGTTTCCAATTCTTCGATATTATTGACAGGATAAATATAGCCGTTCCTGCCGTGTTTTACCAGGTCAAAAGACGCTCCAACTTTATCGGTCGTGAGCACCGGAAGTTTAAAATTCATAGCTTCATTAATCACCAGCCCCCAGGTTTCTTCCTGAGAGGGGAGGACAAATATATCCGCCATGGCGTAATATTCCGGCAATTGTGATTGATTTTTGAAGCCGGCGAAATGCACGTCAGCTATCTTTTTTTCTTTAACATATGCTTTTAACTGTTTCAGCTGTTGCCCGTCTCCGACCAGTACCAGCTGAGCGGGGGTATTTATTCTTAGCTTTTCATAGGCCTGCAGCAGGTCAAACGGGTTTTTTCGCGGTATCATTTTCGCTACAAATAGTATCACAGGTATATCAGAACGCAGGCGCAATTTGGCTCTGAGCCGCTTTTTTTCCGGTATTAACTTCTTTGCCTGTTCCTGAAAATAATCATTATCCACAGAGTAGGGAGTCAAAAATATCTTTTTTTCAGGTACTCCGTAGTATTTATAATAATCTTTATTGGGGCTCCCGATAGCAAGAAACGCCGAGATTCGGGGAAAAAGAAATTTAAAAATAATATATTTTATTATTTTCTTGGGTAGCGAAGCCCGCGTGAAGAGATGTGATTCACTTTGATACATCACGGGAGTCCGGCTGGACCAGGCCGCAAAATAGGTGAGCCAGACCGTAGCCGTAGTGTATCCATAGATCATAAGGGCATCATAATCGCCTTTACGTATTTCATTTATGATACCGATATTTATCAAATTAAAAAAATGCATACCGGGAAAAGGCGACTTATTCGGCAATACTTTATATTTATAACTTTCCGTTAGGGGTATGTCCCATTTTATTTGTTTGCCAAATCCTGCATCAAAAAATTTCTTATTCATTCCGAGGTTGGAACAATAATAAACAATCAGATCAATATTTGCCACCTCTGAAATTTTGCGGAAAAGTGGGACCCGGTATTGGACCGGGTGCGTATCTAATATGGCTATTTTATATTTTTTCATCTTTTGCCTTAACGGTACATAATAATATTATTTTTCATATCGCCTTACCTCTTTGCATAGCCAGAATACGTTTATAATGCCCTATCATTCTGTCACCGTAGTCATCCCAGGTGAAACCATTGCTAATTTTTTCTTTAGCGGCCTGCCCCATCTTCCGGCAAATTTCGGGATTTTCATATAAAAACAAAAGGTGTTTTTTCAGCATGGTTACATCTTTAATTGGTATTACAAATCCGTCTACGCCATCCTGCAAGACATCTTCGCCTCCCGTATTTTTCGTGCAGATCACGGGAAGCCCGCAAGCCATTGCCTGTGATAAGACCATCCCAAATCCATCTTGAACTGACATAATGACAAATACAGAACTTTGCGAGTAGTATTTGTACAATTCTTTTTGAGACTTGTGTCCGATACTTTTGAAATGTCCTTCGTACTTTTTAAAAAAAGGCCTTATTTCGTCAGTTACCCCTCCAACCAACAGTAGTTCTGAATCAGGCAGATTCAACTCGGAAAAAGCTTGCAGTAAATAATGAACTCCTTTCTGAATACTCATTGCGCCGGCATAAATAACTCTAAACTTATTATCTTCTTTTTTTATTTGTTTAAATTCTATCAAGGAAACTCCGTATGGATTACAAATAAGTTTATTCTCCGGTATCCCTTGTTCAATAAAAGTTCTTTTGACAAATAAAGACGGTATTGAAATATAATCCGCCTCTATGTATTCTTTAAGTTCTTTTTCTATGATACCCGGGTGCGCCAGTTCAGGATGCATGCCAAGTTTTCCATATTCATCTTTCATTATTTTTGTTTGATATAGTATATGGGCGCTTCCTCTTTCAACAACGGTAACAGCTCCCCGTCTTTTTGCCTTTTTAAAAATATTATAAGCACTCCCGGAAAAGGCAACACAAATATCAGGGTCCCGTAGAGCTCTCGAAGCAAGAATATCATACAGCTCGTGTAAAGCATACGAAGGGTCATACCTGTTCCTTATGAACGCCGGCATTTTATACCAGGCCCGGTTCAGTATTTCCTTTATTACCACGGAACTGACCTTTTCTCTGGGAATCCCGTATTTGACCACTTCAAATTTAGGATAGGAAGTTATCAACTGATAGAGATGCCCTTGCTTTAAAAGCTGCTGGGCCAGATTAAAAGCGTGGAATCTTCCGCAAACTGATACAGTAACTTTCACAAGGTCTCCCTTGCGCCAATTTTCCGCGCCCAAATATTTATTCCCCCGCAATACAAGTCAAAAACAACACCGTACTTTTCAATTATTTTTACTTTCTCTCCCGGATGCCCGCTTAGAAAACGGAAAGCCGCATTTGAGTACTGAAGATGCATAAGGTTAATATTAAAGCCGGTCTTCTCTATTATTTTCAGATAATCTTCTGCGTATAGATAACTGAACAAACCCTGCTCATATAAAAAAATACCGTCATTTGAATCCCGGTCGTTAGTTTGTTTCAATAAACCGATATATTCACGGTAAGCTTCAGCTGAAAATAACAGGTGATTAAATAAGGCCTTTTCACCGGCCATATGATCACCTCCGGGGCCATACCACAAAGGCCCGAAAGTTGCATAAAAATAACCGTCCTCTTTTAAGAGTGCCCCGCAGGAATTCATAAAGTTTTCCAGCTCTTTTATATGCTCCAGCACTGCATCAGAAATGATCCAATCAAAATATCCGCGTTCTTTTATTTGCGCGCTGTCAACATCAGCTTTTAGCAGTACTATTTCTACGCCTTTTTCTTTTCCTTTTTGCTTTACAAATTCCCATTCCTCCGTATATTCAAACAAGTCAAACGCTGTTATTCTGGCAGGCTTAAAAGACATCAGGGTCAACAGATGTTCTCCCGGGCCGCATCCCGGTACCAGAATATTTTTCCCTTCTATTCCATTCAGCTTTTCGCATTGCCGGTAATTATATTCCTTAGAAGTACCACCGCTTCCTTTCAGTATCAGGTCGACATGGTACTTATTTCTTATCACTTCAAATATCTTCTTTCTTGAAAGGAAAAATGATACAAGAGGACGATGAAAAGAATAATAAAATAATTTGAGTTTTCTATAAAGTTTTTCCGGAGCATACCATTTTGCATTAACTAGCACGTATTCACGGCTTAATTTAAGCAGTCTTTTATTCATAATTTGACACTTATTCTCCTGCCTCATAGCTTCAGCTTTTCCGGGTATTAAGTTTTCCGGCGCCCCGCGGGTATGTCTATTAATTGTCTAACTCCTTTAGCTTTCCTGTTATTAATTTATAATACTTCCGTACCGTTTCAAACCTATAAAGGAAAAAGAAAGACATTAATATTAAATATAAGAATAACATAACTGCTATTCTTGAGAACATATTGATCTTCCAGACAAAGCCCGTATTGAAGAAGTAGGCCGGGACCAGGGAGATGATAGTAAAAATTGCAGGCATAGAAAATATTTCCTTCCTGCTGACAAAGATCTTGATCCCTCTCAGATAATAGGCAATAAATAATATTATAGAGACCATACTTATTGAATACAGGACTACAAAAGACCCTTCTATAAAAAATATCTCGCTGAGTATTGCAAACATAGTGAGCAGAATTCCCGCAATATAGGACTTTACTGTATATTCTATTTTATTCAGGGAATATGTAATTATCCTGATATTACTTAACATTGGCATATAAAGCATCAATAAAGTCAACCCGCGAAGATATTCTGTTGCCCCGGCCCACTTGCTGCCAAAAACAATAAATATAATCTCTCCCGGAAAAAGCGCGCAGAGCACAGACAGCGGCGCCAGTATCCCAAAAATGAGAAAATTCATAATTTTAAAACTTTTCATTATTTTCTCTTTCTGGCTGCTGATCTTGGAGAAAAAGGGATAGGCCACGGATTGGGTTACCGAGCTTAGCATTGTATTAGGTAAGCTGATCAGGTACAGGGAGCGCGAAAAGTACCCCAGTTCTTTAATTCCTATAAAGGTCCCTATAAAAAAATTTGGGATCCTGAATATGGCTATTTCCGCTCCTCTTGCAAACAACCCTTTAGTACCAAACAGCAGTATTTTTTTTGCCGTAAGCAGGTTAAATTTTATGGATTTTTTTATTGCGGCTACCTTCATCATTCCTAATAATAAAAATATGGAATAACTTAAGTTCTGCATCACCAGCGCCCAGATGCCAAAACCGTTCAAAGCCAGTATTAAGGTTATTATTATCGCAACAACAGAGGCCCACCCTCTTACAACAGAATTTTGCACCATCTTAAGCTCTTTCTCAGAGACTGAGGAATACACCCCGGCAGTAGCATTTAATGCACTTGCAAAACAAACAAGTAGAAAAATAAGCGTGATTTTCAAATGCAAAGTGTTGATAAATATGAGGCTTAAGATAATAGCTCCGAGCATTATTGCTGCTCCGGTGATCATTGCAAGTATCAAAGCGGTTCCGAAGAGTTCATCACTATCTTCCATCTGGATAACTGCCATTCCAAAAGAAAAACTAAAAAATATCAAATATATTTCAGCAAACGAGGTAGCAAGCGCAAAAACTCCATAATCTTCCGGAAATAAAATGCGCGCCAATGCAATATTAATAAAAAAAGTTATGGCAAAACCGGCATAATTCATTACTGACTGCCATATTACCCCAACTATTGCTTTTCTTTCAAAAGACATTTTTCCACCTATTCTGTAATTTATTTAGAAACGTTTTATGTAATTATTTTAGAATAAAAATGAAATTTGTTTTTATTTCTGATAATTATCCAAATGAACATTATTCCAAATATGGTACCAACACTAATAAGGCGAAATCTTAAGGCACTTAGCAGAAATAATTGTAATTTTTCTTAATAAACTTATTAATTTTAACATTTTTAAGACTATTTTTCAGTATAAAAATATATATTATGTCAGCAGAATTCAAACTCTTTATCTAGATATAAGATAAACTGTAAAATCCGGTGCATGACGACCACCCATTCCG
>CAITEH010000060.1 GCA_903891415.1 Candidatus Firestoneibacteriota bacterium
CCCAGCACGGTACAAGCAGGTTTGCTTTGGACCCGTTTATCACTCAAAATATACCCTCGAAAGAAATTCAGCCTTTTTCCGAGCAAATTCCTGCTTTTCTGGAAAGAATTGAAAAGAAAAATATTGTGTCTTTTGTAACGCTGGAGATGCCTCTCTCACAGGAATTATTTATCTTAAAGAAAAAATTAGAAGTCGCCGCGCTGGGGGTTTTTCTTTTAAAAGCCACCGAAACCGCGGAAAAAATACTTGTTGTCAGGAAACTTACCGGAGAGTTAGCGCAAAGCAACAAGGAGTTTCACTACCTGATCCAAAAAGGCAGCGGCATAAAAGAATTCAAAGATGTTTCCAACCTGGGTTTTTCGACCTATTTTTCCAAAGACAGCCCGGAAGGTCTGGCGAAAACGGTTTTTTATTCAAAAGATAATCCATTGGGCTCGGGAAAAACTCCCGTCTTTTCAAAAGAGAACGCATTTGGCTCGGGAAAGGTAACTTTTTATTCCAAGGACAGCCCGCTGGAGTCCGTAAAAGCTGCTTTAGATAAAAAAGAAGCGGAGAAAGAAATACATAATAAAAAGATCGCTTTCAAAAAATAACACGTGCGGAAGAAATTCAGAAGCCTGAGATTTCTCTGGGGTTATTATGATAAATAAAATATTTTCCGGCATAGGGTTTATTGATAAAGATATCGGGGGTTTATATCAGTACGGAAGCTATTTGATCTGCGGGGAAAAAGAGACCGGAAAGACAGTCCTGACCTCCCAATTTCTCGTGGAAGGCTTAAAAAAGAACGAAATGTGCCTGCTTGTGACCGGAGAAAATCCCGGAAGTTTTATAAATGAAATTCAAAACAGCCTGGGCTTTGATTTTTCTCTTTATTTAAAAAGGGGATTATTGAATATTTTGCAGTATGAAAGGCCGGAAGGCGGCCCCGCCGGCAAGCTGGGACAGTATCTTTTTGAGGTAAACGCTTTTGTCAGCAAGAAGGGTGTTGAACGGGTAATTATTGATCTCGCGACCATGCTGGGCATGCTGGATGAAAAGAAGATCGAAGAGCACATAAGAGAATTCATTAAATTTCTGGAAAAAATGCATATTACCGCGCTTTTATTGCTTGATAAATCCCGCGCGCCGTCAATGTTCCAGGTAGAAAGAGCGCTGATAAATGAAGCCGTGGGGGTTTTCAGGATAGAAAAAAAGACTGACGAGAAAAATAACAAGGTTTTTTACAGCATGAAAATTGAAAAAATAGCCGGGCATTTTCCGCCTTTTCCTTCCTGGGATTTTGAAATTATTAAAAAGCAGGGAGTCAAACAAATAACAGAGAACGGCAGTTTTTTTTATGCGGATATCAAAAAAATAGAAAAATTAGACGACGGAGGTTAGAATGTACAAAGAGTATTGGCATCTCAAGGAGAACCCTTTTGAAAACGTTATTGATTTCCGGTTTTTGTATACTTCTCCTTCCTTTGAAGAGTGCAGGGCCAGGTTGTATTATGCCGTTAGTCAGAGAAAAACAGGGGCGGTACTGATCGGTAATTGCGGGATCGGGAAGTCCATGGTAAGGGAAGCCCTTGTTAAAGATTTGAAGAAAGAGGGCGGGTACCGTATTTTTTCTATTGTGTATCCCACGCTGAACATCGGGCAGATCATGAGCGAGTGCTTTTTTCAGATGGGGGAGAATGTCGAATCCACGCGGGATAAACCCCTGCTTTTGCATGATTTCGGGAACAAACTGCTGGCGATCAATGAAAGGGGGGAGCATGCGGTATTGATAATTGATGATGCCCAGCTTTTGGATATCGGCACCCTGGGAGAATTAAAACTTTTCTGCAACATGCATGACTATAATGAGCGGCAGCTGATCTCTATTATCCTGATAGGCGAAGCTTTGCTGCATACGAAACTGATAAATATGCCTAGCCTGGCGCAGCGTCTAAGGCTTATGGCCAAGCTGGAACCTTTAGACCAGGAACTGACCGGTAAATACATAGCGCACCGGTTGAAAGTCGCCGGCGGGGCGGAAAATATTTTTCTTCCGGATGCCGTTGAAGAAATTTTTAAATCCAGCCAGGGCTGCCTGAGAGAGATAAACAGTCTCTGTGATATCGCGCTTCTAATAGGCGTGAACGAAAAAGTCCCGCGCATAAACGCAGATATTATCCAGCGGATCATAAGTGATGTGGGAAACAAAGCGGGAGAGAAACAAATTTGACAAGAAAAATATTTTTCCCCGGAAAATACGCCTGTTTATGCGTTGTTTTGTTTGCTTCGGCTTTTTTATATTCCGCTGAAAAAAAAACGTATGCGCATTATGAAAAAGCTCTTGAATTATACAACACCCACCAGGTCTGGCTGGGGGCGGTAAACGAAGCGCAGCTGGACCTTAAAGAAAATCCCCGGCACGTAAAATCCTATATTTTAATAGCACAAATCTACCTCGAAATAAAAGAATATTCCAGGGCCGCGGAAGCAGCGCTTGCTGCCCTGGGCCTTGAGCCCGGCAATAAAGAAGTTCAAAATTTAATGAACAATATTTTGCATGAGTGGGAGCTAAGCAATACCTACTCGGAAGACCGTGTCTCTTTTAATCTGGAGATCGCGCGGGTATATTCAAGGCAAAAAGCCTATGGAAAAGCGGTAGAGTATTATCAGAAATACCTGCGGTTTAGGCCGCAGGATCACAAAAGCCGCCTGGAATTTGCACGGGTCCTTTCCTGGGCAAAATACTATAACTCTTCCATTGAAGAATACCGGAATTATCTGAAAAAATACCCCCAGGATAAAAAGGTTGCTTTAGAACTCGCCTATATATATTACTGGAAGCCTGATATTAATGCGGCCGAAATGCAATTAAAGAGAGTTATCGAACTTGATCCCAAAAACAGCGAAGCGTATCTGCTCCTGGGTGCTATTTATGAACAAAATGGCGCCTACAAAAAGGCCGCCAAGATATACACCGATGTACTGCAGCTCTCGAAGAACAACAGGCAGGCAAAAGATGGCCTGGCCCGCCTTAAGAAAATAGAGGAAAGTTCCGGGGATATGGACACGTTAGAAGGTATGCTTAAGGCAGTCGAGTCAACTAAAAATTACCGCTTATACTTGACTATCGCCAACAATCTGTATTTTGAAGGGATGAAAAAGTCCGCCCGCGGAGGCCCTGAGGATGAGGAAAGCAACAAAGAAGAAGCTTTCAAATATTACCAGCTTTACCTGGAAAAATTTCCCGAGGATTACGAGGCAAAAATAAGAGTTGCCGAAATTCTTTCCTGGGAAAAACTTTATGATCAGTCGATTTTCCTTTACAGGGAATATTTAACCAAATATCCGGAAGAAAATTCAGTCCGGTTGGAAGTGGCAAGAATGCTTCAATGGAAAGGGGATAATGCCGGCGCTTTGGCGGAACTTACCAAGCTCCAGGCCAGCGACCCTACAAATGCCGATATCTACATGATCCGCGGTAATATTTATGAAGCAGAGGGAGAATCTAAAAAGGCCCTTGACGATTACCGGCAGGTGGTTGCCTTACCGTATAACCAGTATAACCAGGAAGCCATTGAAAATATCCTTGCTATTGAGAAGTCCCTTAATGTTGAAAGAAAAGCCATGCCGGAATTATATTTTCTTTATTCGAATCTATACGAAAACACATATGACTATCATAAAACCGGCTTTGACCTGGGCGGCAGGGTCCGGTTTTTTGACGGCTCGGTAATTGTCTCCGCAGGTGTGAGGCAATTTCAGCTTGTACAGGCAGCCAGTGCCCCTTTGTTATCCAATGAGCTGTACCTGCAGGGGAACGGGAACTTTCAGGAAAATTGGCAGTGGTCAGCGGCCTTATCCTTGTTAAGGATATATGATTTTTCCGATCATGGCAGTTTGACCCTGGGCACAGCAGTGGAGATAGCTCCCTCAACTTCTTTCAAGGCAGATATCAACTTTAATAAAGAGGGGATCTTTGAAATTGACAATCTCAATATGCAAATAGCAGGGCTCACTCTTACTTTAGATGAGTTTGAATTTGAGATCAATCATAAACTATCCGGAGCGGATGAGCTTAGCGCCGCGCTTAACGAAGGATTTTTTTCTGACGGCAATTCCAAGGAACAGATCACAGGCGGGTATCTGCATAAGGTTTCCGATACGCCGCTGGTTAAGATCGGCGGAGAGTATCAATATTTGTCCTTCAAACAGGATTCTACTTATTACTGGGCGCCGATACCTTATTCGTATATTGCCGCCGTGGCAACCCTGGAAAACAATGATAATGATGTATTTATCTACAGAATGAAGGCGGCAGTTTGCCGTGTTATTGAAACTCCCGAGGTCGAGATCAATTTTGACGCGGAAGCAACTTACTATTTCTCCAAAAATATTTCTGCGGAAGTATTATTCAGTGTCGGCCGGGGTACTTCGGATGTAACGAGCTCGACCCTGACAAATATCATGATAGGAGTGACCTACCACTTTGAAAAATAGATTATCTGACATATTCTTTAATATTTTTGTTTTTATGCTTGCGCTTATCCCGTTTGTATGGCTGATACTGGCAATGCTGAATATTTATATTCTGAACTTTTCTTTCCGTAAAGGATTTATAGGCCTGTCTTTTGTTTTGCTTTTCATTTTTCTTTGCATTTTGATCATGAGGTATTTCGGGTTAATTTATTTTTCGTATCTAAATTACACTTTTCACGCCTCGGATCCGCATAAAGAAAATAAGGAATTCCCGCTCGTTTCCATTCTTTTGCCCGCTTATAATGAAGGAAAAAATATTGAGGAGTCGATAAAATCCCTTTTAAGCCTTGATTATCCGAAAAAAGAGATCATTGTCGTAAATGACGGTTCCCTGGATGACACCATGGAAAAGGCAAAAAAATATGAAGGCCTCTACCCCAATTCAAGAGTAAAAGTGATTTTTCAGGAAAATCAGGGAAAAGCTAAAGCTTTGAATAACGGCCTTAAAAACAGCACAGGGGAATTTATTCTCTGTATTGACGGGGATTCAATAGTAGAAAAGAACGCGATAAACAAAGCCATTACTCATTTCCGGGAAGAAAAAGTGGGCGCCGTAGCGGGAAACGTTAAAATTATCAATATAAATAATACCCTGACGCGGCTTCAATCGCTTGAATATATTGAAGGTTTAAACATGGTAAAACAAAGCCAGGGGTTTTTTAAAGTGGTAAATATTGTACCCGGCCCTTTCGGCCTTTTCCGCCGTACCGCGATGGAAAGCGTCGGCGGCTATGACAATGACACATTTGCCGAAGATTGCGACATAACTATCAAATTATTGGATGCCGACTGGAAAATAGTCTACGAGCCGGAGGCGATCTCCTGGACAGAAGCCCCCGAGAACATGAGGAATCTTTTTGTCCAAAGGTACCGCTGGGGCAGGGGGATCTTACAGGTCTTGAAAAAGCATAAACGGTCCTTTCTGGGGATTAAAAGAAGAGGAAGCCGGCTTAATGTGGCGACCATCTGGTATATGTTTTTTGAAGCCATTATCTGGCCTATTATGAATGTGTTTGCCCAGGTATTCTTCTTGTATGTGGCCTTGACCTCGGGAATGCTGAGCAGCCTGCTCTTCTGGTGGATCCAGCTTACACTGCTGGATATGACTGCGGCGCTGCATTGCGTGTTAATAGAAAAAGAAAGGTTGAGCTATGTCCTTTACTCGATACCTTACCGGCTTTATTTTATTCTTACAATTGATGTAGTTAAACTGCTGGCCACTTTAGAAGAAGTGCTGGGGGCAAAAATGGCCTGGGGCAGGGTGGAAAGAAAAGGCCGGTTGACAAAAACCTAGGAACGCGGCTAGTTTATAAATAATACTTTTTATCTGCCTGCAAAAAGTTCTTTCCAATAAGGCCTTAGCAGAATATTTAAGGCCCTCATGCAAGAACAAATAGTAGTTATAAGTTAAAATAGATCCCTGCAAAAGAAGGTGCAAAATGAAAGGAACTTTGATGACGAAGTTTGAAAAATTTTCCGCTTTTTTCAGTTTAGCCGCTACTTTAATAGGTGTTATGGTCATATTAAGAACGTCAGCCGGCTGGGAATTACCCGCAGGCCTCCTGCCGAATTACAGGTCCATGTCCCTGCTGTCCGCGGTGTCCCTCTCTATTTTTGGCATCATACTTTTTTTATTGGCCAATAAAAGAGTCTCCGAAAAAATGCATTATATTATTTCCGGGCTATTATTCCTGGTAATGCTCATCGGTGCCGGTATCTGTTCCGGTATGATCGTAAAAATAATCCCCTCACTGGGAAGGGTCTCCCCCTATCTCGGGTTTGTTTATCTGTTCTATTCCCTGGCGCTTTTATTGAAAAATGTGTACGGGGAAAAAGTTATTATCAACAGTTTTGCGAGTATAACGGGTGTGTTTGTGGCTTTTTTTGGTTTTGCTATCATTCTCGGATACCTTTTTAATTCACCGTTATTTTTCAGCGGCTGGAGTCTGCCTTTTTCTTTTAATGGCGGAGTTTGCGCTTTGCTTCTGGGGCTGGGCCTGGTCTCCCTGTGCGGGGACAGGACCGCTATACTCGGGCCTTTGTCGGGTAATAACGTAAGCGCGAAAATTCACAGATTGATCGTGCCTTTTACTATCTTTTGTGTCGTTATACAGAGCATGTTGTTTTTGATCATAAATAATATTAAAAATATAAACTTCGCGTTATTTGCCGGATTTGAAGTTGTTCTTTTTGTATTAATAGCCCTCTTTTCCGCGCTTGGTGCCACTAAAAAGATCTTTTCTGATGCCGAAAAAGCTGAAGAAGAGCGGGAAAAAGCCCTGGGCATTATGCATAAAACTGAAGAAAAATATTTAAAGATACTGGAAGCCAGCCCTTTATTGATAACTATTACCCGGTTAAAGGATAAATGTGTAATAGAAGCGAACGAGACCGCTATAAAAAAGCTGGGGGGCAATATTATAGGCTGCCCGCTGCCGTACTTTGAGGAGCGTGCGGAGCCGGAGCGGGAACTTAAACAAACGCAAAAAACCGGGACTGCTTACCGGGGGGAATGCAGTTATAAAAACAAAAACGGCAAAGAAATTATCTTAACACAAACCCACCAGATCATTGAGATAGAAAATGAAAAATGCGTCCTGACTATATCGGAAGATATTACCGAACAACGGCAGATGGAACAACAACTGCTTCAAACAAGAAAGATGGACGCTCTTGGTACGCTGACCGCGGGGATCGCGCATGATTTTAACAATATGCTGTCCGTTATAATAGGTTATTCGGACAGCACTTTAAGGTTTACGCCGCAGGAACCCAAAGTAAATGAAAACATCCAGCAGATCAAGAAAGCAGCCGTAAAAGCGGCAGCCTTAACGTCCCAATTACTGGCTTTCAGCAGAAAACAGCCCCGCGAACTGATGGTTATAGCGCTTAATAATTCACTGGTAGAGCTCAAGAGCATGCTTGAACGTATTATTGGGGAAGATATTGAATTTGAACTTCACTTAGAGCCTGCCCTCAAAAATATTTTGTTTGACAAAAATCAGATCGACCGGATAGTGGTCAATCTGGTGACGAATTCAAAGCATGCCATGCCGAAAGGCGGAAAACTGGCTATAAAAACGGAAAATGTCACGTTGAATAAAGAGACGGCCCGGAATATACCGTATTCAAGAGCCGGAGAATTCATCTGCATGTCCGTTGCGGATACGGGTATTGGAATAGGTTCAGAACAGATGGAACATTTGTTTGAGCCTTTTTATACGACAAAATCCCAGAATAAGGGCTCGGGACTCGGCTTGTGCGTGGTTTACGGAATAGTTAAACAACAGGAAGGCTGGATAAATGTTACAAGCGCGCCGGGTAAAGGCGCAGAATTCAAAGTATTTTTGCCTGTTTATAAAGGCAATAAGGAAGTAGAAACTATGAAAGAAGAATTTTCGGGAGAACTTGAATACAGTGAAGGAAAAAGGATACTTGTAGTCGAAGATGATGAAGCAGTCTTGGATATGGTAAGCGGCTTTTTGAAAGAAAAAAAACATGAGGTGTTCCGGGCAGCAAACGGTAAAGAAGCGCTGAAAATATTTGAAGCGGAAAAAGGCAGAATTGACCTGCTTTTTAGCGACTCCGTCATGCCGGAGATAAGCGGCCTTGAATTGGCCAGGAAACTCAAGGCCATGAACCCGAAAATAAAGGTAATAATAAGCAGCGGTTACCTTGATGATAAAAATAACATAGATGAAGTTAAAAGAGAAGGCTGCCTTTTTTTACCCAAACCTTACGTGGTAAAAGAACTATTTTCAATAATTGCACTTGTATTTAAAGAAAAATAAGAACGCGTCCGGAAAGGCTTGAGGAAAAAACGCTTAATAATTTTTTGAATGTTCATATTATTGGGGTGAAGATCAATGGAGCCGGTAATTATTAGTATGAAAATAAGTTTTACAGGATCCTGCTGTCTTTGTTCATGGTTCGGATAAGTTTGACATGGAAAATAAAGGGGGAGGGATGAAGAAGTTAAGTTTTTCATCTTACATTCCTAAAAAAGTTGATATTCAAAAACCCGCGTATCCGGTAGAAAAAGCCCCCTTTGCAGATACTTTCCTTGAGACCGGAAAAATAAAAGCAGAACAAGAAAAACCCCTGGAGAATTTTCCTAAAACCGAAGAAAAGTATTTAAAAATATTTGCCGCAAATCCCCTTCCTTTAACTATTACCCGTGTCGCTGATAACTGTATTGTCGCGGCAAATGAAGCCGCGGCAAAAATGCTGGGCGAAAAAAAAGAGGATATTATCGGCCATCCACTGCAGGAGTTCGTAAGACATGTGGATCTTGAGGAGCGCAGGGGTATACTGAAGCGGATACAAGAAACCGGAGCTGCTTGTAGCGGCGAATACAGGTATAAAAATAAGAACGGTAAAGAAGTGCTCCTGACGGAAACCCACCAGACTATTGAAATTCAGGGCGAGAAATTTATCCTTACTACCTCGGAAGATATAACCGGCCAGAGACAGCTGGAACAACAGCTGCTGCAAACAAGAAAGATGGATGCTCTCGGCGCGCTGACTGCCGGGATCGCGCACGATTTCAATAATATGCTCTCGGTTATACTGGGATATTCGGATAGTACTCTGAGATTTACGTCAAAAGAACCCAAGGTAAATGAAAATATCCAGCAGATCAAGAAAGCCGCGGAAAAAGCAGCCGCCCTTACCTCCCAGCTGCTGGCTTTCAGAAAGCAGCCCCGGGAACGGATGGTTATATCTCTTAATAATTCCGAAACCGAGATAAAAAACATGCTTGAGCTTATCACCGGGGAAGGTGTTGAACTTGAACTTCGTTTGGAACCTGAGCTAAAAAATATTTATTTTGATAGGGGCCAGATCGACCGTATAATGATCAATTTGGCGACAAATTCAAAAGAAGCCATGCCGCAAGGCGGAAAACTGACGGTAAAGATCGAGAATAGCTCACTTAATGATGAGGAGGCCCGCAATATACCGTATTCAAGGGCAGGGGAATTCATTTGTATGTCTTTTGCGGACACGGGTACCGGAATAAACCCGGAACAGATGGAACATTTATTTGAACCTTTTTATACGACGAAATCTTTCGGGAAGGGTTCAGGGCTTGGCTTATTTGTGATCTATGGAATAGTCAAACAGCAGGAAGGCTGGATAAATGTTCACAGCGAGACAGGTAAAGGTACCGAATTTAAGGTGTACTTTCCTGTTTACAAAGAAAAAAGAGAACTTGAAAACTTTAATAAAGTGCCCGGAGGCGAACCGGAAGACAGTAATAACAAGAGGCTGGTTGTGGTTGAGGATGATAAAGGAATCTTAGATCTAGTAGGTAGTTTCCTGAAACAAAATAAACATGTGGTAATTAACGCCGCAAATGTAAAGGAAGCTTTGAAAATATTTGAAGAAGAAAAGAGCAGGTTAGAACTGCTTTTCAGTACTTCAGCTAAGCCGCAGACAGGGGAGCTTCAAGCGGGCCGGGAATTGAAAGCTGTTGACCCGGAAATAAGGTTGATAATAAGCAGAGGAACTCCCCGCGGGGCGGCTGATATGCAGGAAATAAAAAAAGAAGAATAATTACATTCCCCGGCCGGGTGACAAAGTTCCGGTCAAAAAGAAATTTTCCAAAACACTTCACATTAGTCATTTTTTGGTTTTGAGCGGTCTATCAGCAAAATATCTCAAACTAGTTATTCTTGCAAGACTTAACCTTAAGCGGAAAAATCTCGGCTTTTCAAAGGATTTATTGTATATTGATGCTGCACTTTATATATTATCAGCCATCAGCAATTGAAAATCGACAATAGAAAATAGATTGAAAAGCCGGGGTGGTGAAACTGGTAGACACAAGGGACTTAAAATAATTTCCAGCAGATTTCACTTACTTCAAGTATCTTAATGCAAATTAAGATATATTAGGACTAATTTTAAATTATTTGCTTACTTCATCTTATCCGAATTTATCCTATTTCACCCGGAAAATGGCGCAAATTTGGCACAAAAAATATTTCGAATTATTTTCCTGGTTATGCATCTCATATCGCTTGTTGGACTGTAAGGCACCAGCTCAAGCGGTTTTTGGGATGGTGCTTTTATAACTAATGGAAAAACATGCCAATCGAAAACTCCTGATGAAAATTTATCCTTGATTTTGTAGTAAATCAGGCATATTTTTTAATCCAGTTAAGCAAATTATATGACCAGATTACTGTGTTCGTATTTTGACAAACAGCACAACACGTATGGATAAAATTATGTACTTGATAAAACTTTTATGCTACAATTTATTATGTTTAAAAAGTTTAAGAATAAAATGCTTAAAAAAGTATTGCTTGTGCTAGTGGCATTTGTGTTTTCTGCAATGCTGCTCGGTTCTTTCTTCCACTATCACTCTCATTCCACAGTTCATCATAATGGATTTCCGGTTAAAAATGGATGCTCAGTATGCAGCTTTATTCAACTAATGGATTCTTCGTCGTTTGAGCTCACTGTTTTTATTTCAATTTTTATTGCAATAATTTCACGATTGGCCTCAGTCAAGGTATTTCTCAATCCGGTAAACCACTCTTTTATCTATTTCTCACACGCCCCTCCAAAGTAATACCATTTAACAGAGCTAAATCTCGGGCATTTGGATTATTACTTTCTCTGTTTCTTTTTTTAACTATTTATAAATGTGTCTTTATCTAAATAAATATTGAAATTTAAGGATAATAAATATGATAGTAGAAATGAAAGATATTGAAATGATTTATGAAACATGGTCAGAAAAAACAAAGGTTCTGGATATTCCGCAATTTGATATCGACATCGGTGAACAGATCGCTATTTTTGGTCCATCCGGTTCCGGAAAGTCTACGCTTCTTCATATCATGTCGGGTCTGCTTTTGCCTACTCAAGGAAGCGTTAAGGTTTGCGGGGAATTTGTTCACAAATTGAGTGAAGCACAAAGGGATCATTTCAGATCAAGAAATATTGGTTACATTTTCCAGACATTTAATCTGCTTCAGGGTTACACGGCAATGGAAAATGTTTTAATGGGGATGACTTTCTCACCGGGAAAAGCCGACCGGGCCGCCGCAAAAAAGCTTCTTGAGCAGGTTGGGCTTGGCGGAAAGATGAAGCGGCGTCCTTATCATCTTTCATTCGGGGAACAGCAGAGAGTGTCAGTTGCTCGCGCGATTGCTAATAAACCAAAGCTGATCTTGGCTGATGAACCAACAGGATCGCTTGATCCGCATAATTCAGTGGAAATTATAAAACTGCTGAAAGAAATTTGCAAAGAACACGGGTGTTCTCTTGTGATCGTTAGCCATAATATGGATATGATCTCCTTTTTTGAGCATACTGTGGATTTTAAAAAGCTGAATCGAACTTTACAAGTGCAGGAGGCCCTTAAATGAGTTTTTGGCGCATAATATTTAACAGTATAAGACAGCATATCGGATCTTCAATTCTTGCAGTGGTAAGTATCGGGTTAGGTGTTGCTCTGCTCATTGCGGTATTCTCCCTTAGGGAACAGACGCACAAGACCTTCACGGAGATTGGAACCGGTGTAGATGCCGTACTTGGACCAAAAGGATCCTCACTTCAAATTTTGCTAAATGCCGTATATCACCTTGAAGAAATGCCGGGAAAGATCAAGTGGTCATACATGAAAGAAGTGGAGAAAAATCCGATAATTATTGAGGCGATACCTTTTTGCACAGGTCATTCTTACGCGGGATACAGAGTGAATGCCATAGATAGGCGGTTTCTCACAGATTTTGAGTATCTGCCGGGTCACAAATTTTCTTTTGATGAAAAAGAAAATGGAAAAGGCAGGCCTTTTAATGCTGCTAAAGAAGCGGTGGCAGGATGGGAAGTAGCAAAGAAATTGCATCTTAAACTCGGTCAAACTTTCAATCCTGTGTGCGGAACTAAGTCAGGCGATCCTGTTCATATGAATGATTATATTGTATTTGTAGGAATACTTGCTCCGACAGGTACGCCTCACGACCGTGCAATATATTTTCCACTTACAACATTCTATGGTTTGGAAGGCCACGGTACAGCAACGGCTAAAATGGCGGAAGATGAAAAATACAGGGAAATAAGCGGAGCTTACTTAAAGATAAAACGCATCCGTAACGGAGCCATGCATCCGGGGATACAGGATTTAAAATTCAGTATCAATCAATCTACGGATGCGCAGCTTGTAGTTCCCGGGGAGGTTTTACCGAGACTATTTTCTATAATAGGTTGGGTAGATTATGTGTTTATTGCCGTTTCTATCATGGTCTTAGTGCTGGCAGGTATGTTTTTATTTGTTGCTTTATTGTCAGCGCTCAGGCAGAGAAGAAGAGATATGGCGATTATGAGGTGCCTTGGTGCAACCCGCCGTACAGTTTTCGGGCTGGTTCTGTCAGAAGCGCTTATCATTTGCCTTATTGGCGGAGTTCTCGGTTTGATCTTCGGGCATATTCTGGTAGGAATTGGGGCCGAACAGATGAAGTCGGAAACAGGTATTCATTTTTCAGGGTTGTATATTTCCACCATTGACTATCTGCTTTTACCCTCATTAGTTGCTATAGGGATTTTTACCGGGCTTATCCCTGCAATTCAAGCTTATCGCATGGGAGTTTTAAAGAATTTATTACCTGTGTCTTAGAAAACTTTAAGGGAGGTAATATGAAAAAGAATATATTTATAGCAGTTCTTACCATTGTTGCTGTAATTCTTAGTATTTTACTGGTTATGTCTAAACAAAAGAACCAGAAGAGTTGTGAACTTGAAGGAAAGCATAAGGCCTATCACGAGGGTTCGCTTAATGCGATAACCCAATGTGAAATTGGCCATTTTGAAGTAAAAGTGCTGGATGACAAACTGGATGGGTGGTTTGTCGGCGGCGGTTCGGATACAAACAGGGCGGTACGGGTAACAGTTGATAAAATTGAGTTCTCTGTTTTCCTGCCTGACGGAACAATTAAAGAAATAGTGCTTTTTTCTTCACCGCTTGATCTCGCCGGAGAAAAGAAAGGTGATTGTTCGCACTTTGAAGGAGGAGCTGACTGGCTGAAGGACATAAAAACCTTTCAAGCCGTGGGAAAGATCTATTTTAAGGAGAAATGGCAGCCTTTGATTATTCAATATCCGGAAGGTTACGACCGGGATTAAAAAAGATAAAAGAGGAAAGCCCATGCAAAAACTATTTAGAATATTATTTTTGACCGTGGTTTTTTTCACGAGTGGACAGTTCAAAGAAGCATTTTCACAGACCATGGTCGAAAAACTTTTTGGAAGCCGGAATATAACAGCACTTCGATTTTCGTCTCTTGGTGCCTGGGATTTTACCGGCAATAACACTTCAAAACCGCCGCAACAGCTTCAACAAATGGACGGAAAGGTGGTTCAGATAACAGGGTTCATGTATCCGCTGCAAGAGGGCCAGACTATTAAGGTATTTTGCCTGCTTAGAAGCACGCAAACCTGCTGTTACGGGCCAAAGCCGCAGTTTAATCAATATGTTTTTGTAGAGATGAAGGATCCCGTAAAGTATGAAAGGAACAAATCTGTAATTATAACAGGAAAATTCTTTATTGACCCGCAACCCGGGGACGGTTATATCTACCGGCTTGAAGGAACTAAAGTTGAATTTGCCGCTGAGCAAAAACCGGAAGACAAATTCTCGCATTCGGAGGGGTCATCGCAATATCTGGAATTTGATTTCAAAACGCTTGAGGATATTGGTCCGACCGGAGAACAGCTTTCTAAAATGAAAAGCTGGAAGGAATATCATGATATTAAGATATTCCCGGAAAACATTACGAGGTTGGAAGGAAAATTAGCTGCCGTAGGGGCTTATATTGTAGCAAGGACAAACGACCCGCAAAAACTTATTGTCGGAAAGTATTGGTGGGACGGCTGCTGTACCGGTGTGCCTCCGACTTTTTTTAATGCCATTGTCATTATTCTAAGAAAAGGAGAAAAGATCCCTGGAGAGTGGGAAGATTACGGTATTTTTACAGGTATATTACATGCAAACGGCGAAAAGTCCAAATGGCCGGAGAAGGGAGTAATTCGTTTAGAGGATGCTGTGTGGGCTGCTTCAAAAAAATAATAGAAAAGAAATTAGCACGCATAATAAACTACCACGGGCTAAAGCCCGATGGTAGTTTGTTTGAAAGGAACATATATCAAAGCCGGCCAAGGAAACCGCGCCCTAAAGGCATGGTATTGCCGGCACGCAAAATAATATCAATAAGAAACACTCATATTGCTCTATTGAAAGAAATATTGATATAATCAAATAAAAGAGAGGTGGTAAACATGAAGAAAACATTTTTAAAGATTTTGTTGAGTGTTCTTTTAATTTTGCCGGCGGCAACCTACGCGCAGTATAACGTCCGGGAACTGGACGCCAATTTAAATACAACCGGGGAGCCGAAACATATAACGCTTACCTGGACCGGTGATCCAAAAACAACAGCGACAATAACCTGGAGAGCGGAAAATACTGCCGGAAAAGGGAAAGTGACATACCGGAATTTTGGGGCGGGCGCGGAAAAAGTATTAATGAGTGAAGCTATGGAAGAAACCATATTGCCGAAACAGGAGGGGATAAAAGGCTCCTGTAAGCTCTATTCGACAGAAATAAAAGATCTTGTTCCGGGGGCGAAATATTTTTATAAAACATTCTGCGGCGACAAAGCAAGTTTGGAATACTCTTTCACGACAGCTCCCGAGGATATTGTTCCTTTCAAATTCTTGATTTTTGGTGATAGCCAGTCTACTGATACGTCTAATCCTGATTACACTGAGTGGCATGAAACTATTTCAAGTTCCTTCAAAGCTAACCCGGATTCGGCCTTTTTCCTTAATGTCGGGGATCTTGTAGATTCCGGTGAAAGATATATTCACTGGGAAAACTGGTTTTTGGCTGCAGCGGAGGTAATGCCGTATATTTTCGCAGCACCGGTGCAGGGTAACCATGAGACATTTTCCGACAGGGGCATTGTTTTACCGGAAATGTTTGTTAAACAGTTCAAACTTTTTAAGAACGGCCCGGATGGGTATAAGGGAAGAGTATATTCCTTCGATTATTCCAACGCGCACTTTGTAATCCTTGACAGCCAATATGACGAGGAATCTCAATTTGACCCGGATATTCTTACAAAGCAGGCAGAATGGTTGGATAAGGATCTTAGCTCAGCGGCAACGAAGTGGAAATATGTTTTTTTTCATAAACCTCCCTATGTTCCAAAAAACTTCAGGTCTAATAAGCTGGTGAAAAAGGTTTTCTGTCCGGTTATAGAAAAAAACAATGTAAATGTTGTATTTAACGGCCATGATCATGTGCTTAAAAGAACATTTCCGATAAAAGACGAAAAAGTTGCAGAAGAGCACGGTACAGTCTATTACACAGCCGGAAGGAGCGGGCCCAAATATTATGGGAATTTAGAAGCCAGTGATTTAGATGCCTTCTTTATTAATGTTGATGATTCACCTATGTACGTTGTTTGTAATGTTAATGGTGAAAAAACAGTTATTTCAGCTTTAAAAAAAGACGGTACGGTTATTGATAAGTGCGAACTTAACAAATAATGGCTGTTGGCAGGTAAATGACCTGCCCCAAAACCTGTCCTGCATTCGTGCCCCCGCGTGAACAAAGGTTAACAGAGATCAAAAATGCCTTTATTTGTTCTATTAGTTTGGTCATTTTGTAAGGATTAATCTAAATAAGATTGAGCTGCCGCCAAAACATTGTAGTCTTCTCCAATTAATCATGCCTAATGGACTTGCGCTTAAACTTTAAATAATGCTATAAATTGGTATAGGTAAATTATTAAGGGTAAACCTTTTTCCTTCCTGTTTCGTCAAAGAAGCATAAGTAAATATTTTATATGGGGGAATGAAAAGATGAAAAAAACACAGATTTTGATCGGAATGTTGGTAGCATTAGGAATAATATTTTACGGTGGTTCTTCATATGGAGCGGAAGGCAATGAAAAAGCTAAAGGATGCGCGGAAGTTCAATCCTTGAAGGCCAAAATCAAGGAAAAGAAAGAAGAGCGAAAAGCATTGAAGGACAAAATAAAGGCTGTCCGGGGAGAAAAGGCTAATAAGGGAAAGAAAGATGGAAAGAAAAAAGGTGAAAAAGATAAATTAACAGATGAGCAAAAAGCAGCCAAACTTGAAAAGTTGAAAGCAAAGAATCCTGAACTTTACAAGTTGATTACCGAAAAAATCCAACTGCGGAAAGACATTAAAGATCTTAAAGACGAATTAAAAACGGTAAAAGCCGCCTGCAAAGGGAAAAAGTAAAGACAAGAAAATGAACTGTTAGTGAAGTGAAAGGTAAAAAGGCGTGGTATAAAGTAACCGCGCCTTTTTAATTATAACACTCGATGCGTGATCTGTTCCAAAACCAAATATAAGGGACACAGGCACCCTTTAGGTTGCAATACTTGTTTTGAATTGTCATAATAATAAATGGTAAGAACAGAGAGCGTAATATTCGTGAGGACAGCTTTATAAAGTAAGATATTTATCCCGCATATTGGAGAGGAAAAAAGGATGTTCAAACATACCATTAAGCATATACCTGCAGGAAAAGTAAAACTTTCAAAAAGCTGCGAGCTGGTACAAACAATATATGATTTTAATATTTTCTATTTTTCATTCAGAGTTCTGAAATTTGCTGTGCTAGCCCTTTTTTATACGGTTATTTTAGCATTTCCGGTTTATGGCTGGGACCTTATCTGGGAGGATGATTTTTGCAAGGATGCGCCAGGGCTGCCGGACCCGGCTAAATGGAGTTATGAAAAAGGTTATCTTAGGAACAAAGAATTACAATTTTACACGGAAGGCAGGCTTGAGAATTCCCGGGTCGAGAACGGGATGCTGATAATTGAAGCCCGGAAAGATGATTACCAGGGACATAAATATACGGCTGCGAGCTTGATAACAAGGAATAAGTTCTCTTTTACCTACGGGCGGATAGAGATGCTGGCAAAGATACCAAAAGGAAAAGGTGTTTGGCCAGCGTTTTGGACACTCGGGACCGATAATAGGTGGCCGAAATGCGGGGAGATAGATGTTATGGAGTATGTCGGAAAGGAACCCGGGAAGATACACGGGACGATACATTGGGCTGACGGGGGGCATAAGCAGCGCGGAGAAAGCCTGGAACAGAAAGACCCGACCGCTGATTTTCATCTCTATGCCGCTGAATGGTATCCGGACCGGATAGATTTCTTTTTTGATAAAATAAAATATTTTACGGCCCGGCTTAGTGACACGAAAAGCGGGTTTGACCACCCTCATTATATCCTTGTTAATTTTGCTCTGGGCGGGTCCTGGGGTGGGACACTTGAAGACAGCATTCTTCCGCAGCAGTATCAGATCAAATATATAAAGGTATATGCTGAGAAAAAATTCTAGAAATACTATTGAACAGATATATAAAAGGCAGGGCCCTGTTTATTGTCAATAAAAAGACTGCCGAACTGATTGACCTGCCACAAAACATTGTCGCCTTATTCAAGTAGTCCACTAAATCGGGGGAGTATCACTTAACCTAAAGTGGAAAAATCTCGACTTTTTAAGGGATTTATTGTATATTGATGCTACACTTTATATATTATCAGCTATCAGCAATTGAAAATCGACAATAGAAAATAGATTGAAAAGCCGGGGTGGTGAAACTGGTAGACACAAGGGACTTAAAATCCCTCGGTCGCAAGATCATGACGGTTCGATTCCGTCCCCCGGCACCAAATTAGCGAAATGGAATGAAGAATGAAGGCATTTGAATAACCCGCTGTTTATTTGTAGGGCTTCTTTTTCCGGCAAACCTTAACAAATATAACTCTTTTTGAGCTTTTTAAAAAATGGTATAATAATTTTATCTGAAAAGAGTTAAAAATTGCCCGGGAGGTTTGTAATGGAAGCGGAAAATCCCAAGAAAGAATCAAATGAAGTAATAAAAGCCAAGGGTACCTGTAAACAGTTCATCAAACAACAGGGGCTGACCCTGGAGCAGTGCATGTTAACCGGCCCTGATGGAAACCTTGTTTTCAAGCTGAACTATTCTCTGCCAAACAATAAAGAAAAAACCTTGATCCATTTCAGCGTAATTCCCGCTAAAAGCAAAGAGGTACAGGACAAGATGCTGGTTTGGTCGTATATTGCGGCGCTTGAAAATATTCCTGTTCAAAGCAGGCTTGAATTTTATAAAGAAGTGCTGGAACTAAATCATGGCTCAGATACTGCCTGGGCCGGACTTTCAAAAGATAATAAAATAACTGTGAAGTCAGAAAGGATGATAAAAGGAATTGATATTGACGAATTAACTGATATGATCAAGATGACGGCAAAACTTGCCCAGGAACTGAGAGGCAATATCTGTGTTGTGCACGGAGTAAAAACGATAATTGAAGAGGATGCCCCGGAGATCAGCCGTCCCGGTTCAAATGAAACTCAACCGGCGGCATACGCTTTATTGCTGGGCAAACTGCAAAAAAAAGTTATGGAAACCGCCTCCTCCTGCAAATCGTTCCTTTTTAACAGAGACTACAAGCAGTGCAGTAAGATCTATTTTAAGGATGCCTATGAACTTCTGGAGATCATAAAAAAAGGCGGCTCGGGAGACAGCGTTATAGAAACAATAAAAGAAGATCTGGAAAGAGCTATAGCCGACCTTCCGTATTTTCCGGATAATCAAAAAAAATATGAAATGCTGCATGAAGTTTTTCAGAAGATATTGAACGCCAGGTAAAAGGCGGTTTTTTTGATATAGAAGCTTTTTGAGGGAGGCTAAGATGCGTAAAACCTTCAAACCGGTCGTTTTGTTTTTGGTTCTTTGCGGTATTTTTTTGGCCGCGGATGTGAAGATCGGCAAGGATCAGGAAATATTGCTTGACGGCAAACCGTTTTTCCCCCTGGCGACCTGGCTGCAGCCCGGTAAGAACATTGACAAGAACAAGGAACTGGGTATAAATGTGTTTATGGGGCACGAAGCAGCGCACGAGTCACCCCTGGAATATCTTAATGCCTGCGCGGCAAAGAAAGTCTACGCGGGAATAAGTTTTTGGGAACTTTCAGAGCAGGAAATTAAAAATATAAAAGACCATCCTGCACTTTTTGAGTGGGTCATGCCGGATGAACCCGACCAGTATAGCGAGAAAAGAAAAGGGCCGATAAATACACCGGAAGAACTTATGACAAAATACCGGTGGCTTAAGACGCTGGATCCGCTGCATCCTACTGACGGTGGTTTTACCCAGTTCTGGGTTAAAAACTCTCCCCAGGTAAAGCCTGCTCTCTTCCCTGAGTTTATCAAAGCCATCGACATACTCGGCTTTGATATTTATCCGTGCAACAACGGAGAGCCGAAGACCTTATATTTTTTAGCCCGGGGACTGAAAAAACTAAGCAAGCTTGACGGGAATTCAAAACCGCACAGCGTCTTTCTGGAATGCAATGCTTTTAATAATAAAACCAAAGGCCAGAGGGCGCCTACACCCGCGGAGTTACGTGCCGAGGTATGGATGTGCATTGTTCACGGCGCGCATGCCCTGGGATATTTTACGCATTCCTGGATTCCTTCCTACAACCAGTTTTCTGTGCCGGAGGATATTAAGAACGAAATTAAAAATATTAACAGGCAGATCACGGAACTTGCTCCCGTGATCCTCAGCCCGGATTCAAAAATAGAAGTTAAAACAAGCTCCAGAAATGACAGCGGTTTGGATATTGCGGTTCTTATTAAGGAAACTAAAGGGAAAATATATATCTTTACTTCTAATATCAGGAACAACAGGGGAGAGGCGGAGCTCAATATTGCCGGTCAAAGTGACGGGGAAGTGGAGGTCTACGAGGAAGGCAACAGAAAAATTACAATGAAAGACGGCAAATTTGTTGACACGTTCAAAGAGTTTGAACCGCATATTTACATTATAAATAAAAAATGAAGGTGGATGATAAAAATAAAAGGACGTGGAGAAAGAATGTTTAGAGAATTCAAAATACCGGTCGTTTTTTTCTTGAGTATAAATCTTTTCTTCGCGGCAGAGACCGGGACAGAAAACAGTAAAGACCTGGAAAAAATGTTCCCAACCAATCTTGAAGAGCTTGGGTTGGCAGACACTCCCCGGCTCCAAGCCGCAATTTATTACATTGATTTTGACGGCGGAGCCGACAGCAATAACGGCCTGGCTCCCGCAGCGGCCTTCAAGCACAGCCCCGGAGATCCTGAGGCAAAGGAAAAAGCGGCAGAAGTTAAATTGCGGCCGGGAGATACCGTTCTTTTCAAAGGTGGAGTGGTTTATCGCGGCAATATTACGGCGCAGTACTCCGGGTCGGAAGCAAACCCGATAGTATATAACGGGAATAGCAAAGCGAATTTTGGCACGGGCCGCGCCATCGTTGACGGTTCAGAGCCGCTTACCGGCTGGAAGAAATGCGTTTCCGAAAAAGAGTGCGACGGTAATCCAAATTGGAACAATATCTGGTGGACCGAAGTACCTTTTCCTGTTCCTGATCCCATGGCCGCCAATCTGTATGAAGCCGGAGAACCTCTTGAAGTGGCGGAGGATCCGAAGCCCAAGTATCTGTATTGGCCTGATCCGTTCAATGAGGCGGAGTATTTTGGTTTTGATGTCAACCTGACGACCAGCACGAGTATTCAAGACGAAAAGCATCTTCTCCAAACGGATCCCCGCGCCTGGGATGGCGGAGTTGTTCTGATACGCTCTACGGACTATTGGGTGAACTTCAAGGTTACTGGCTTTGATCCGGCTCTCCATAAGATCACTTTCCCGGAGTTTAAGGATATTCTCGCCAAAGGGATGCGGAGAAATTCCAGGGGCGAGGGATATTACGCCATGATGAATGCCGTTGTTATCCTGAAATATCCGGGCCAGTATGTTGTTAAAAGCGGGGAAAAGAAGTCAACGATCTATTTGTGGCCGCTCAAGAATAACGCCGCGCCTGAAGGCATAACGATAACCAGAAGACGGTGCGGTTTTAACCCCAACGGGCAAAGCAACCTGACCATAGAAGGTTTTGTGATCCAAAAGTTCGTAAGTCCCCGTGGTCCGGGCGGTGGAGGAATAATAGACCTGGAAAGAAAACAGAACGGCGGCCTGGTTATTCGGGATAATATTATAACTCGCTGCAATAAGACCCTTACTTCGGGAAAATTCGGCGTGATCTTTCTTACCGGACAAAAAGGTTCACTGGTTGAAAAAAACCAGATCTACGATAATCGGGATAGTGTCGGTGTCGAGATAGAATACGGCACGGGGCATATTATCAAGGACAATTTGATTTGCAGGAATGGAGGTGTATGCATCCTTCTCTGGGTAAACTCAAAAGACTGCCAAGTCATCGGTAACACCATTAAAGACAATAATCCGGAACACCTTGACGCGCATTCCCCGGTAGGGATTCTTGTGTATAAGGGATGCTCCAATATTTTGATAAAAGGGAACCTGGTGGTTAATAACGGCCAGCGCCCTCTGGCGCTATATTCCCCGGATTCCGATATAACAATTGCCTGCAATGTGTTCCGCCACAAAGGGCCTTACGTAATGGAAGGTTTCGGTGATTGCAAAAACGTAAGCATATATAATAACGTTACTGTCTGTGATAATCCAAACGGCAGGATTTTTCAGATGGGTATTAAGGCGGTAAAAGAAAATAATATTTATGTTGCCAGTGAAAATAAACAAGATAAAGGCGCCGGTTACAAACTGGATGACGGGCACAATCTCTATCTTGCCCCGGGTGATATGAATAGTATATTTACAGATCCGGAGCATCAGGATTTCACCTTAAAAAGAGGAAGCCCGGCCATAGGTGCCGGTATCGCCAACGGGATAAATGAAGACGCAGCCGGAAAGCGGTTCGGCAAAGTTCCGGATATCGGAGCTTTTGTCTATATTGACAGGTAAAGAGAGGAGGAAAAATGAGAGTACCGGGAAAGCTTGGCCTACTGGCCGTAGTATTTGTTGTCTGTTCTCTGGCGGGAGAAATATACTGCAAAGACGCCGAAGCGGCAAAGAATTCCGAACCGATCTATGTCGGCGCCTATTCCGTCGATCATGAATATAATATTGTGACCGATGAATGCCTGAAGATCTTGAGCACGAAAAAAATATTATACGGGAGCAGGTCCTGGGGTTTGGTTATCGGGTCCTATGTTTCAAGACAAACAAAGATTAAATGGGAAGGGACCGGCAGTAAAAGAGTCAACTCCAAGGATATGGTCCTGCCCGCGGATGTATTCAAAGAGCCAAAGATCTTAAACTTTATTTTTGACGCGGTCCCGAAAAGATGGTTATTTATTGATGACTTCTTGAGGAAGGAACCCTGGAATTTCGGAAAAAAAATAGACGGGGCTTTACAAACGCTGTATTATACCGGGGATAAAGAAGATATGGCCGATTCCTATTTCCCGGCGCTTGATGCGCTGGTCAAGGATTTTCCAAATGTCAAATTTGCCGTTGCCACCCATGATATTAATGCTGACGGCATGGCTCTAAACGGCAAGGTTCAAAAAGAAGACAGTGATTGGAATATCCGCGGAGGGGATTATAGCGAGCGGGTCATTAAAACCTATTATGGAAAACTTCCGATATTTGATATGCGCGACATTGTTTCCACCAGGCCGGACGGCACGGTCTGTTCTTTCCAGCATAACGGCAAGACTTACAGGAAAATGTGCCGTGAGTATAATGTCGAAAAAGGGGATCTGATCCATCCGAATACCCCGGAAGGGCAGGCCAGAATGGGAAAGGGCTTCCTGATATTGCTTACAAAAATGTTCTGCGGGGACAAGATCCCGAAAAACTTAAATACCCCGAAACCGGAAATATTAAAATGAACGCGTAGTTTTATGGCTCCGGCCGGTTTTTTCCTGTGCATCAGGGATAGCGAAGGTTTTCAAATTTAACTTCCGGAAAGGCCGGCGGGGCATACAGTATCTGCCTGTTTATAGAGAACTGTTTCAGGAGGTATATGGAGCGTTTTAAGTTACGGGTTTCGCCGGTTGCCGATAAAAGGGCTTTTATAAAATTCGGTAATGCCAGATTTACCATATTAAAAGACCGCCTTATACGCTGTGAACATTCCCAGGACCGTGAATTTGAGGATGCCCCCACCCAGCATTTCTGGTTTCGCCTGCAGCCCGTAGTCCCCTATACTTTTAAGGTCACCGGAGATGTAATTGAAATTAATACAAGTAAATTAACCTTAACTTATCTGAACACGGAAGCAGGTTTCTCTGCTGAGACCCTTTCCATCAAACTTAAAGAGACCGGGAAGGCCTGGAGATACGGCGATGTTGATACTGAAAACCTTCTGGGCACGGCTAGAACGCTGGATAATTGCAACGGGGATTTTGACGTCCTGCATTTACATAAACTGAAGCTTTCAGAAGGGCTCCTTTCCCGGTCCGGCTGGGCTGCAATAGACGATAGCCATTCTCTGGTTTTTGACAGTAACGGATTCCTCCGCCCGTGGAGAAATAGGAACAGCGATATATATTTTTTTGGTTACGGAACAGATTATAAGGCCTGTCTGCTTGCTTACTACGCTGTGAGCGGGAATGTGCGCATGATACCCAAATGGTCTCTCGGTATCTGGTGGAGCCGCTGGGAAAGATACAGGCAGGCAGATCTGGAAAGAATTGCCGGCGAGTTCGAGAGACACGGAGTGCCTCTTTCGGTCTGTGTCATTGATAAGGACTGGCACCTGCCGGGCTGGACCGGGTATACCTGGAATCCGGAATATTTTCCTGATCCAAAAGGCTTCTTTAAACGGCTGCACGCGAAAAAGATCCATGCCTGCCTGAACCTGCATCCCGCCGGCGGCGTGCTCCCGCATGAAAAAATGTATCCGGAAATGGCGCGGCATATGGGGCTTGATCCGGCTTCAAGGCAGGTTATTCCTTTTGACCTGTCCGACAGAAAATTTATCGAAGGCTACTTTAAATACCTGCATCATCCCCTGGAAAAAGACGGAGTTGATTTCTGGTGGATAGACTGGCAGCAGGGAACAAAGACCAGCGTTACCAATCTGGACCCTCTCTGGTACTTGAATCATCTTCATTCTAATGACCTGGCCCGGGACGGTTTAAAAAGGCCCATTAACTTTTCAAGATGGGGAAATAACGGAAGCCATAGATATCCTATCGGATTTTCCGGGGATACGATCCCCACCTGGAAAACGCTGAAGTTCCAACTCTATTTTACCGCGACTTCTTCGAATATCGGTTACAGCTGGTGGAGCCATGATATAGGCGGTTTCGCCCAGCACTGGCATAATGATGAGCTCTATACCCGCTGGGTGCAATTCGGCTGTTTCTCTCCGATTTTCAGGTTTCATAGTTCGGGGGACCCGAGAATTGACAACAGGCCCTGGACGAAACCGGAAGCTTTCAAGGCGGCCGCAATTTCAGCGCTTAAACTAAGGCGGGCTCTTTTACCCTACCTTTATACCTCTACCTGGCATAATAGGAGCGGCGGCCTTCCTCTTATCACGCCGATGTACTACGAGCACCCAAAAGATGAAAATGCATACGCCTGCCCCAACCAGTACTACTTTGGCGAGCAGTTGATCGCGGCTCCTTTTGATCAAGCCATAGAAGAAGAAACGGGGCTTGCAAGAAAACCTGTCTGGCTTCCACCTGGAACTTTTTATGATCTTTTTAACGGAAAAACCTATGAAGGGGGGCGTTGGCACGTCCTTTACGGGGCGTTGACGGATATTCCGGTTTTTGCCAGAGCCGGAGCGGTTATTTCTTTAAAGACCAAGGAAAGGTCCCTGGACTTTGTTCTTTTCAAGGGGACGGGAACCTGTGATTTTTATGATGATGACGGGGAGACGCTGGGTTATAAAAAAGGCAAATACCTGCTTGCGGCCTGTAAAAATAACTGGCAGGGAAAAGAAATAAGCTTTGAGCTTGTAAAAAAAGGCGGAACCAGCCATAAAAAATTAAAATTAAATCTTGTGCTCCGGGGCCTACGCGCGAATGAAATAAAAAAAGTTAAAGTAAACGGAAGAAAATATTCAAAGTTCACCGCCCGGCCTGATGAAAACGGCGATTTCAGGATCTCCGGACTGGTTTTTGACGGCGGGCCGTTTAAAATTACGGCTGTTTTCGCGGAGCACTTTAACACCAACTCAAAGTTTACGCTTGAAGATTTTGTGAATACCGTAAGGGGTTTTAATATGTCCGGGTTTGACAGATTACCTCTTCTGGAAAAGCCGAAGGAATATTTTGGCAGCCCGGAGAAACTTTTGAAAGCCGCCCAGGAATTAAGCCCCGGGCAGCTTAAGGTTCTTTTTGAGCTGGGATGCGATGTGGGGTTCTACCATGAAGTGCTCTATGACGGGCGTGAAGTTGTGGTGTGGTGGAATGAAAAGAAACTCCCGGGTTTTGAAGCCAAGTTTTCCGGAGACATAAAAAATATAAAACAGAAAAATACGGAAAGCGGGTTTCCGGTATTTATTAAAAAAGAAAGTTTTTTACGCGGGTGGAGAGTGGATGTCAACTATTTTAATGCCGCCTCTACGGAGGTGGATAAATACTCCTTTATCCGTTAAAGTACTTTAGCTTTTTATTGCAAAGTAACTTGTGATTTATTATTGCCCGGTATTTATGCTATAATCAAAAAGGTTGTTTTAGGGAGAAGACATGGGGAATATTGCTGCTTACGTTGCCGGCAATCTGGTTGATAAAACAGGTAAACTCTTTGCCTGGTTTACTCGTCCTAAAAATATTAAAAACGCGCTGGTTACGGCTCTTACGGTCTTAATTGCCAGCCAGCTTTTTGTATTTTACGTATTAATCGCGGCCAGGGTAAATACGGCAGATTCCTGGCTTGAAGCCTTCAAATCCCTTAATTGCTCCGGCTGCGGGTTCCTTTTCCTCTGGGAAATGCTCATAAATGCCCTTGGTTTGTTTCTGGTAAAGTATAAGGTCATAGTCTTAATTCTGAGTGCCCTCATTCTTGCCGGAGGGATTTTTCTTATCCGCGCGATCCCGGATGAATGGTATGAAATCGGCGATATTCCGGCAATTCTTCTCCTGCTCTCCGCTCCTGCAGTAATTATTGGCCTGGCTGGTTTTGAAATACTTCCCTACCTTATCAATAACTATATTAGATAATGAATTTCGAGACCCTGTAAACTTTTAATTATAATAAACGTCTAAAACCTGATATATGCTTGATTTTTAAATAAATAAGCCGGGGTTTTGCCTTGAAAAACAGATCCCTGCATAAAAGGCTTTGTTTTTTTATTTTTATTTCGGAAGCCCGGCTGAAATGATATAATTAATAGGTGAGTATTATGATAAAATCCGCTAAAATATTATTGCGAGGAGTTCTCATTATAGTGCTTTTTCTGTCCATCATTGCCTGTCCTCCTCTTGTTCGAAAGCTTTCCGCCAACCAGGAAAAAACAAAAAAAACCCTGAAAATCAATGAAAAAAACTTGACTGTCGAAGTTGCAGATACTTTTGAAAAAAAGCTGACAGGCCTTATGTTCCGCAAAGAACTGGGAAAGGATGAAGGAATGCTGTTTTGCTTTGATAAGCCACAAAAGCCGGTCTTTTGGATGAAGAATACCTATTTGCCTCTATCTCTGGCTTTTATAGATGCAAACGGAATAATATTACAGCTTGAGGATCTAAAGCCGGAGGATTTGACTCCGGTTGCGGCAAAGGAAAAAGTCCTTTATGCGCTTGAAGTCAATAAAGGCTGGTTTGAACAGAATAAAATTAAAACAGGTGATGTTATTAAAGGTTTAGCCGATTAAGCAGAAATTCCTCAAGAAGATAGAAGCAAATGATATTAGAACTGTAGTTGCTTGATTCATCAAGCATTTTTGGCCTCATAAATGAGGCAACTACAAAAATTGTCCAAGACGAGGAATTTCTGCCGCTTAAGAGCAAGCGTTGACAAAACTTTTATAAAAAGGTACCATAGTAGAACAGTCAATAAAAAAGGCTTTTTTCAGCAAGCTAGAAAGTAAATAAAAGGGGGTAAGTTATGCCGGAAAATTTAGGTTTATTCCAGTCGTTGTTCAAGAACTACTGGGCGCTTCTCACCATACTGGTACTGGTCGCGGTCTCTTTCGTGTCGATCTACCATATTGTCGAGAGATATCTGAGGTTTAAAGCCGCCAAAGTGGATACTAATGAGTTCCTTGAAAAATTAAAACGGGTCCTGCGTAAAGACGGAAAATTTGACAGCTCCGGGGTCTCCAGGGCGCTGGATCTATGCCAGGATTTTGAAGGCCCGGTGTCCTTTGTTGTAAAAGCGGCTTTGATCAGATTTCCTTCCACAAAAGAAGAGCTCGAAGAAGCTATGAAAAAAACCGCGATCAGGGAAATCTCCAAACTGGAAAAAAATCTTGTAGTTATCGGGACCATAGGCAATGTAGCGCCTTTCATTGGCTTGCTCGGGACCGTCATTGGTGTTACCGAGTCTTTTTCTTTGATAAACAACATGGGAGGGACCGGCGGTATCGGTGTTGTCGGGCCCGGGATCGCGCAAGCTTTGATCGCCACGATTGTCGGGCTTTTTGTCGCTATCCCTTCGGTTGCGGCCTATAATTATTTTGTCAGAAAAGTTGACGAATTAAACACGGATATTACGCTCGCGGGCATGGAGACGGTAAATCTTCTTACCGCAAAAGATGTTGACCGCGATAAATGGGATGAGATGAATAAAGAGTCAAGGGGGTAGAGCCGTGTTCAGCCTGAATACAAAAAAAGCAAAACTTTTTTCAGAAATTAATATTACTCCGCTTACCGATGTGGCGCTGGTACTGCTCATAATATTTATGATAACGGCGCCTATGTTGATCCAGTCAGGCATAAACGTTAAACTGCCGGGCTCTGTTTCCAATGATGTTACGCCTGAAAAAAATATCATATTGAATATCACAGCGGACGGCAAGGTCTATCTGGGCAATCAGGAAATTTCTCTCAAAGATCTTTCCCTGCCCCTGGCGGCGTTACTTGCCGTAAGCCAGAATAAAATAGTTATTATTAATGCCGATACCTCCGTTAAGCACGGTATTGTTATCTCTGTAATGGACCTGGCAAGACAGGCCGGTGCGGTTAAACTCTTTGAATCCACGGAACATACACCGCAGCCGGATTGGAAAAAGTAGCCGGTTATTGATCTTTATTAAGAAAAGGAGTTCATAGAAAATATTATGGCCCTGGATAGGATAGAAAAAATATCGCTTGCCGTAAGTTTTGCCGAGCATCTGGTGCTTTTTTGCATTGTTGCCCTTATTATTTCTATTCCGGCGGTCAAGTATATTCCTATGATAGAAGTAAATATGTTAAACAATGTTTCCTTTAAAGACCTTTTGAAGGCCCCGGTGGATACTTCAGGAAACAGTACAAATAATGCAGGCACCCCAAATGTAGCTCAACCCGGTAACTCGAAACTGGCGCCCTCGGAAGTGGGAACCACACAGGAAGGCAGTCTTTCTTCTACGCTGGATATGGTAGGTTCGGGAATTGCCGAGAATGTAAAGTTTTCCGGCGGGAAGGTTGCCGGCTTTTCCTTTACCGGCACCGGCATCGTGACCGCCAAGCCGGACAACGTCTTTGTTCAGTTTTCCGTAAAATCAGGGCCGCAGAACTCCCTCCGGTCAGCAGAAACCGCGGTTGCTCAAAAAGTAGACTGGATGATATATAATATTGGCCGTCTTTTCAGGATAAAAAAGGAAAATTTCAAAGTTTATGGTTTTCAGCCGGAACTGGTAAAGCAGACTATGAAACAAAACAGATCTCTTACCCAGAAAGATGAATACGGCAATGTTATAGAAAAGGTAGAATTTAAGTATAATTCCAAAAAGTATGTGGTGGTGGGGGATCTGGGCAGCAAATCCTTCGTGGAAATATGCGAGATGCTTGATAAAGCAGTAGACTATGGCGGTATTGCCGTCGCAGAAATTCCCAAATTGAATAATGAGGTGGCCTCCGCTACCGCCGAAGGCAAGGCCGATTCCCGGTTAAAGGCCGTGAAGGGCGCAACAAAACTTAAGTTTGCGGCAACCACCCAAAATCCCGATAACCAGCTTATAAATTATCACTTTAACGAAGCAACTCTGGAAAAACTGATGAAAACCGCAAAAGACCAGGCCTATAAAGAAGCCAAAGACAAAGTGGACAAGATCAAAGCAGTACTTAAATTCAAAGAAAATGAAATGGACATTATTTTTGCCGAAAGTACAACTGCTGCTTCTGACGAAGAAGGTGCTGTTACCATAAAAACAGATGTAACTGCCACGCTGAGCAAACCTAATTCCGCGGCCAACCAGGCTCAACCTGTCAATACTCCTCAATGAGCTAACGGAGACGCTATGTCAACCTACGAAACTATTTTAGCAAGGCGCACTATCAGAAAGTTTAAACAGACAAAAATTTCCAATTCTTTGCTTGAGAAACTGGTAAACGCGGCCAGAGTTTCTCCTTCCGCCGGCAATCTTCAACCGCTGGAATATGTAGTGGTCAGGGATAAGGAATTTACGGAGGATATTTTCCAGCATGTAAAATGGGCGGCTTATATAGCGCCGCGCGGAATACCAAAAGAAGGCGAGAAGCCGATGGCTTATATAGTTGTCGTCGAGAACCACAAAGCAGGTTCGGCCTCTAGCCCTTACGATCTTGGAGCAGCGATTATGGCACTGCTCTTAACCGCGTGGGACGAGGGGCTGGGCGGATGCTGGATAAAAACTTGTGATAAGCCGGCCTTAAAAAAACTTTTGAAGATTCCGGAAACACATGAAGTAGATTCTGTTATTGCTCTGGGTTACCGCGCGGAAGAACCTGTAATGGAAGAAAACGATACCAATATAAAATACTATATTGATGATAAAGGTATTTTTCGGGTGCCTAAAAAAAGAGCACAGACCTTAACGCACTGGGAACAGTTTTGAGGAAGCATTGCTCTAAGTCCGCCTCCCGGCGGGAGGCAGCAGGTCTCGCTGCCTGCGCGTAAGGAAGAACATTGACAGGGGAAATCTAAACTGAAACATAAAAGCAGAACAGCCATAATTGGCGGCGGACTTACGGGCCTTTCCGCCGCTTTTCATTTAAGGCAGGCGGGAAAGGATTTTATTATTTTTGAAAAAGAAGAAGTTCCCGGAGGCCTTGCCGGGAGTTTTCTTGTAAACAATTTTTCCTTTGACCATACCGGGCATTACTTTCATTTTAAGACGGGTTACGGCCGGACTTTTGTCAGGAGACTGCTCGCAAACCGTTTACTTAAAATAAAAAGAAAAGCCGCGGTTTTTGTAAAAGGAGAATATATTCCCTATCCGTTCCAGGCGCACTTTTTGAAACTTAAAAACAGGCGGATCGCAGCAGAATGCGCTGCGGGCCTTAAGTACCCCGGGGAAAAAAAGAAGTATAAGACATTTAAAGACTGGATACTGGGCACTTCCGGTAAAGGGATCTACGAACATTTCATGCGGCCTTATAATGAAAAACTTTATCATTGCAAGCTTGATAAGATGCTGCCTTTCGGGCAGAGCGCGTATGTTCCGGAGGTTAAAAGGAAAAGAAAAGCTTACGGATATAATATTGAATTTTATTATCCTGCTGCGGGCGGAATAGGCAGTTTCTCCAAAACTTTGAGCGGCTTTGTCTTTGACCGTACTCTCCTTAACGCCGAAGTTAAGGAAATAGACCCGGTTAAACGGGAAATAACTTATGGCGACGGTATGAAAGCCGCGGGTTTTAAAGAGATAATATCCACCCTGCCTCTGCCGGAATTGATACCGCGCATAAAGGGAGCCCCGAAAAAAGTTTTGGCCGCGGCCAAAAAACTCCGGTATATTTCACTCTTTGCCTTAAATCTCGGAATAGGCCGGGAAAAGGTAAATAAAAATCACTGGCTCTACTTCGCGGATCCCGAAATATGCTTTTACCGGACCGGCTTTTATTCCAATGTCTCAAAAAAACTCTGTCCTCCCGGGATGTCTTCACTGTATACGGAGGTCTCACTAAAGCAGGGAACGGGGTATGACCAAAAAAAACTCGTAAAAAATATCAAGAGAGACCTTATTGAAACAGGCGTCCTGAAAACATCCGACAACATTATTGCGGAACAACCGCTTTACATTAAATATGCCTATGTGATATTTGATCTCAATTACCATAAAAATATAGCAATATTGCGCGAATATCTAAAAAAGGTTAAAATAATCTCAACCGGCAGGTATGGCGCCTGGAATTATTCAGCCATGGAAGAAGCACTTTTGGACGGAAAAGCCGCGGCAGGACTTATTAAATGAATAAATTAAAGTATAAATATCTATCCATAACTCCGTTGCGAAATCCGCCTGGGCGGAAAAACACGAGGAAACTGTGAAATTGAATGTATTACATATAATAACAAAACTGGAGTTAGGCGGAGCCCAGCTTGAGCAAAGGTATAAATATCTGTCCATAACTCCATTGCGAAATCCGCCTGGGCGGAAAAACACGAGGAAACTGTGAAATTGAATGTATTACATATAATAACAAAACTGGAGCTAGGCGGAGCCCA
>CAITEH010000061.1 GCA_903891415.1 Candidatus Firestoneibacteriota bacterium
AAAGGCGCTTCATGACAAAGGCGTTTTTCCAGCAGAATATTGGCTTCTATCTGGTTTATCGGCATATGCCCGGGGCCTTCTATCATGGACTGCACGCCCGCCTTCAAGGCCCGTTCGGCCAGCTCTCCCAGAATTACAAGTTCCTGTACCTGAGCTCTGTCGGTTGCGTCCGCCAGGCAGCCCGGCCGGAAACCGTCTCCGAGCGAGAGGGTTGCGTCATATTTTTTCGCCAGCGCCAGAAGCTCATCATATTCTTCAAAAAGGGGGTTTTCCCTGTTATTATGCAGGATCCATTCCGTCAGAAAGGCCCCGCCTCTGCTTACGATATTTGCTATACGCCCTTCTCTCGTAAGGCGGCCTATGGTTTCCCTGGTAACCCCGCAATGCACCGTAATAAAATCCACGCCTGCTTTAAGATGTTTTTCAATACCGGCAAACATCTCTTCTTTTGTCATTTCTACCACCGATCTTTTCTTCCTGATGGCTTCAACGGAGGCCTGGTAGATCGGCACGGTACCTACGGCTACCGGCGAATTTTTGATGATCGCGGCCCGGGTCTTATCCATATCTCCGCCGGTGCTCAGGTCCATTACGGCATCAGCGCCGCATTCTACTGCAACCTTAAGTTTTGCCAGCTCCTGTTTTAAAGTTGACCGGTCAGGAGAGGTGCCGATATTCACGTTAACTTTTGTTTTCAGGCCCTTGCCTATTCCGCAAACTTTCTTTGGCCTGTGGACCACGCCGGAAGCAATAACTATTTTTCCCGCAGCGATTCCGGTCATTATACATTCCTTTGAAACGTTCTCGGCTTTAGCGACCGCGAGCATTTCTGCGGTGTATTTGCCTTTTCTTGCCGTTTCTATTTGAGTCATTGTGTCTCTCCTTTATCTTTTTTATCTATGGCACGGCGTGCAGCGGCTGCGCTGTTAGTTAAAATATTTTGTAGTTGCTCGATTCATCGAGCCTGCTAATTGCGCCCAATAAATTAGGCAACTACATTTTAACCCACAACTGCCATTAATTCTCCTATTGCTTTGTTTGGTTCTTTTGCGGCGCAGACCGCGGAGATCACCGCCGCACAGGAAGTTCCCGTTTGAATAACCTCACGAATATTATCTTTATTTATACCGCCTATGGCCGCGACTGGAATATTTACTTTTAAGACCGCGCGTTTTAAACGGCCCAAACCTGCTGCCGGCGGCAGGCCTTTCTTGGTAGAAGTGGCAAAAACCGGCCCAAAACCGATATAATCAACCTTCTCCTTAAGAGCTTTTTGTATTTCCCTGTCATTATGCGTGGATATACCTATTAAACCTTTAAATATTTTTCTTGCCGCCCTTACGGGAAGGTCTTTTTGCCCCAGATGCAGCCCGTCCGCTTTAGTAAGCCGCGCCAGATCCGCCCGGTCATTCAGTATGAACAGCGCTCCGTGTTTTTCGCATTCTTTTTTTATTTTTCCGGCCAAAAAAAGGAGTTCCTTATCCGAGCCGGCCTTGTACCGGAGCTGGACAACTTTTACTCCGGCTTCCAGGCAGGCTTTCACAACCGGCAGGGGACGGTGCTTTGCAAGAGCACAGACTCCGGGATCAATTACCGCGTAGAGCCCTTTTAGCTTTTTTAATGAATTTTTTTTCAAGGTCATATAAAAGGAACCGTGCCTTTTTGAAATTCGCGGCGCTTTTTGGATAGATTATTTTTGAGAACTCTTCCAAAACTCTGGCGCTTTCTTCCACTCTGATAATATTGGCCACGAGGACATTCGCGAGCGTTTTTGCTTTTACCTTTTTATCGTAAGAGGGCGCTCTCCCCGGATCTTTTTCTGAAGCTCTTGAAGCGACCACCTCAAAACGGTCCACAGCTTTTGAAATAAGGTGCCGTACGGTCTTAATTCTCCCGGCAAGCTGTTTATCGTTAAGCGCAAAACGGGAAAAGTCTTCCAGCACCCGCAGCCCTTCCCGGGCCCGGTTGATGTTGACATCTAAAATGCGTTTTATGACTAAAGTGTTCTGTTTATTCATTTTGCCGCCTTATTAAGTGCAGTCTATAAAGTCCATATGGTCTCAAGGCCAATAGCGTCTGTAAGGTCTGTAACGTCCATAAGGTCTTAAGGACAATAACGTCTGTAAGGTCTATAAGGTTCGTAAAGTCTTAAAGTCTGTAAAGTCCATAAGGTCTAAAATCTATACTTTAATATTATATTAATATAACTCCCTAATGTAGGACTTTCGACTTTATGGACTTTATAGACCTTGGACTTCTTTCTTCACCTTAGACCTTCGACTTTATGGACTTTACGGACCTTGGACTTCTTTCTTCACCTTAGACCTTTGACTATTTTTTATTTTCTCTAACGAGAAAGGGCCGTAATTCCTTTGAGAAATTACGGCCCTTTATTTTCCGTTTACTTTCCCTTCGTTGGAATTACCCAAACAGGTTCGACGGGTATGATCTCAGTCCCGCATAAAAGCAGGACACCCCGAGTAGTTACCTATTTTTTAATTACAAGCCTATCGTTATTGAAACTCTGTGGAATCTTTCTTCAAGATTTCCGGCATACAAGCCGCGTTCCACGCCATAGTTCGCGTAGTCCAGGAAGCCAAACAGGCTGACACCAAAACTGGACCAGCCCTGATAGAAACCGCCTCTTAAAACGGCAAGGCCTATCAAATTCACTTCCGCGCCAACACTTACTTTACTCATGAAAGTAGTACTACCAAAGAGATCATTTACATCAAGCGACAGAGTAAGCGGCACGCCCGGTATTAGTTTAGGTTGCAGGGCATAACCAAAAACCCAGTTTGCGGCAACAGTATCGGTTCCAATAACAGTATATACGTCTCTGCCTACAAACGAGAAGGTCGAAGCCCAGGACGGCAGGTTGTAGTTCAAAGCCAGGTCAAAGCCCGTACCTGTCTGGGGGTTGGTCAGCTTTTTAATCACGTCCTGCGGGTCAAAACTTGAAAGCGACAGTATGGATTTGTCATCCAGATAACTGTATCTTTGAATGAGTTTTGCCGTGATACCAAGGCCGAATTTACCGCCGCCGAGAAAACTTGCGGCATCATTTATCAAAGGTAAATTAAGGACAGTACCGTAAGAAATCGGTACAGTCACATCCACAAGCGCTGAAAGACGCGCTTTTACATCAAGTATTTCCTGCCGGACAGCTACATTGGCCGTCGCTTTTACAAAAGCACCTACACCAAAGTTGCCCAGCGGTGTATTGATACCGGTCACGGAGAAATTATCCCCCACGTCAAGGAAGATGCCGGCGTTTATCAGCCGGTTCAGGTCATCAGCTGACCAGGTGGTGAAGTTTCCGCTTAATTTACCGGAGTTGTTTGCCAGCCAGCTTGCAAAATCAAGGGTCTTCTGATTGATCTCGATCTCAAGTTTTAAAATTGAAATATGCAAGGGCTGATCTTTGGAAAGATTTGCAGGATTGTACATCAGCATGCTGAAATCATCAGCAACCGCTGTATAGGCGCCGCCCATACCAAGGGCCCTGGAGGTTTCATAGAAGGTTGACGGCACAACCGCGCCGAAAACCATCGTGGATAAGATCAGTAACATTATTAATATTTTTTTCATTTTCATCCCTCCCTTTTATACCTTAACTAAGCGTTGTTTATTGCAGTCTTGACACGGTTCAGGAAAGTCTCCACATCCGTCCAGATAGTTCCGCCGCCTGATGTCGTATTTGCAACGTGAATATAATCAATAGCTTTTTGAAGGTCATTCGCAGCGGAAGTCCTTATAATGCTAGCTATAGTGTTGTTAGACACTATAACAGTTGTTCCCCACAAAACAACATTCACATTTCCATTTCCAAAATCATAAATATTGAACTGTAAAACCCCGGTACCGGCGGGATCAACAATTTTCAGAATACCGCGAAGAAGATACGCAAAGGCAAGAGAAGTATTAACATCAACATCATTTGCCGGAACTACGCCGTCACAAAGACCATCAGCTATCGGTCCAAGATATGTTATCAAATTATCGCTAAGGTTTTTCATTTTCGTAATGTTTATGCCAAAAGGATCGGTCCGGCTGTCCAGTAGCGGGCCTTTCGCAACTCCAGCTACAGGAGCAGAAAATGGGGGTGCGCCGTGGCCGGTACCGTTCTTTATGAAGGTGCCAATATCAAAGCCGACGCTTTTTACATAGGATTTAACATAACCGTATTTTGCCTCGGAACTATTCGGATTTGAAGCCATAAGTTGCTGGTACATGGCCATAGCTCCTGCGTAGTCACCCGCAGCATAAGCATTTGCGGCGTTCGAAATAGTCGGCGGCAAAGTGCCCGGAGCCGGAGTTAAGGGCGCGAAGACATTAAAGCCCTTTGAACACCCGCCCACAAACAAAGCAACGCAGGCAAGCGTTATTCCCAAAACTAGTGCCTTTTTCATGACTACCCTCCTTAAAAAACTAATAGGATTTTTTCGGTAATAATTCAACCCGGCGCTTTCGCCGCTTCTTTAGTGAGAAGTATAACATAAAAACCTTTGGTTTTCAATATTGCTATAGAGATATTCTATGTTAATTTCTTTACAAAACAGGCCACCAAAAACTCTTCCTTTGCTTCCGGTTTCTACCAGTTATAACGGAAGGTTTATTACTTTCTTTTTTGCGGCGGATTCGTAAGCGCCCAGCGCCACTTCCATGGCTTTGATCCCGTCATAGCCGGAAATAAACGGGGTTCTATTATACATTATCATATCTACGAAATTTTTGACCAGGCCCAGATCGGCGTTTGAACCCCAGCCGCGGCAGCAATGCCTGCCTACATTATCATCATAGACATCTATTACCTCGGAGAAAGCGTCTACATATATATTACCTTTTTCCCCTATTATATCAATGGTCACATCCCCCCAGACCGGGAAGGACTTGGGCCTGGACCAGGAGGGGTCCAGCGTGGCAAAAACACCGTTTTCAAATTCGAAAAAAAGCGTGCCGCAATCGTCTATCTTTAGGTTATGAATGCTGTTATCGAGCTCCGCATAGACAGTCCTTACCTCGCTTCTCATAAACCAGCGGAGCAGGTCAGTTACATGCACGGTATGGTCCATAATAGCGCCGCCGCCCGAAAATTTCTTTTGCGTGAACCAGCCACCCGGCAGGGAGCCGTGATTGGTCGCTTTGATAGCAAGTACCCTGCCGATCTCTCCGCTATCCAGCACTCTTCTTGCTTTCATTACGGAAGGAATGAACCTGCAGGGAAAAGCTATCATCAGTTTTACGCCGGTCTTGCTCGCGACCGCGAGCATTTTATTCGCGCTTTTCATATTAACGGAGATCGGCTTTTCGCAGAGGATATGCACCTTCGCGCGCGCGGCCGCTTCGGCCATGGCAAGATGTTTTGAGTTTTCCGAGCAGATTATCACGCCGTCCAGTTTTTCCGCAAAGAATTTTTTTTCCGTATTGTAAAATTTCACGCCAAAGAGCCGGGCCATTTCCCTGCCCCGCGCGGCATTATCATCATAGAGCCCGGCAAATTCCGCGTTAGGGATATTTTTCAGGCACTGGGAATAACCGCGGGCGTGCATATGCGCGTAACTCATTACTCCTATTTTTACTCTATCCACTTTTCCCCCTTTGAAAGTTTCACGGGCTCGCGCAGTTTTACGGATTCCAGCGCGGCCAAAGACACCTTCAGCGCCTCGTAGGCGTCATGGAGAGTTATTCTCGGGACCTTATTATTCAATACATACTCGACAAATTCTCTTATTTCCATCTGATTGGCATTTTCTTCCACGGGATTTTCCCGCACCGCGTTCCCGTCGGCATGTTCGACTTTTAGCGACGCCGGATGCCGGCTGTCATAACTTACAAGGCCCCCGGTACCGGCAACTTCCACCCGCGCCCGGAAACCGCCCGCGTGAGCCCAGCTGGCTTCAAGATGCGCGATCACGCCGCTTTTAAACCGGAGGATGGCCAGCGCGTAGTCCTTATTCGGTATCTTTTGCCGGCCTATATCCCGGGCATAGACCCTTTCCACGTCACCAAAGCACCAGATCAGGAAATCAATATCATGTATCATAAGGTCAAGGATCACCCCGCCGCTTTTCTCGCGGGAATTGAACCAGTTATTGGAGGCCTTGGGGAATTTTGAACAGCGCGTTATCCTCGCTATCGCCGGCTTGCCCACGCAGCCGTCGTCAATGGCTTTTTTTATCGCCGCGTACTGGTTAAAATACCTGACCACGTGCCCGACCATCACTTTTGCCTTATATTTTCTTGCTGTCTTGACTATTTCATCCGCTTCCTCGACGGTGCGGCACAGCGGTTTTTCCACAAAAACAGGCTTCCTCGCGGCTATCGCCTCCAGTATATACTGCTTGTGGGTGTCGGTCGGGGTGGCGACACATATAATATCGCATTCCCTTATCAAATGGCAGGGGTCCTGGCAGGTCATGATCCCCGACTCTTTTGCCTTGTTGGGGTCAATATCATAAACCCCGCAAAGAGTTACGCTTGCGACCCTTTTAAAACTCTCGAAATGTTTCCGGCCCATTTTTCCAAAACCGATTATTCCGACTTTTAACATAAAAATTCTCCCGTGACTTTACAAATATTATGTTAGCTGCTTTTATAACCGAACTGCATCTCGTAAAGTTTTTTGTACAGAGGGGACGCGGAAAGCAGCTCTTCATGCTTGCCCTCTGCCGCTATCATTCCTTTATCCAGAACAACTATTTTATCCGCGTGAATTATGGTCGAAAGCCGGTGTGCTATTACGATGGTGGTCCTGCTTTTCATAAGATTATTCAGCGCTTCCTGCACAAGTTTTTCCGACCCGGTATCCAGTGCCGAAGTCGCTTCATCCAGGATCAGTATCGGCGGATTTTTAAGGATCGCCCGGGCGATGGAAAGCCGCTGCCTCTCCCCGCCGGAAAGTTTTACGCCCCTCTCTCCAATTAGAGTATCGTAACCGTGCTGGGCTTTCACGATAAAATCATGGGCGTTTGCCGCCCTGGCCGCATTTTCTATCTGAGCCAGCGGCAGGTCCGCGCGGCCATAGGCAATATTGCCTCTTATGGTATCATTAAAAAGTATGGTTTCCTGGGTGACGATCCCCACCTGAGTCCTGATCGAGGCCATTTTATAATTTCTAATATCGACACCGTCAATTTCTATTAAGCCCGAAGTTACATCGTAAAATCTCGGCAGCAGGTCCGCCAGCGTGGATTTACCGGAGCCGGAAGGGCCGACGATCGCGACGATCCCGCCTTTTTTTATGCTCAGGTTAATATTCTTAAGGACCGGCCGGTCTTTAAGGTATTCAAAATTCACGTCCCGGTAGGTTATTTCTTTTTCAAAGGAGGGCATATTTACCGCCAGCGCGTCATCTTTAACTTCCTGGGGGGCATCAAGCAGCTGAAAAACCCGCTCCGCCGAAGAAAGGGCCTGCTGGATCTGGATATTCACCCCGTTTAAATTACGGATGGGATTAAAGAGCATAAAAAGCGCTCCGATAAAAGCAATAAACTCTCCGACGCTCAGGGCCCCGCGGCTTATCTGGTAACCCCCGACCATAAGTAGGATCGAGATCGCAAAGATGCCTATAAATTCATTTATGGGCTGGGACATGGCGGTTATTCTGACGGCTTTCATGAAGGTATCAAAAAAAGAACGGTTGGCCCGGGCCAGTTTTTTATGCTCGTACTCTTCCATGGCAAAAGCTTTTACTATGCGGATATTGGAAATACCTTCGTGCGCTATGGCAGTTATCTCGCCGAGTTTATTCTGCGTGTCCACGCTGATATAACGGAGCCGCCGGCCAAAGCTGTAGATCGGATAGACCACAAGAAGAATTCCTATTATGGCCAGCGAAGCCAGTTTCCAGTTCATTAAAAAGACGACGATAAGGAACCCGGTAAAATTCATGGACTCGCCGATGATACCGGTAATGCTCATAACCGCATTTTGCATGTTGACCACATCGTTGGTCATGCGGGAAAGGATCTGCCCGGTCTTGTTCCTGGAAAAATAGCCCAGGGAAAGATTCTGCACGTGATCATACACAACATTCCGGATATCCATTATTATCCGCTGGCCCGTATTGTTCAGCAGGTAGTCCTTAATATAGAAAGAAATGCCTTTAAGAAAATAAATCCCGACGAGCATAAAGGCGATATTTTTTATTGTAGTAAAAGCGGCCTCCGGGTTGGTTCTATTAAAACCTTCGTCAAAGAGGGGTTTCAGCAGGTACATTCCGGCCCCGCCGCAGGCGGCAACCACGGCCATAAATAATACAGCCGTCAGCAATCTGGTCCTGTAAGGTTTCGCGAAGGAAAGTATCCTTTTAAGTATTCCCATTTTCTTTTTTTCCTGCAATGCCATTTTCGGCCCGTTATTTCATAACACCGAGTGTCTTAACCCGGCTTAAGACCTTTGCCACACTTTTGCTTATATTACCTGTAATTTCAGCTTCTTGCAACCTTAAAATAGACCAGCCCAGCTTTTTAAGTGTTTCATCCCTTTTTTTGTCTTTAATTATCTGGCTTTTCAAAGAGTGCCATTCAGTACTGTCACATTCTATATTTAGCACTCCTTTTTTGCAGAAAACAGCGAAATCGAGGCGGTATTTTTTCCCGGCCGGAAGCCGCACCGGATATTCGGGAAATATTTTTAAACGCGTTTTTTTCAGGGCCTTTTGCAGTATTTTTTCCACGGGGGCCACACCGAAAAGGCCCGTAACTTCCTTTGAATTTTTCAGTTTTTCCAGAGTCGTAAACCCGAAGGAAACGCGCAGCCCGTTATTATTGGCTACCGGGACTTTTAACCTGTGCAAGCGCGTAAAGGTAAATTTGTAATATTTCTTTGGCCCGGTGTTTTTTATTATTTTAACGGCAGCAGGTTTTGCAAAATACCTGATGCGCCCGCGCCGCCCCGGAGCGCTTCCCGGTTCAAAAAAAGCAAGAAATGCGAACTTTCTCTTAGGGCATTTTTCCACGGGAATGCGGTACCATTTTTTTTCCAGGAGCCGGGAAAGGCCGTCTTTGTTTTTTAAGACGGCAACCAGGACTACTTGAGGCACTTAATTATGCCTTCTGCCACGCGTTCATTGACGCCTTTTTCGCCCAGGCCTGCTTTAAGCTTTCTTAATTCTTCCAGCATCTCTGTTTTTTCCGGAGTCTCTTCAAGAAGTTTTTTCAGCTCGCGGCTGATATTTACGCTGCTGGCCTGCCCGTGCAGAAGTTCCGGAACGATCTGCTTGCCGGCCAGAATATTGGGCAGGGTCATATATTTTATGGTCAGAAGGAGTTTTCCTATAAGCCGCGTAAAAAGCGAAAGTTTGTAGACAATTACCATCGGCTTTTCCAGGAGCGCGGCTTCCAGGGTTACCGTACCGGATGCAAGAACAACGGCATCGGCTGCCTCCAGCACGTCGTAAGTCCGGGCTTTGACTATTTTTATTTTCAGGCCGGAGGCCCGGATAAAAGGAAGGAGCAGTTCATCGCTTATGGAGACGGCCTGGCAGAGAACAAATTCCGCGCCGCCTGTTTTTTTTGCCGCGGCCAGCATTTCGGGCAGGAGGGTTTTTATTTCATTTTTCCGGCTGCCCGGGAAAAGGCCCACGACCTTTTTGCCGGGAAGAAGAGCAAACTCTTTTTTTAATTGTTCCCGTCCCGCGGAGGGAGAAACAAGGTCCACGAGCGGGTGCCCGTGAAACTCCACCGGGATATTTTCTTTTTCGTAGAGAGCGGTTTCAAAAGGAAAAACCACGAAACATCTTGAGATATACTTTCTGATCTTTTTTATACGGCCCCGGCCCCACGCCCAGAGCTGCGGCAGGATATAATAGACCGTATTAATATTATTTTCTTTCAGGCCGGCGGCAAGTTTCAGATTGAAACCGGGGTAATCCATAAGTATAACAAGGTCAAAGCTATTTACCGTTATATATTCCAGGGTGGTTTTCACCAGCTTTACGAGTTTTGTGTAATTTCTAACTACTTCGGAAATGCCTATAACGCTGTGATCAACCAGATTCACGAATAGTTTTACGCCGGCGGCCTCCATTAATTTGCCCCCGTTGCCGTGAATTTCAAGGCCGGGCAGCCGTTTTCTCAGTTCTTTCGCGAGATTAGCCGCGTAAACATCCGCCGAAGCATCACCTACACAAATAAATATCTTCATGTTCCCCTTTTATCCGGCACCTGCCGCACATAGAGCACTCCGCGGCTGCCTACACTTTTATCCATTTCTTTTTTTTATCTGAAATAAAACTGGCATCCAGGTAATCCTGCACGCGCGCGCCTGCGGCAAAATCAGGCTGATCATTCCTGCCTGTCTTTATCCCTGTAATGAATCTTTCATACATATTGGGTGTTGCGGGCGCGATAAGCGTTTCCCAGGAATTCTTCTTTAAAGCATTTTCACCCCTGCAAACCCTTAGCTCTTCGTAGGCCTGGGGAGCAGAGTTAAGATATATCTCCAGAGCCCCTTTCTCACCGTAAACACCCACTTTCAGGTCGTTGGGATGGCCCGTTATATATCTTGAGGTATAGATGGAGCCGATAGCACCGCTCTTGAATTTTACCAGGGTAACAGCAGAATCATTGGCATCCAGTTTATTACCTTTATAGGAGTCCGGTGTTTTTTTAAAATTTTTAAGCAGGCAGTTAAGCCCGGAAATTTCCCCGGCGATAAAAGTCGTAAGGTCATAGATATGCACCCCCACATCGCCAAGGGCCCCGTTTGAACCCATTTTCGTGGAAAGCCGCCAGAGCAAGCCCGGGGAGGTTTTCCAGTCACCCCAGACCGCGCTGACAAGCCAGGATTGCTGGTAATAGGAATCCACATGCATTATTCTGCCCAGTTCGCCTTTTTTTACCATCCGCGCCGCCAGTTGGGCGCCAAAACTGTTCCTGTAGCTAAAATTAATATTATTTATGACCCCCTTCTTCTTTGCCGCCCCGGCCATCTCCCAGGCGTCTTTGTTGTTCAGCGCCAGGGGCTTCTCGCAAAGCACGTGAAGCTTTTTTTCGAGCGCTTTCATGACTACCGGATGGTGGAATTTATCGGAGGTTACGACTGAAACCGCATCAAGGCTTTCATTCCGCAGCATCCCGTTAAGATCAGAATAACAACCCTTGACGCAATGCTTTTTTGAGAATTCTTCCGCCTTCTTAAGATCAATATCACAACACGCTGACAATTGAACATCTTTTATTTTTTTAAAAAATAACGCGTGCGTGTTCGCCATGCCTCCCGTGCCTATTATACCGAGTCTGATCATGTTCTTCTCCTTTTTTTAAGAACGATTCCACTGAGCTTAAAAATAGATGATGCCACTGATTTTAAAACACTTGCTTCACTGTTCTAAGAACGATTCCACTGATTTCAAAAATTGACGATGCTACTGATTTAAAATACTTGCTTCACTGTTCTAAGAACGATTCCACTGATTTAATAAAAGATGCTTTCACTGATATTAAAAATAGACGATGCCACTTCCGCCTCAAAGCGTTGGCGGATTTCGCTATTTCGCTCAAGATTCTTTACTAACATTTTCTTCTTTTTCTTGTCGTCTTGTTTTCTTATTTCTTGCCAGGCCTCTAACCAACTCCGCCAAGTTTGCTTGTCGAGATCTCACCATAGGCGGACAACCAACTAAGCATCTATCCGTCTTCTTCCTATCTTGCATTCTTGCCATCTGATTTGAACTTTGCGCCGCAATTTCCGCACTTATATTTATTCCCGCCAAAAAAAACGCTCCAAAATGCCGGCGCGAATTCCCTGCTGCCGCATTCCGGACAGCGGGCTTCAGTGGTTTTTGGCTCCGCGGCCTTTTCCGGCAGGTTGACGGTGTTAAGATAGTCCTTAATTATTACCCTTGCCTCCTCTTCCTTTTCATCAGCAACCGTAAGCCGGCCGCCGCCTGAGAATACCGGGCGTACCAGCGGGCTGAATTCATCCAAGAGCACGCACTTAATACCGGAGGCCTCGAGGACACTTTTTATGACCGTCATTTCTCCGATATCAGAAGTCCGGTAAATTGTTTTCATAAGCTATATTCTACCTATACACCCGCGTATATTCAACTGCCAATAATCCGGCATTTAAAAAGGGCTGTCCCGGAAAGGAAAAATTGATTTCTCGCGGGTAATATAGTATAGTATTTTAAACAAAAGGAGCCGTCTTGAACCGTAATCTCTGGATAATTATTCTCACCTCAGCGGTATTTGCCGTCTGCATGGGAGTTTATGATTTTGCAATGCCTATTTACCTGAAAGAGATCAAGGTCTCTTTTGGCAATATGGGTATAATTTTCGGGCTTTCTTCGACCCTTATTTATTTTCTGCGCCTTTACGTGGGCGCTCATTCGGACCGGATAGGCAGAAAGCCTTTTTACACTATGGGCCTGCTTTTCAGCGCTCTGGGTAACTTCTTCACGCCGGTTTTTGGTTCGCTGATACCTTTAACATCCGTAAAGACCGTCCGGGAAGCTTCTCTTATAGTCCGCGACACCATGCGGTCCATACTGGTATATGAGAACGGCAAGAAAAATTTCTTAAAGCTTATTTCTAAGACCGTCGGTATGGAATTTTTCCTTCAGGGCGTAGGGACCATGATAGGCGGCCTGCTGGCCGTTCGAAGCGCTTTTTTTGCGTGCGGAACCGCACTTTTTATTTCCTGCATATTTTTTCTGCTCTTCTTTAAAGAGGAGTTCCGGCCGGTCAAGAGCGAGAAAGCCCCGCTTAAGTTCAGGGACCTACTCAGGATAGACCTGCCGCCAAAGTTAAAAAATCTTACCCTGGCCATGTTCATCATGACCCTGGGCATGAACATCAGTCATTGCTTTGTCATGCCCCTCTTTTTTATCCAGAAATTCCACATTTCCATAGCGGACGCCGCGGTCGTGCTAATGATCCACAGAATGCTGCTCGGGGTTCCGATGTTTATTTTTGGAAACTTCATGAAAGGCAGGAACCTTAAATTAATATTCATTGTTACCATGTTCTATGAGGCCTGTGCCATCGGCGCCGCCGCTTTGATCCCTAATTTCTGGATCGCGGTCACCGTCTGGCTCACGCATGATTTTTTTGGCGCGGCCTTATGGTCTCCCATTCAAAATCATTATGTCCAGGAGTTCGCCAGGGAGGAATCCCGGGGAAGGGATGTCAGCGAAACGGTCGCCCTTTCTTCGCTCGGAGCCGTGCTAGCGCCTTTCATTGCCGGCGCTCTGGCCCCGATAGATATTTCCCTGCCCTTTCTGGTAAGCGGGATAGTGGTAGCTCTTACGGTAATACCGCTCTTTAAACTGTAAGGCCGCTTCAGTAAGGGACCGCCGGCAACTTAACGGCCTTTACTGCCCTTTTTCATTTTCAGCAACAAACGCTTTTATTTCTTCAATATTTTCCAGGATCATTTTTGCTTTACTGAGCCCGAAGGTGAACGGGAATTTGTCGTCCTCTTTCCTCAGCAAAGAAATAACCGGTTTTCCCTGATATTCGCCTTTTTTTATCATTTTTTCTCCTGGTTTTCAGTTAAAAGTTTTTTTGCGGCCCGGTTCTTTTGAATAGGGCTGTTTTTTTCTTCTCGAGCGGCGCCTTTCCAAAAACGCGGTTTTAAACAATTTTTTTACCCCGGCCGGTCTAACAGGACTGTTTCCCTTGAACGGCCAGATAAAAAGCGTGGGAGAATTTTTTCTTAATAAAAGCAGGTGTCAGGATCTCAATCACGGCCCAGAGCTTAAGGATAAAGAAAACAATAAAACTTAAGGCCCCGGCTCTCACGGCATTCCTTTTTTGGGCGGAGATCTTGGAACCTGACGGAAAGGGAGGCATATCGATATATCCCCAGTTTATTATTTTGACTTTTTTTTCTATTTTCTTAACGAAATCTACGGGATCAATTGCTTTCCTTCCCGGAGACGCGACATGGTTGATGTTATAGCCGTTTGGTAGAAAAAACACCGAAAGCTTTGAGCTTGCGGCGGCGCCTTCTATCATTTCTAAAGCTTCGGCTTCGCTAAATCGCTGAAAAACATCGCAATTTGTAATAAGATCATATTTAGCCCCGTTTAACGAAAGGCCTTCTTTAACCCGGGCCAGCGAATCCGGAATTAATTTTCTTTCTTTAAGTTTCTCTACGGCCGTTGAACATTTTTTTACGGCTTCCGCTCTTTCGTCAAGCAGTATCACGCTGGGGGCTTTGAGCTCGTTTGCCAGGAGGCAGAAGTCCATTGAGGTGCCGTATTTTTCAGGCAGGCCGAAAACACAAAAGGATCCCGGTTGTCCTTTCTTCCTGAATAATCTTTTCAATAACCGCTGTTTCATATAATATTCATAGGCGGTGCCAAGCCCTTCTTCTTCAAGCAGAGCAACTTCGTAGAATTTTTTCATTTTTTACACCTGTGTAGCGTCAATATGAAGCGCGTAACGGATAATATCCCCTAAGGTAAGCCTGTGCACCCGGCTCATGTAGTAGCCATATATAAGTTTTGTCAGGAGTTTATAAAACCAGTTGGGTTCATAATTCACCAGTCTTTTGACCAGCGGCAAAAGGAACGGAAATTTCACCGCCAGGAAGAAGAAGGACTGCAGGTTGATTATTTTATTCTTATCCTTTATCTCTATCTTTGAAGGCACATAGATACTGCAGGACACATCATCCAGTCCATAGTTTTTGTCCAGATAACCCTGCGCGACGGCATAGTCGGTTATCTCATACTTGGGATACGGCTCCAAGAGCGATACCGGAGTAAAATCAGGCCGGATCTTCATATTTATGTCAAGGGTTTCCAGCGCCTGTTCAAAGGTTTCGCCGGGCAACCCCAGCATATTAAACGCTTTTAGTTTCAGGCCGCTGCTTTTAATAAGCTTTCCCGCCTTGATTATTTGTTCATTGGAGATTCTTTTTTTCAGGACCCTGTTCCTTAGATCCTCGTTCCCGGACTCTATGCCCATGGCAACACCATAGCACCCGTGGGCTTTAAGTTTTTGTACCAGCTCTCCGGTAACGAGATTTACCCTGACATTGCACATAAAAGGGACGCCGATCTCTTTTTTAAAGAGAGGCAGGAATTCATCAAGCCATTCATGCGACATTACAAAAACATCATCCGTAAAAGAAGCGGTCCGGAAACCCCATTTTTCCTTTACCGCTTTCATTTCTTCTATTACCCTGCGGGGAGAGTTCCTTCTTACATATTTACCTTTATTCCTGTACATTTTGCTTAAAAGATGATTCGAGCAAAAAGTGCAGTCATAAGGACAACCCCGGCCCGTCAAAAACTGTTTTACGCTGGCCTTCGCAAGAAACGGATATTTATAATATAGCTCCCGGTCAGGAGGCGGCAAAGCGTCCAGTTCCTCTATCAGGCACCGGATCTCATTCTTATGGATCTTGCCGGAACCCTCTTTTACCCACAGGTTCTGAATGCCTGTTACCGCTTTCTTGTCTCTCAGGTTATTGAGAAGTTCCAGACAGGCATATTCGGCTTCCCCGACCGCCAGCATATCAACACCCTCTTTATTTATTGTTTCTTCCGGATAATAAGTGGGATGAGGCCCGCCCAAAAGCGTGAGGAACCCGGCAGCTTTTATTTCTTTCGCTAGCCCGAGCGCCCATTTATGTTCCCCGGTGATAGTATGAATGCCGACGACATCCGGTTTCAGGCTCCTGAGTTTTGAAAGAAGGTTTTTTTCTTCAGAAACAATTAGCAGATCCGCGTCATGCCCGCCGGCTTTTAAAAGCGCGGAAATACTCATTATCCCGAAGTTAGGAAAAGCGGAGTGCTGGATAAAAATTAGAAGCATTTTTGGTTTGCTATCCTTTTTTTAATTTTATTCCCGATTATTATTTCCAGAGGAAAGCCGAAATACATATGTTTTAATCTGAACTTCGCGATCGGCCGGTATAAGAACGCTGCCGCCTGGACGTACCAGGGAGCGTTAACATCGCTCGGTTTATCATCAATAAAGAAACTGGCAAATTGCAGCCCCTCTATCAATTTTTTGCGCCGGCCCGTCACCCAGGGCGTATTAATATTATCAACCGCATAGGTACTCCAGCCCATAAGCTCTTTCGGCGGCTGATAACCGAGTTCCACGGACTGTTTGAACATTTCGGTGCCCGGGTAAGGCGTATAACAACCTATACCGGATATTTTTGCCTGTTTATTTTCTTTAAGTATCCTTACAATAAGATCAACGGTCATCTTAAGCTCTTCCTCTGTCTCTGTCGGGAACCCGCCGATAAAGTAATACCACGGCGAGACCCCGCTGCCTTTAAGTTTTTTATTTACTTCAAGTATTTTTTCCGGGGTGATGCCCTTTTTGGTCATTTCATGTATCCGTACGCAGCCCGATTCGCCCCCGAGATTAAGCTGTTTACAGCCGGCATCAGAAAGCATCTTAAGATAAGCGTCATCCATTCTTAGTACCGATTTGACCGTAATGCCCTGAACGGTCCACTTGACCTTCATTTTAGTAAGCCCTTCCACTATGACCTTGGCGCGTTTCAGGTCAACGAACATCTCATCATCTATGAACCAGACACTGTTTATACCGTATTTTTCCTTAAAGTATTTGACCCTTTCCAGCACTGTTTCGGCTTTTAAAGCCCTCCAGCGGCAATGATTCACATGCGGATTATAGCAAAAAGTACAGGTAAAAGGGCAACCGCGGCTGGATTCTATATCTATGGTCGGTTTTCCAAACCTTAAAGGCAGGTATTTTGTAACATCCACAAGTTCATACGGCGGAACAGGGTAATCATCCAGTTCAAGATACTCTCTGTCGGGAGTCTTTATTAACTTTCCATTTTCTTTATAGGTGAGGCCTTTTACTTCGTTAAGAGGAGTCTTGTTTTTCAACGCTCTTGCAAGCTCTACCAGGGTGACCTCTCCGTCTCCGAAAACCACAAAATCAACTAGCGGCGAGGCCGCGGTCTGTTCGGTCAGGGTCGAGCCGTGCGCGCCGCCCCACACCGTGGGCACCGTGCTGTTCCTTTTCACGGCCTCACAGATCTCGAGCGCGAATTTTATCTGGGGACCGAGCATGCAGGTAACCCCCACGCAAATAGGCCCTTTTTTAAGTTCCGCTTTCAGCTTTTCTTTCCAGTCCTTATCTATCCGCTGGTCAATTATCAAGACCTTAAATTCTTTTACGGCAAGAGCGGCCGCGTGAATTAATGAAAGAGGTATCGCCGGAGCGCTCTTAATATTATCAAGTAAGCCGACTACGGGCTGAACCAGTATTATATCCGCCATTATTTTGCCCCCCTTAAGCCCAGGTATTGCAGGGCTGCTTTAAAAAGCGTGGGTAATCTTTTATGCGCCCCTTTCTTCGTAAGCATCCGCCATATCATCTTGGGCCTTAAATAATAATCCCTATAGGCCTTTTTCCACATGCGCTCGACAAGTTCTTTATTCAACTCGCCGAGTTCAAAGTAACATATACCGTTAGTATACCCGTAAAGCGACCAGTCTGTCACCAAAAATTTTCCCTCGCGCTTTATCTGCTCATAAAGCGGAGTTCCGGGAAAAGGCACCGTAATGGTAAAATGCGCCACATCGGTATCCAGCTCCTTTGCGAAGTTTATGGTTTCCTGCATGGTCTTTTCATTTTCTCCGGAGTTTCCTATCATAAAATAAGTTATCGGTTCTATCCCCGCCGCTTTCGCGGCTTTTACCGCAAGAATTGCGTCTTCTTTTTTAACGGCCTTGTGGATCTGATCGGAAATTATTGACTGGTTTCCGCTTTCAATACCAAAGCCGGTCCTGAAAAAACCGGTTTGTTTCATCTTTTGAAGCAGTTCAAGATCTACCGCGTTTGCGCGAAGGCCCTGCGCCGTTGTCCATTTGACCTTGATGCCTTCTTTTAAAAGCCCTTCACAGATCGCTTGCACTCTTTTTTTATCTATATTAAACGCGTCATCCTGGACCCCTATTTCATCTACCTTAAAGGTACTGGTAAGGTATTTAAAGAGCCTTACCACATATTCGGGGCTGTGGGCCCTCCATTTTTTTCCGAAAACCCCTTTGAAACAATAATTACAAAGATACGGGCAGCCCCGGGAGGTTACGATAGTCAGGCTTCTCGCCTTCTCCGAGATCACCGGTTGAGGCGTGGAATACAAGGAAACATCATGGAGCAGGTGATAGGACGGAAACGGAAGTTCATCAAGTTCTTTTTCGGTAAGGAGCTCCCGCGCGGGAGTTTCCACGGTTTTCCCGTTCTCGCGGAAGAGTATTCCCTTGACCTCGCGCAGAGGGCCTTTCTTTTCCAGGCAGTTGACAAGATCGAGTATGGTCTTTTCCCCTTCATGCCGGACCACAATATCCACACCATTATCCAGAGCTTCTTCAGGCAGAGCGGAAGGATGGGGCCCGCCAAAAACTACCGGGAAGGAATATTTTTGTTTGAGTTTTTTCGCGAGCGCGTAGGCCTCGTTTATGAGAGGGGTGGTGGAAGTTATCCCGGCAAGACAGAACCCGGACAGATCAGCAGCTTCATAGAGTTCCGGGGTCACATTAAGGTCCAGCACACTGACCTCATGTCCCGCCTTTTCAAGTACCGCCGCGATAGATAAGATACCCAGAGGCGCCAGTTTTGGTTGAACATATTTTTTTAGCTGCGGATGGATAAGAAGTATTTTCATTTTAGCATCCCAAAGATATATTTAAATGCGAGTCTTGCTATGGTAACCGGGCTCATAAGCATATTCGTATAAGCCATATTAGCCATAGGACAATAACACCGCTCTTTTTTAATGGCGTTTCGCAGCGCTTTTGCTTTTTGCGTGAACCAGATTTTTTTCAGATCGTAGCCGATTTCTTTATCACGGAGCTCTCCCACCGGTTCGGATTTCATGCAGCAGAACCATACTTTACCATCGGCCGCCACATGAGCGGTAGTCACACCGGCATAACAGGGCAGAACCTGCTTTTTTTCCTCCAGCATCCTTATAACCAGGCTGTAATATTCCCGGCGGAGCAGTTTCGTCAAACGACCGGCTCCTTTATATTGTTTTTTTTCTGTTTCCCTGATAATAAATTCAACGGCAGTTTTATAATCCCCTTTTTCCGGAGTAATATCCGCCTTCATGGTCAAAAGTTCTTCCCGCTTTTCGGCGATCTCAGTAACATAAGAATCCGGGCCGAGTTTTGAAAGTTCTTCAAATATTTCTTTTATTCTGCCTATGTTGAACTTTGAAATAACCGTATGGATGCCGACCGTAAGATTGGGAAGATCAAGTTTCTTGAGCTCCGCGTAGGTTTTCATGGCTTTCTTATAATTATCCCGTACGCCCCTGATCTCATCATGTTTCTCGTTTATGTCATCAAGAGAAACATTGATTATCAGATCGGACTGTTTGCAGTAGCCCGCTATTTCCGCGACTTTCTTTGGGATCAGCTCCGACAGGATGGCATTAGTAGGTATATTAATAACCCCGGGATGACAGGTGTCATAAAGGGCTTTTACGAGCTCCGCAATATCGGGCCGGAGGAACGGTTCTCCGCCGCTCAGGGTTACCCAGTAAGGACTGGAGCCAAGAGAGCTGAAAAGTTTTTTGAACTCTTCTAATGTAAGATCTTCCGCTTTTCTTTCCCAGACGCCGCACGTGCGGCAGCGTGAATTACATTTAAATGTAACGCTGAAAGTATAAGAAAAAGGAAGGAGCTTAGGAAAACCCCACCGGTAGAAGCAGCGGTACAATATTGTCTTAAATAATATTTTCAGCATGGAACTCCTGAATATCAGAATTAAGAACCGGTGTCTCTTAAGGCCCGGCCAACACCCCGGCCGTATCCTAATTTAAATTTTTGGTTGTGGCAGCAATATCCCATTTTGAGGGATTCTTCTTGAACACATAAAAGTCCAGCCAGCCCAGGAGCCGGCCAAGTATCTCCAGTTTTATCGCCGCGAGCATATAGGGCAGTTCTTTTGGCCGGTGTTTCAAGCGTTTAAGTACCAGCCAGAATATTTTCTTACCGCTCATCGTTGAAACTTCATAGTGCTGGTTTTTTCTGGTCCAGAGATGTCCGGTATAGATACGCCTTCTCTGTTTGATAAAATCGCTCAAGGTTTCAGGGCCTTTGTTATAGACTACGGCCAGCGGGCAATATTTAATATCCAGCCCCATTTCCCTTATCTTAGCTTCAATACTGGCCTCATCGACCGCCGATTCTCCCGGTATCTCCTTAACAATATTTTTAAAAGCTACCATCTCCCCGAGTTTCGGCTCGGTAAGCGCAATCTCATGATGCAGTTCCCACATAAAATGCGCCAGAAAACCCGTAAAGGTGCCTTTTGGATTCACCGGAACCGGATGCCCGCCAGACATGCCAATATTTTTTTCGAGCAGCGGTTTCACCAGTTCTTCCAGGGCATTTTTTTCGGGCAGGGTATCCGCGCTTATGAGGACACAAGCCCCGCCTTTTGCGAGCTTTAAAAAAGCGTTGACAGCAGACGCTTTTCCTTTTCTTTCCGGCTCGGAGATCAGAATTATCCTTTTATCTATTAAGGCAAATTCCTTTACCAGGTTTTCCGTACCGTCCGTACAGCCGCTGGCAACCACGATCATTTCCAGTATGGAAGCGCTTTTTAGCTCCTGAATAATAAGCGCCTGGAGAAGGCGTCCTATATTCTCTGCTTCGTTGTAGGCGCAGATCCCCAGAGATAAATTCATCATCTTTAGCGTTTTCCGGAGCCGGTTAAAGCGAGGAGGCTGCCGGCCAGGATTATCTTTTTTTGCCTTTCATTGAGCCCGGTTTTGACTTTGAAGGCGGCCCCCGAGGTTTTATTGGTAACGAGAAAGCTGCCTTTTTTTAACTGTTCCTTAAACTCTTTTATCTCAAGCAGATCTCCCGGGTTAAGCACCTCATAATCGCTCTCTTTATCAAAAACCAGCGGGATTATCCCGAAGTTTATAAGATTGGCCGCGTGTATTCTCGCAAAAGATTTTGCGATCACGGCTTTTACGCCAAGATAACGGGGCGCAAGCGCCGCGTGTTCCCTGGAACTTCCCTGCCCGTAGTTTATCCCGCCGACAATGATCCCCCCGTTCTTTTCTTTCGCCCGCCGGGGAAATTCTTTATCCAGCTTGCAGTAGACATACTCGGAAATAGCGGGAATATTTGACCTTAAGGGCAGTATTTTTGCCCCGGCAGGCATAATGTCATCGGTCGTAATATTGTCTTTCACTTTCAGCAGGACTTCCCCGGCCAGCGTCTCTTCCGGCGGGTTCATAACAGGCAGCGGTTTGATGTTCGGGCCTCTTTTTACTTCCAGGCAGGAACTATCTTTTTCCCTGGATGGGGCTATTATCAAACTATCTTCGAGATCGGGTACCGCGCGGGGAATTTTAAGTTTTTCTTTTATTTCCATGGGATCGGAAAGATAACCTTTTACCGCCGACCAGGCCGCCGTTTCGGGGCTGGCCAGATACATGGAAGCATCAGGTGTCCCCGTGCGCCCCTTGAAGTTACGGTTAAAAGTCCTTACCGATACACCCGCTGAAGACGGGGCCTGCCCCATGCCGATACAGGGCCCGCAGGCGGTTTCAAGTATCCTGGCGCCGGCTTTAAGAAAAATATCAAGCGCGCCGTTCCCGGCAAGCATCTTCATGACCTGGGCAGAACCGGGCGCTATGGCAAAACTTACTTCGGGGTGCGCCTTTCTTCCCTTCAATATGGAAGCCACGGTCATCAGGTCCTTATAGGAAGAATTAGTACAGGAACCGATGAGCACCTGATCCACCTTCACTTCTTTTAGATCTTTTACCCTGGCAACATTATCGGGGCTGTGCGGCCGGGCGGCCAGAGGAACAAGTTTTGAAAGCTCAAGGCCCAGCTCGCCGTCATACTTTGCGTCTTTATCCGCGGTTATTTCCTTCCAGTGCTGCGGCCTGCCCTGCCATTTTAAGAATTCTTTTGTAAGTTTATCGGAAGGAAATATTGAAGCGGTCGCCCCGAGTTCCGCCCCCATGTTTGCAATTGTAGCCCTTTCCGGCACGGACAGGGTTTTTACGCCTTCACCGGTATATTCAAATATCTTTCCTACCCCGCCTTTAACGGTAAGCCTCGCGAGTAATTCAAGAATTATATCTTTTGCCGACACATAGGGGCGGAGCCGGCCTTTAAACTCCACTTTGATTATGTCGGGCATGGTCAGGTAAAAAGGTTCCCCGGCCATGGCCAGCGCCACATCCAGCCCGCCGGCGCCTATGGCCAGCATGCCAAGCGCCCCGCCCGTGGGCGTATGGGAGTCGGAACCTAAAAGCGTGGCCCCGGGAACGCCGAACCTTTCAAGATGCACCTGATGGCAGATACCCGAACCGGGTTTAGAAAAAAAGATGCCGTATTTTTTCGCGAATGTCTGTAAAAAAACATGATCGTCAAAGTTCTCAAAACCTTCCTGCAGGGTATTGTGGTCAACATAACTTACCGAGAGCTTTGTCCTGACCCGCGGCAGGTTCATAGCTTCAAATTGCAGATAGGCCAGCGTGCCCGTGGCATCCTGGGTCAGGGTCTGGTCTATACAAAGGCCTATCTCCGTACCCTTCAGCGGTTCCCCGCGGACAATATGTTTTTTTAAGATCTTTATTGCGACACTGTCAGCCATAACTGCTCCTTAAAAGAAGAGTCCATAACAGTCCCTAAAAGTCCATAAAGAAACATAAAATTGTTATTTCAGTGCAAGTACTTATTTCTTTTTGGCTATGACCATAAGCCTGGAGGAATTCGAAGTAAAAGGAGTTCCGTTCCAGTCCCCCAGGGAACTCTTTATTTCAAAGCCGGCCTGCTCCAGAACTTTTTCAAGCTCATTGTAATTATAGAGCCTTACGTGAAACTCGGTATCATGCCTTTTTCCGCCTCTCAAATAGGTGCGGCGGTTAATGGAACAACCGGTCCTGCTGTCAAAACTCACCCGGTCTATCATCATATCCTGTGTTATCTCGGTCACAGAAAGCCCTTTAAGCCTGCAAAGGAACGCATCCCGGTTAATTATATCAAGAAAAAAAAGCCCGCCTTTTTTCAGGGTCCGGCAAATATTCCTGAGGATAAGCAGGTTCTCTTCCTCGCTAAAGTAGCCGAAGGAAGTAAACAGCATGATCGCCCGGTCAAATTTATTGCGATAATTGATCCTGCGCAGGTCTTTTTTTACATATTCCACGCTTAATCCCTGCTTTTTTGCGTCTTTTTTCGCGATAGCAATGAATTCATTCATTAAATCCACGCCTGTAACCTTAAAACCCATCCCGGCAAGGATATTTGCATGCCTCCCGTGCCCGCACGCCGCGTCCAGTATACTGGTTTTCGGTTTAAGGTCAAGTTCCCGCAGTAAAATTTTTATCTGGTTGGTGGTATTTTCAAGAGATATGGAACTGCGGTAAAAATAAAGATAATCGGCCTTGTTAAAAACACCTTTGAAGTCGAATTTGGACACAAATTCTCCGGTTATGTCGTTTTAAAATCTCTAATGTTAATAAAGTAAATACCTTGCTATTCCCATTCTTCGGGCTCGGACGTCGCGGTTTTCTTTTTCACCGGCACCAGCTCATAGCTCCTGGAGCCGAGGCCCATTTTCTCGCCTATTTCAAGTGAAAGCCTGGTTTCTTTTTTATTGACAGAACCAAAGGTGTCCCCTGCTTCAGTCAAACCCATATCGGAAGCCAGGCTGTCGGGCAGAGGCCTGGCCTTGCTTACTATATCTATGCAGGCCTGGTCCACAGCCACAGGATCGTCGGAAACGGCTATACCCTGGTCATTGACCACCGGCACATCCGCCATCGGCATGCAGTCGCATTCCGGCTGCATCTCCAGCATAAAATTAATGAAAATAACTTTTTTAGGCCGAAAGGTGCTCATTACGGCCTTGGACGCTTCTATAATATGGGTGTTCAGGCGCTCTGAAGTTATCGGCATATCAAGCGCTTTGTCTTTACAGATACGCGCGCACCTGCCGCAGCGCCAGCAGGCCTCATCATTTATTTCATAGATATCCCGGCCTATGATAGTTATAGCTTCGGTCGGGCAGATCGCCCCGCATCTCCCGCACCAGGTGCATTTGGTTTTATCCCAGGCCGGCAGTTTATCATCCACGGAATGCAGCCGCCCGCGGTTATTTTTTCCCTCCAGGGTCTTGGGTGAAACCCCGCCCATCCCGATATTTTTTATCGCTCCGCCAAAACCCGCCTGTAAATGGCCCTTAAAATGCGAAACAACTATCATGGCATCGGCCTGAAGTATCCCGTTGGCAACACTGATCTCCTGTATGTGTTTTGCTCCCTCAACCTTGACCGGGGTCGCGTCCATACCTTTGATCCCGTCAGCAATAAGTACCGGGGCCCCGCAGGTCAGATGCGTAAGACCGTTTTCCGCGGCAACCTCCAGATAATCAAGCGATTCTATCCTGGTGGTATCGGTCACGAAGGGTTTGCCTCCCGCGGCTTTTACCGCGTTCACGATCTTTCTTATGAAAACCGGCCGGACAATACGAAACGCGCCATGCGAACCAAAATGCGTCTTTATCGCAACTTTATCTTTGGGTGCTATATATTTTGAGAGATCTACTTTAAGAAGCAGTTCTTCAAGTTTAGCGGGCAGAGAATAGTCATAATTCCAGACTTTGCTTCTGGCCGTAGCGTAAAATACCTTAGTTTTTTCCATCTTTAACCTCTTTTCTTAATAGTTTTACAAGTCCGGCCAGGCTCGCATAGGACGTAAAAAAAACATAGTAGGGGAAAAATCCGAAAAGCTTAAGAGCTCCTGCCACATAGAATAGGAACTGGAGGGCCAGCAGGAACACATAGCCGGGTTTTACCAGCACGAGCAAGTTGAAAAAAAACAGTAAAAAAAGCAGCACTCCTGACGCGCCATAAAGAATGTTATTGGAGAGCACTTGAACAACTGTCAGATATTTTTTCCCGCGCAGAAGTTCTTTCAGATACGCAGCCGAGCGGAGGGCCTCAATAGTCAAGCCGGCCCTGTGCGCGAAATATTCCCGGGTATCCGTAACGGGTGCCCTGGCCGCGACCGCCAGCGGTTCAAAGAGGCAGGTCATTCCGGAAACCGAAAATGAGACCGGCACCGAAGTCAGATCCTGGACCCCGTCATCCTTGAGTTCCTTAAAACCGGCCTTTCTGACCGCGTATAATT